>CAZZZU010000004.1:55705-73192 GCA_964658805.1 uncultured Steroidobacteraceae bacterium
GTGTTCGCGCCCGCGCACCAGACCTGCATCGGTTGCGTCGTAAAGCTCGCCGGCGAGCATTTTCTCTCGTTCACTGCGCACGGTCTGCATGGCCGCGCCGCGTTACGGAGTCATCTGGCCGCGGATCTCGCCGCCCTTGTGCGCTTCGCTGTGAATGTTGACGTAGAGTTCGCCCGCCTTGAATGCTTTGAATTGGTCATCCGTCAGTGTGGCGCCGGCCGGTACGACCCATGTTCCGTCGGGACCCTTGTCGAGTGTGATGATGGGCGGGCCAGCCTTGCCTTTTGCACCGGTGTGAATGTGCGCGACGTTGCCGTCGAGCCCCGTGCTCTTGACGGTGCCGCGCACTGACTTGTCGTCGCCGACGACGAGAGTGCCGGCGGCCGTGGCGGATGTCGTCACCGGCGGCGTCTCTTCAGCACCGCTGAGCTTGACTTTGACGTCAGCAGCAAGCGCCGCGGCGGCAACGAGCGTGCCCATGCACAAGATGCTTGCCGACGCCTGGATCTTCATTGAGTTCTTCATGACGTACCTCGTTTTGAACAGTTGTTACCAGCGATAGATATTAGCGACGAAACCTTTGTCATAGATAGTCGGTCCCGGTGGCAGTTCGACGAAACCGTCCGTACCCGCCAGCGTCAGATAGTCGCCGGAGGTATTGGTCGGACGCGGGCTCGCCCAGGGACGACCCCAGCCGTCGTGCTCTATGGTGACCGGCAGGAACAAGGTGAGCGGCAGATTGAACGTCACGGGGGCACTCAAGGCGAGGCGCGCGTCAGGGAGACGGGGCGCGCCCATGGCCGAGTTGATGGCTGGAATGATATAGCGCACCAGGCATACCAAGGTGGAGACAGGATTGCCTGGCAATCCGAACACGGCCTGGCCGCGCGGCCCGACACCGAACCACATCGGTTTGCCGGGCCGCTGTGCGACCCGATGGAAAATTTCACGAACGCCGAGCGACGCCAAGGCCTTGGGTACGAGGTCGAATCTCCCCATGGAGACGCCGCCGCTCAAGATCACGACGTCATAGGTTTCCAGGTGCAGTCGCAATCGCGAGTGCAACTGTGCTTCGTCGTCCGCGATGTGGTCATCGGCAACCCGATCGAAACCACGCGCACGCAGGGCGGCGACCACCGCGTAGGCATTCGAGCGGCGTACCTGGTGAGCGGCGATCGGCTCGCCTGGCTCGATCAATTCGTTGCCGGTCGAAATCACCATGAATGCCGGCTGCGAACTGACCTGCAGGTGAGATTTACCGGCGGACGCAGCCACCGCGATTTCAGGAGCCCCCAGCACCGTACCGCTCCTCAGCATCAGGACACCGCAGGGCCCGTCGGCACCTTTCAATTGCACGTTGTGATGCGGCTTCATCACGACGTCGGACTGCAGCATCGCCACGTTGTCCGCCAGCGTGTACTGCTCCAGAGGCACGATGCAATCCGCGCCAAACGGCATGATGGCTCCCGTCATGACCTCGATCGCGCCGTCGGGATCCTCAAGTCGCAACGCCGGAGCCCCCGCCGCTTGCGTGCCTAGCATGACGAAACGCCGCTGGCCGTGACGCAGTGCTGTGCTCGATAAGGCGATCCCGTCCATGCAAACGCGGTCAAATGGCGGGTTGTCTCGCTCTGCAAAAACATCCTCGCGTAGTACACGGCTGACACAAAGTGATAAGGCGCGCGTTTCAGGCGATAAGCACGAAAGATGAGCGTCGATCAGACGCTCTGCAGCTTGCGACGTAAGCAGCGTATTTACAGGGCTTTCGAGCGCGTTGGACATGGCGAAGCGTATGATACACGCAGACCGAAACACGGCCCGCGGAGTGCAATTATTTGAACGAAATCGTCGTCCCTTTTCCGAAGCCCGGTGTCAGCAAGCAACGTAAGCGCCAAGGCCCGCGCGGGCGTGTCGTCGATCCCAAGGCGTTGGCGGAAGTCGAGGCCTTGGTGGGCACTGAGCCGTTGCGACACGATCTTCTGATCGAGTACCTGCATCTCATCAACGACCGCCACAAGCGCCTTGCGGCGCCGCATTTGGCCGCGCTGGCACGCCTGATGAACCTGTCCCAGGCCGAGGTTTACGAGGTCGCGACGTTTTATCATCATTTCGACGTGGTGAAAGAGGATGCGCAGGGCGCAGGTTCCGCAGCTGTTGCCCTGACGGTGCGCGTATGCGACGGACTGAGTTGCGAAATGGCAGGTGCTCAGGCGCTGCTGCAGCGCTTGCCCGATCTTCTTGGCCGCGAAGTCCGGGTCATTGCCGCGCCTTGTGTCGGTCGATGCGAGCAAGCGCCGGTAGCCGTGGTGGATCAGAAGCCGGTGCCGCATGCCACGCTCGAGAACGTCGCCCAGACGGTGAAGTCAGGCGTGGTCACCGATGCGCCCTCGGGATATGTCGATTTCGAAGCGTACCTTGACCAGGGTGGCTATCAGGTGCTGCGCGACTGCATCGAACACCGGCGTGATGTGGAATCAGTCATCAAGACCATGGAGGATTCCGGCTTGCGCGGTCTCGGCGGCGCAGGGTTCCCCACGGGTCGCAAGTGGCGCATCGTGCGCGCCGAGGCGGCGCCGCGGTTGATGGCGGTCAACATCGATGAAGGCGAACCGGGCACGTTCAAGGACCGGACTTACCTCGAGCGTGATCCGCATCGATTCCTCGAAGGCATGTTGATTGCGTCCTGGGCCGTCGGCATCTCGGCGATTTATATTTATCTGCGCGACGAATATCACGGCTGTCGCGCTTTGCTTGAACAGGAAATCGCCAAGCTCAAGGTGCATCCGCCGGCACCCTTGCCGAAGATAGAACTGCGCCGCGGTGCCGGTGCGTATATCTGCGGCGAAGAGTCTGCGATGATCGAATCCATCGAAGGCAAACGCGGCATGCCGCGTCTGCGCCCACCCTATGTGGCCCAGGTAGGCCTGTTCGGGCGGCCGACCCTCGAACACAATTTCGAAACGCTTTATTGGGTGCGTGAATTGCTGGAGAAGGGCGCCGCGCCATTCGCCGCGCAAGGCCGGCATGGGCGCAAAGGGTTGCGCAGTTTTTCCGTGTCGGGCCGCGTCAGGAATCCCGGCGTGAAGCTGGCGCCCGCCGGCATCACGATCACCGAGCTGATCGAGGAGTTCTGCGGCGGGATGGCGGAAGGTCACACCTTCTACGGTTACCTTCCGGGCGGCGCGTCTGGCGGTATCTTGCCGGCCGCAATGGGCGACATTCCGCTGGACTTCGACACGCTGCAGCCGCATGGTTGCTTCATTGGCTCAGCAGCGGTGATCGTGTTGTCGAATCACGATACGGCAAAGGCTGCGGCACGCAACATGATGCGGTTCTTCGAGCACGAGTCGTGCGGACAATGCACTCCCTGCCGGGTAGGGACCGCCAAAGCCAACACCTTGATTGCGGGCGACGAGTGGGATCAGCCGCTGCTCGCTGAACTTTCGCAGGTGATGCGCGATGCGTCGATCTGCGGCCTGGGTCAGGCAGCACCGAATCCGGTTGACTGTGTGATCAAGTACTTTCCCGACGAATTGAAATAAGCGAGTTACCGATGAACGCCGTTCCCAAGACAGAACCGTCAGTGCCGATCGAGACAGCCGTCGTGACGTTCACGCTGGACGGGCGCGAAGTCACCGGCTCCGGTGTCGAGACCATCATCGAGATCGCCGATCGCGAAGGGGTGGAGATTCCGCGTCTTTGCTACAAGCCCGGTATGGAAGCGGTGGGCAATTGCCGCGCGTGCATGGTGGAGATCAAGGGTGAGCGGGTGCTTGCCGCTTCCTGCTGTCGCGTCGCCACCAATGGGATGCAGGTGTCTACCCAAAACGAGCGCGTCCGCAAGTCGCAAGCGCTCGTGGTCGAGTTGTTGCAGTCGGATATGCCGGAGAAGGATTACACCCGTCATAACGAGGTGGACGAATGGGCCATCAAACTGAAGGTGGGCAAGCCGCGTTTCGCGCCCCGCCATCAGGTGCCGGCCGATTTGTCGCATGCTGCCATCGCCGTGAATCTGGACGCGTGCATTCAATGCACGCGTTGTGTGCGGGCCTGCCGTGACGAACAAATGAACGACGTCATCGGCCTGGCTTCGCGCGGCCAGCATGCGAAGATCGTGTTCGACATGGACGATCCCATGGGCGGCTCGACCTGTGTCGCATGCGGTGAATGCGTGCAAGCCTGTCCCACCGGCGCCTTGATGCCGGCACGCGAAGTGGCGCTCTCCAAGCCGGACAAGTCGGTCGATTCGTTGTGCCCTTACTGTGGCGTGGGTTGCCAGCTGACGTATCACGTCAAGAACGATGCGATCATGTACGTGGAGGGCCGTGATGGTCCGGCCAACCATGCACGCCTGTGCGTCAAGGGCCGTTACGGATTCGACTATTCGCGTCACCCGCAGCGTCTCACCAAGCCGCTCATTCGGCGCGATGATGCGCCGCCAAAAAGCGGCAGCTTCGTGATGGATCCGGAGCGCGTCATGGATTTGTTCCGCGAAGCGACCTGGGAAGAAGCGCTCGACAAGGCGGGCTTGGGCCTCAAAGCCATCCGCGACGAGCATGGCTCAAAATCGCTCGCCGGTTTCGGTTCGGCCAAGGGCAGTAACGAAGAAGCCTATCTTTTCCAGAAGTTGGTGCGACTCGGGTTCGGCAGCAACAATGTCGATCACTGCACGCGTCTGTGTCATGCCTCCAGTGTGGTGGCGCTGCTCGAGGGCATAGGTTCGGGCGCCGTCAGCAATCCGGTCATGGACGTGTTGCATGCTTCGGTCGTGATATTGATCGGAGCAAATCCCACCGTGAACCACCCTGTGGCCGCGACCTTTCTCAAGAATGCGATGGCCAACGGCACCAAGCTGATCGTCATGGACCCGCGTCGCAATGAATTGGCGCGCACCGCCTATCGCTATCTGCAATTCAAGCCCGACACGGATGTTGCGCTGCTCAACGCCATGATGCACGTCATCATCGAGGAGAACCTCGTAGACGCGAAGTTCATCGCGGATCGCACGCAGGGATACGAGGAATTGGTCAAGAACGTGGCGGGTTACAGCCCTGATCTGATGGCGACGATTTGCGGCGTGGATGCCAATACCATCCGCGAAGTCGCGCGGTTATACGCGACCAGCAGCGGCTCGATGATTCTCTGGGGTATGGGGATCAGTCAACACGTGCACGGCACGGATAACGCGCGTTGCCTCATCGCGCTTGCGCTGATGACAGGTCAGATCGGCAAGCCAGGCTCGGGACTGCATCCGCTGCGTGGCCAGAACAACGTGCAAGGTGCGTCCGATGCGGGACTCATTCCCATGATGTATCCGGATTATCAGCGGGTCGACAGCCCTGCCGTGCGCGAGCGCTTTGCCGCCGCCTGGCACGTGCCGATCGAGCAGCTCGATCCCACACCGGGACTCACCGTCGTCGAGGTGATCAAGGGCATCCTCGCAGGCCGGGTCAAAGGTATGTACATCATGGGTGAGAATCCCGCGATGAGCGATCCGGATGCGGACCATGCGCGCGAGGCGCTCGCCAAACTCGAGATGATGGTGGTCCAGGATATTTTCCTGACTGAGACTGCCTATCTGGCGGACGTCATCCTGCCGGCGTCGTCGTTTGCGGAGAAGACCGGCAGCTTCACCAACACAGATCGCTTCGTGCAGCTCGGCCGCCAGGCGTTGAATCCACCGGGAGAGGCCCGTCAGGATCTGGAGATCATCATCGAACTTGCACATCGCCTCGGTCTCAGCTGGGATTACGGCGAGGGCGAGCACGCGGTTGCCAAGGTATTCGACGAGATGCGGCACACGATGCCGACCATCGGCGGCATCACCTGGGAACGGCTGCAGGCCGAGGGCAGCGTCACTTATCCTTGCGAGAAAGAAGGCGATCCGGGCGAGTCCGTGGTGTTCGTGGATCATTTCCCGACCCCGACGGGTCGGGCGCGCTTCGTGCCGGCGGACATCATTCCGGCCGACGAGCGGCCGGATACGGATTATCCGCACGTGCTGATCACCGGACGCCAGCTCGAGCACTGGCACACGGGCAGCATGACGCGCCGCTCCGGGGTGCTCGATGCGATCGAGCCGGATCCGGTGGCCTCGCTGCATCCTTTCGATCTGGCGGCGATGGGGATTCAACCGGGCGAACTCGTCACCATCCAATCGCGCCGCGGCAAAGTGAGCCTGTATGCGCGGGCGGACGAGAGCTCGCCGCGCGGCGCTGTGTTCGTCGCTTTCTGCTACTACGAGGCCGCCATCAACAAGCTGACCAATTCGGCGCTTGATCCGTTCGGCATGATTCCCGAGTTCAAATACTGTGCGGTCAAGGTGACGCGGGGCGGGATACCGCCGGTGCAAACGACTTATGGTGGCGGCCAGATCCTGGCACCACGGAAGGCGGGCGCACCGGTAGACGCGTGACTAGCGCGGGGAGTTTGATTACTCCCCGCGCTCGGCGCGCCCGAGTTCCTCCAGCGTATTCACATTCAAAAATGCTGCCGGCTGGTCGAACAGCACGCGCGCATTCGCGAGTGTGCGCGCCCAGAAGGCGGTCTTGCGTTCGCCACGCGCGATGAAATCTCGAAGGCTGCCTTGCAGCGTAGCTTTTACCAGACAGAACACGGGCTGCGGCATCTGCACCTCACCGTCGCGGCTATAAGCGACCGCGATGTCAGCGTCTACTGTGACCAGCCCCTCCGCCAGCCGCGCGCCCAGATCAAGCGGAAAATTCGGCGTGTCGCACGGCACGGTGAGCAGGTAGTCTGTCGAACAATGCGCGAGTCCCGCCAAGATGCCCGCCAGTGGTCCCGCAAAATCGGCAGGATCGTCCGGCCATACCGGTACGCCAAAGTCTCGATAGATGGCGAGATTGCGGTTGGCGTTGATCATCATGCTGCCCACTTGCGGTGCCAGCCGGGCAAATGCGTGGCGCGCGAGGGTCGTACCCTGAAAGGACTGCAGTCCCTTGTCGAGGCCGCCCATACGGCTGCCGCGGCCGCCGGCCAGCACCAATCCCGTCATCTGATCACGTGCAATGGACATCCGTAACATCCTAGCGCCTGCCGGAGCGCGCCACCATGCGCGCTGAGCCCGTCGACGTGAGCCGGGTCCAAGGATGGTTTTCGAGTGCTGCGGCAGACATGCTCGCGCCCGTAGCGGGGGCGCCGCGCGTGAGCTGCGCTGCGGCTGCGCCGCTGCGTGCGATCAGCGCAGTCGACGAACACGGCGCAACCCGGCCGTTGCAACTTCCCATCGAGCGGGCGCTACGCGTCAGGCTCGACGCGCGCGAACTGGTGACGCTCATGACCTTGGGCGCGGCACCCGAGTATTTAGTGCTCGGATTTCTGCGCAATCAACGGCTGGTCGGCGCGGTGACCGAAATTGCTGCAGTCGATGTGCAATGGTCACCGGGGGTGGCACAGGTCACGTCGCAGCAAGGCGCGATCGACGTTCCGGACGAGCGGGGCGGTCGCGCGGGCGACACCGGATGCGCGCTTGGCAGCGTGTTGGGCATCTGGATGGAGAACGTTACAGCGCTGCCTCGTCTGGTTGCCGCTCCGGTCGCGCATGCGGATGTGCTGGCACTGTTGGATACCGTCAAAAATTACGACGATATCCACAACGCAGCCGGTTCGGTGCATAGCTGCGCGTTGTTCAAAGGTTCGCAACTGTGGGTCGCGGTAGAAGACGTCAGCCGGCACAACGGGATCGACACCATCACCGGCTGGATGGCGCTGCATGGCGTTGCGGGCGAAGGGAAGATCCTGTTTACCACCGGTCGCCTGACGGCCGAGATGGTGATGAAAGCGGCCTACAACGGTATTGCGACGCTGGTGTCGCGCAACGGCGTGACCGCGATGGGCTATGACGTGGCCGTGCGCTGCGGGATGACGCTGATCGGGCGTGCCGCCAATCGAAGATACCTTTGTTACGTGGGGGGAGACCACCTGCGACGCTGAACGATGATATCAAGCCCGTTGCATCCGTTATCTCTCTTTGTGACTGATGTGGACGTGGCCCTGCAGAATCGGACGCTCATCCGGGAATTTTGCGGTCCGCAGTCACCTGCGCGCTAGGTGATGTGAGCACGGTACCCATCGCGGTACCGTGCTCTTGATAATTGACGCTTACGTATCGATTGGCCGGGACTACTGCGCCAACATATGCGTCACCGTGCATATCGTTGCACGCCTAGTGTCGTGATAGCGTGCGCGGCTTTCACGAGACCCCAATGATCAAAGTCCGTTACATCTTGCTGGCCGTCATGGTCGCCGGCGCCGTCGTGGCGCGTGCCGAGGAAACACCGCCGCCGGCCACGGCGCGACCCAAGCCGGCGAGTTCGCCGCTGACGGGTATCACAGTGTACGGGCAGCGCCCCGACGACGAATACCGCGTCGAAACCACCGACACCATCGGACCGCTCGGTTCGGCGCCGCTCGTCAACATTCCATACACGGTCAGCGTGTTGCCGCTCGACTTGATCGAGAACTCGCAAGCGGTGAACTTCAAGGACGTGTCGAAATACCTGCCGCTGGTTGCCTATCAGGAACAGCAGGGTCCAGACATCCTGCGGCCACAGACGCGCGGACTGCAGGGTGGCAATTTTCAGAATTCCAAGATCGACGGCATGACCATGTTCGTGACCGTTGCGAATGCCCTGGAGCAGTTTCAGCAGATCGAGGTGGTCAATGGCTTGTCGGCTTCGCTCTATGGTCCCGCCAATCCGTCCGGCATGTTCAATTTCATCTCGAAACGCCCCACCGAAACCGACCTCCACGAAGTCAGCGTGCTATACGGCAGCGACAGCATCGGCACTGCGCACGTCGACTTGAGCGGCGGCTTCGACCCGAACGGCGTGGTCAAGTACCGCTTCAACGGCGTATGGGCAGGGGGCGACGGCTACGTCGAAGGCAGCCGTAGCAAGCGTGAGCTCGGCGACTTGGGGCTCGACATCCGACCGTGGGCAAGCACGGTGCTGGAACTCAACTACAGCATGTATCGGCTGGTGAATTCGGGCTACCCCGGATGGTTCACCTATGGCGAGGCGGTCAATCTGCCGTCGACACCGAACCCGAAACTGGTGGGCTATGACCAGGAATATCTAGGCGTCGATTTGAAGACGCAAATCTCCGAGGCGCGCATCAAGCATGACTTCGATTCGAATTGGCACCTGGTGGCCGGCATCCTGAATCAGGACGCGACCCGTAACATCAATACCCAGGTCAACAACCTCGGCAACACCGGCGCCTACACGTCGTCGATGGGTGCGACGTTCGCACCGCGCTTCGTGATCACCAGCGACACGGTGTACTTGAACGGCACCTTCGAGACGTTCGGTATCAAACACGATTTGACCGTCGGTACGGCGGGCTATCGATCCTCGTCCTATTCGTTGGTGGCGCCACGCAACGCCGCAGGTTTGCTGCTGGGTGCGGCCACCATCGATTCCCCGGCGCAATATCCTTATCCCGTGCTCGGCGTGCCGAACGCCAACGCCAATTTCGACAGCTCGGATGTCTACCAGCAGGGACTCAACTTTGGCGATACCGTGTTTTTCAATGACTACTGGGGCGTGCGGGTGGGCGCGAGCCAGGACTGGTTTCATACGAATAATTTTGGCAAGCCCGGCATCGCGAGTACGCGTTCTGCGGACCACGGCGTGAGCCCGACGGGCAGCGTGCTCTTCAAGCCTGCCTCCAATCAGACCGTGTATGCCACCTATGCCAGCAGCCTGCAGGCGGGCGACATCGCGCCGGTCTCCGCGGCGATCGTCAATTCCGGTCAGTCTCTCGCCCCTTATCGCAGCAAGGAATACGAAGTCGGCTACAAAGCCACGCTCGCCAAAATCGATTTCAACGCCGCCGTGTTCCGCATCGAGCGGCCGTTCGCCAATACCGATCCGACCGATGGCGTGTTCAAGATCTCCGGTGAACAGATCAACAAAGGGATCGAGTTCTCGGCCACGGGTGAAATCTATACGGGCCTGACGTTGTACGGCGGCGTGCAACTCCTGAATGCACGCCTCGAAAAGACCCCGCTGCCCGCCACCAACGACAAGTATTACGTAGGCGCGCCCAAGGTGAAGGGCAACATGTTGTTGGAATACAAAATTCCCGGCATCGAGGGTTTGACGGCGACGTTCGATTATCAGGTCACCGGCCCGCGCTACGGCAACGATACGAACAGCCTGCAGGTCGCCGGTTACAACCTCTTCGATCTCGGCGCCCGCTACCATCATGACGTGCTCGGCACCCCCCTGACGCTGCGCCTGGCCGTCGACAACGTTGCCGACCGGCATTATTGGTCGACTGTCGGACCGAGTAACTTGACCGGCGCGAATACCGGTGCGCTGCTGGCGCATTTCGGTTCGCCGCGCACGGTGATGGCATCGGCGAGCATTTATTTTTAACGGCAGGTGCATGGCTTTCGCGGCGGGCTTGCTGTGCACAGTGGCGCTGGCACAGGCTGCGGCTGCTCGCGAGGTGACCGATGGCGCGGGTCGCGTCGTGACGCTGCCACGGGTGGTCGGTCGCGTGGCGGATGCCTGGCACGCCAACAATGCGTTGGTCTTGATGCTTGGCGGCGCCGACAAGATCGTGGCGACGACGGTGCAGGCGCAGCGCCAACCCTGGCTGCGGCGTCTGTATCCTGCCATCGAAACCGTGCCCGCTGCCTTCAATGCGGCAGGCGAAGTCAACATGGAGACGCTCATCGGTGCGCGCCCCGACGTCATCCTGACAGCTTACGATGGCAACCTGCCCAAATGGGCCGCGGCGGTGGAGGCTTATCATGTGCCGGTGGTGTTGCTGCCGAACACGTCGCTTGCGGCGTTGCTGGAAACAGCGCGCATCACGGGACAGGTGCTCGGTGGCAGCGCACCGGTCATTGCCGCCGATTACATCCGCTACTTCCAGGACGTCATCCACCGTGTCACCGCGGTCACCGCGCAGATTCCCGCCACGCAGCGCCTCAAGGTGTTGCACACGGGTACCGGCGGCGTGCTCGCGATCGACGGCCGACACACCATTGTCGACGATTGGATCAAGATGGCGGGTGCCGTCAACGCAGCCGATCTGGACGGCCTGCTGCGGCCGGTGACCCTGGAGCAAGTCGTAGCGTGGAATCCCGACGTGATCATCGTCGGCAGCGCGCCCAACGGTGCCAGCCGGCAGACCATTCTCGAGGATCCGCGCTGGCGTGACATCGCAGCGGTCAGGCACGGTCGGGTGTACGCTAATCCGAGCGGGGCGTATCTGTGGGACCGTCACAGTGCCGAGGCCGCGTTGCAAGTGCTGTGGGCGGCCAAGACGCTGTATCCGGAAAAATTCACGCAGGTCGACATGCGCAAGGAGACGGCGGCTTTCTATTCGAAATTCTTTCGCTACACCCTCTCCGCAGCCGACATCGATTCGGTGTTGAGCGCCGCCGCGCCGTGACCAAATTGCGGACGGCGTTGATGCTCGCCGCACCGTTGCTCGTGCTGTACGCATCGCTCTGCATCGGCCGGTTCGATGTGTCGGTGCAGGACGTCAATCGCGTTCTTGCGACGCGCTTTTTTGCCGTCCTGCCGGCCGACCCGACCACCCTCGAGACCATCGTGCTGCAAATACGCTTGCCGCGCGCGCTGCTCGCGCTGATCGTGGGTGCGGGACTCGCGATGAGCGGTGCTGCGTATCAGGGCATGTTCCGTAATCCCCTCGTCAGTCCGGATATCCTCGGCGTCACCTCCGCGGCCGGCTTCGGCGCGGCCGCGGCCCTGTTGTTGTCGGCTGATGCATTGCTCGTGCAGGTCATAGCATTCTGCTTT
Source organism: uncultured Steroidobacteraceae bacterium (assembly GCA_964658805.1). Classification (GTDB taxonomy): domain Bacteria; phylum Pseudomonadota; class Gammaproteobacteria; order Steroidobacterales; family Steroidobacteraceae; genus Bog-1198. Next base: position 67,507 of record CAZZZU010000004.1, read on the forward strand.
GGCCTGGTGGGCGTGCTCCTCACCTACCTGCTGGCGCGTACCTACCGGACCACACCCGTGCTCATGCTGGTGCTGTCGGGCGTTGTGGTCGCCGCGTTTTTCAGTGCGCTCGTCAGCGGCGTGAAATTCGTCGCTGATCCGGACTCGAAGCTGCCCGCCATCACCTATTGGCTGCTGGGCGGTCTGAACGGTGCGTCGGCACGCTCGCTCGCCTCGGCTGCGCCGCCCATACTGTTGGGCATGGCCGGTTTGCTGTTGCTGCGATGGCGTCTGAATCTGCTCGGGATGGGCGACGAGGAGGCACGCTCACTGGGGGTTCGGACCGAGCGCATCAAGGCAATCATCATCGGCTGCAGCACCCTGATTACGGCAGCCGCTGTGTCGGTATGCGGTGTCGTGGGGTGGGTGGGCCTCGTCATTCCGCACCTCGCACGTATCGTGGTCGGTCCGGATCATCGCAAGTTGTTGCCGGCGAGTGCGAGCATCGGCGCCACCTATCTGCTGCTCGTCGACGATGTCGCCCGCAGCCTCACCGCAAGTGAAATTCCATTGGGCATCTTGACGGCACTGATCGGCGCGCCGTGCTTCGCTTATCTGTTGCGGCGGGCGCAAGGCACATGGCGATGACCGAGTGCGCCGTCGAAGTACGCGGCGCCGCGTTCAGCTACGGTGTGCGCAGCATCTTTGCCGATCTTGATCTTGATGTGCGACGCGGGGAAGTTGCCACCATCTTGGGGCCAAATGGCTGCGGCAAGAGTACTCTGCTGCGTTGCATCGGCGGTGTGCACGCGTTGGCACGCGGCCAGGTCCGTGTCGACGGTGAGGACATCGCCGGCCTGGCTGCCGCGGCACGGGCCCGCACGGTGGGCATTCTGTTCCAGGATCACGTTCCTACTTTTCCTTTCACGGTGCTCGAGGTCACCAGCATGGGCCGCGCGCCGCACCTTGGGCCGTTCGCCGCGCCGGGGGCCGCTGATCTGGCCATGGCCGAAGCCTCCCTCGAGCAGGTGGGCATGCTCGGCTTCAAGGGCAGGCCGTACACCGAGCTGAGCGGCGGCGAACGGCAATTGGTACTGCTCGCGAGAACGTTGGTGCAACAGCCGAAGGTCATCCTGCTGGATGAACCGACGGCACACCTCGACTTTCGCAATCAGGTGCGTTGCCTGCAAGCCATTGCCGCACTGGCGGCGCGGGGCGTGACCATGGTCATGACCAGTCATGATCCCAACCACGCTTTCCTGTTTGCCGGTCGCACGGTTCTGATGAAACCGGGCGGCGCGCTGCACGCCGGGCCGGCCGACGAAGTGATCACGGATGCGGCACTGTCAGATCTCTACGGCATCGAGATGCGCGTTCTCGATGCCCGTGCTGCGGATGGGCTGTCCAGCCGGGTGTGCCTGCCCGCCGCCGTCACGCAGCCGTTACAATAGAGGGCATGCCACGCCGCCGGCCCGAACCCCCGCAGAACGCGGCTGACCCTGCTGATTTGCGGGTGCACCTGCGTTACGCCTTCGAAGCAGGCGAGCAACGGGGCGCTGCATTGAGCAATCCTTTATTCGAACTGTTGGCGGCGGTGGTCGAGCACGGTTCGATCCGTCAGGCCGCACAGGCGCTGGGGTGCTCATACCGGTATGCCTGGGATTCATTGCGTAAATGGGAGCACGTGCTGGGAGAACCGCTGGTGCTGTGGTCACAGGGTCAGCGCGCCAGACCGACGCAATTCGCGGAGCGTTTGTTGTGGGCAGAGCGGCGTGCGCGCACGCGCATGCAGCCCCACCTCGAGGCGCTGCGCGCCGATCTCGATCGGGTCATCACGGATGCACGCGATCCCAGCCAGCAGCTGCTCAGCATGCGCGCAAGCCATGATATTGCGCTGCCGTTCTTGCAGCGGCATGTCGCCGACAGCGCCAATCTGCATCTCGAAATCACCTTTCAGGGCAGCGTCGACGCGTTACGCGCGTTGAACGAACGTCAATGCCTGATTGCCGGATTTCACGTGCCGGCGTTGCGCGCCGCCGCGCCGATTTTCGCGAAGGCGCTGAAGCCGTTGCTGAAGCCGCGCCTGCATGAGTTGATGGGCTGTTCGCGTCGCATGCAAGGCTTGATCATGCGGCGTGAGCACGCAGGCTTGGTACGGACTTTCACGGACGTCGCGCGCTACGGTTTGCGTTTCGTCAACCGCCAGCCGGGTTCCGGCACCCGTATGTTGGTCGACCATCTCCTGCACGAGCATTCCATTGCACCCAGCGACCTGGGTGGCTATGCGGGACACACCGAGCAGACGCACGTTGCCGTGGCGTTGTGCATCGCCAGTGCCGTTGCCGACGTCGGCATCGGCATCGAAGCCGCGGCGCTCGAATATGGACTGCACTTCGTGCCGCTGGTCGAAGAGAATTACTTTCTCGTCTGGCGGAAGGAAAATGCGCTGCATCCGGCGATCGAACGGTTGAGCGGCATACTGGGCGGCGCGGACTGGCGCGGCATTTTGAGCCGCCTCCCGGGGTATCAGCCGGTCGATGCCGCAGGGCGTCTGCTGCTGATCGAGGAGGCGCTGCCATGGTGGCGTTCTCATTCGCGCAAGATGTCGACCAGCACATCCGCGAGGCGATAACCGGCCAGAGCCAGACGCTGCTCCGCAGCAATTACGCTGTCGTTCAGGTATTTCGCAGCGATGAGCGGGGCTTGGGCCTCAGCCTTGCTTACGCTCAAGTCCGCGCGGTACGCCAAGCTGCGCCCCAGCGCGTAGCTCTCGGCCGCCCAACGGGAGAAATCGGCAGCGGTGGCGAACTGACCCGCCAATTCCGGCAGCTTGTCGCGCGGGTATTTGCGCCGCAACGCCTCTGCAAATGGGGCAGGCTCCAGGCTCGTGCGGTTGGCGGCAGTATCCCAATACCAATGCAGCGACAAACTTTGTTGTGACTGTGGGTCACGAACGAATTCGAGATCGCCGCCGCCATCACCGTTGGGATAGTCGGACGAGAACAGCTGGATGGCATGCAGCGGCTGATGAATATCGCCGATCAGATGAAACACCCAGCACAGCGCGACCGCGCGCTCGGCCGCGGTAGCATGTCCATCCCTGGCCATGCTGACGTTGAGCGCATAGGCCTCGAAAGCACTCTCCGCCACACGAGCCGCGGGTGTGTGCGACGGTGGATGAGCCGGATCGACATACGGCGTCATGCCGCTGTGCCACGTGGGATGATCGAATGGTCCTAACCGGATATCGTCGGCCCATCGCGCCATTTCCATGAAAAGGCGGCGCTCACGTGTTTCTCCAGTAGCGCCGCTCAAGACAGCGCGATACGTGCCCCGGTCCGGATGCTGGGCCATCAGCTCCACGATGCGCGCAATAATCGCAGGATCACGCGCGCGGAGCTCGCCGTATGCGATGGCCGCGGTGGTTGCATGGCCGTCCTGCGAAAGCGCGTGTACGCGCATCGCTCCCAGCACCAGTAATGAGCCCATCAGGCAGGTTTTGAGGGTTTGCATATCGCATACGCTAGCGTAAATCCGCATGCACTTCCGTGTACTGCGAAAAAACCGGGCGTGTTCGGAAACGGTGCGCGCAGTTTTCGAGCCGCAGCAACGAAGGTGTGATCGCCGGCTGCGGCCGCAAACTTCGCATCAATGAATTGTGCTTTGACATGAACGACTTAAGCACTGTCGTGCGCACGTCGGAACGACACGCTAAGAAGTTCGGGCGATGTCGCGGCGCGATGTGCACGTTTCTTGCAGAACCTCTCGCTGACGCGTGGACATCCAAGAAGCCATGCGCAAACGCCAGGGATAACACAATGAGGGATGATATGAAGTTACGGAGCGTCGCGTATGCGGGGTCGTTGCTGATGTCGATGCAGGCTGCCGCGCAAACTGCGCCGGCATCTGAAAAACTGGAGGAGATTGTCGTGACGGGCGATCGGCTCGACGTGATTCCGACCAAGCCGGTGGACTCGGTGTTTGGCTTTGGCAAGAGCGTGCTCGAAACGCCGCGCTCGCTCACCACGATCTCGAACGATTTGCTGGAAAAAACCATCATCACGGGCATCAACGACCTAGTGGCCCTGACCCCCGGCGCGTTCACAGAGTCGTTCTTCGGCGTCGCGGGCTCTCTCGACGTGCGCGGTTCACCCGGCGAGAACTATTTTCGCGGCATGCGGCGCGTCGCGAATCCGGGCAATTATCCGACGGCCATCGGCGCGAGCGACAGCATCGACATCGTGCGCGGCCCGGCTTCGCCCATCTACGGGCCGTCGCAGATCGGCGGCTACCTGAACTTCGTGCCCAAGCAGGCCATCGACTCCAAAGGCGACATCATCTCGACGGAGACCGGCAAGATTCAGTTCACGGGCGGTAGTTGGGGCAAGAAAGTGTTGAATGCTGAGGTAGGCGGACCGGTCAACATCGCCGGCAAGGAGGCGGGCTACTACATCTACGGTCAGTCGGAGGATTCGGGCAGCTACTACGACAACACCAAGACCATCCAGAGCATCTTTCAGCCGTCATTCGTGTTCAAGTTCAACGACAGTTGGCGCACCGAGTTCGGCGGCATGTACCAGCATTTCAAGGGCAATCAGGTGCCGGGCTGGAACCGCTTGACGCAAGACCTCGTCAACCATGGCACCTATATTGCGGGCAGTGCGCCGAATGTCAGTAATCCTGCCGACGGCGGCCTGTTGACGCAGGCGGCGGCGAACGCGGCGGGTCTTAACGGTTTTTACGCGCCGGTATTCGGTGATACGCCGGCGAGCCTCGCGGCTGCGATTGCCGGCAATCCAAACCTGGCACTTGTCAATCCACACCTGGTGCATATCACCGGCAATCAGGTTGAGGTGTCGCCGGACGACGATCTGTCGGATGACGTCACCACCTTGTACTTCGACGTCATCGGCGAATTCGCCGGCGGCTTCAAGGCACGCAACAAGATCTTCTACGAGCTGGTCAAGAACAATAATCTCAATGCTTATGGCTTCTCGCAGTATGCCAAAACTTACGTCGCTGAGGATCAGTTCATCCTCTCGAATGAATTCAAGTTCGATGACGCCAACAAGATCGGCGTGCAGGTAAGCCCGTCGGTGCGCTACTCCGGCTTCGAACAGGGTGACGATTTCTCGGTGGAATTGCTCGACCGGCGCGACATCACGCAGCCGAACAGCTCTTACGACCACCGCACCCTCGCGGTGCTCGGCCAGGATGGGTATTCGGATCACGTGCGCGGCCGTTACGTCGACTACGGTTTTGCCGTGCTCGCGGATGCCACCATCCTCAATAACTTCGATGCGCTGGTCGGCGCGCGCTACGATTACATCGATGTGAAGGCGTATAACCTGCCCGACATCATCGGCTACGCCACCGATCCGACCCTGCAGGGCCTGGCCAAGGACAAGAAAGGCGCCGTGTCGTATTCGGCCAGCCTTTCGTACTCTGCGCCGTTCGGCCTCCACCCTTACGTCACTTATGCCAAGCAGTCGACCCTGATCCTGGGGCAGGGCGGCGAAGTGCCGACCGCGAATGTGCAGGCGCGGGACATGGTGGGCGGATCGAACCTGAAAGAGATCGGGTTGAAGGCGACCGAACTCGACGGCCATTTATATGTGGCGGTGGACTATTTCAACCAGACACGCGTCGATTTCAATGCGCAGAACACGGTGACCAACAACACCACCAATGCCAAAGGAATCGAGTT
>CAZZZU010000005.1:0-29134 GCA_964658805.1 uncultured Steroidobacteraceae bacterium
CGACACCCACGACGCCCACCCCCGTCACGAGTACCCCGTGATGCGCGCAGTGGCCCGCACCGCGGTCCGGCAGCGCAGCACTGCTGCGGGCTTTACGCTCATCGAGCTGTTGGTCGCGCTGCTGATCCTCGGTGTCATGTCGGCGCTCGGCTACGGCACCTATCGCGCGGGACGCATGTCGGCGGAACGCACGGAATTGTCGCTGCAGCGAACCCGCGAGATTGAGTTTGGCATGCGTGTGATGGCCCAGGATTTCGCCGAACTCGCGCCCCGCCCGATTCGCGATCCCTTGGGCCAGAGTCGACTGCCGGCGCTGCGCGGCACCTACGGCGCCGGTAAGATTACGGTATCGCCCCAAAGTCTCGGCGCCAATTCGAGCACGGGATCGAGCAGTATTTCGACCTCGACCTCGAACTTCAGCTCGGGTACGAGCAGCCCGACGAGTTCATCTTCTAGCTTTGGCAATACGCAGGTCTTGCCTTCGATCGTGGATCTAACCCGCACCAGTTGGTCCAATACCGCCGGACAGCAGCGCGGCACGTTGCAGCGTGTTTCTTACGCTCTCGTCGGCGACATTTTGAAGCGCAGCTATCAGGTCAATCTCGATACCGTAATCGCCAACCAGCCGGTCGTGCAGGATCTGTTCACCGGCGTGACCGGCATTCAGTTTCGTTACCTGGATGGCAATCAGGTGTGGCAGAACCTCTGGCCCTCCACGGCAGCCTCGGCGGACCCGTATCAGTCGCGCCCCATTGCGGTCGAGGTCATCATCGAGTTCAAGGATTGGGGTCCGGTGCGGCGGCTCATAGAAGTATCAGGATGAAAGCCCTGAACGCACCGCAGGCACAGCGCGGTGTGGCGCTGATCATCGCCCTCATCCTGGTGGCACTGGCAGCGATCCTGGCCACCAAACTGAGTTTCGACGGTTTCGTCGAACAACGCCGAACCGTCAGTGTGCTCGCAGCCGAGCAGGCCTGGCAGTTCAGCATGGGCGCGGAGGCACTGGCAGCGGATGTCCTGACGCAAAGTCGCACCAACACATCCCAGGACACCCTGGCCGACGCGTGGGCGCAACCGACGCAGCCTTTGCCGATCACGCCCGAAGAGAATCCGGACGGTGAGCCCATCGGCACGCTCCAAGGCGCGATCGAGGACATGCAGGGACGCTTCAACCTGAACAGTCTCGGCCACAATATGAACGCCACCGCCGGCACCACCGCGAACAGCGGACTCACGCAGATGCCCGACCCGTTACCGCTCGAGATCTTTCAGCGCTTGCTCGTCTCAGTCGGACTCGAGCCCAAGTGGGCTGCAGAGCTGCGCGACTGGATCGATGCAGACGATCAGCCCATGTCTCAGGACGGCGCCGAAGACTCGGTATACACCTCGCAGAATCCTCCGTACCGTGCCGCCAACTACCCGCTTGAGTCGCCCTCCGAGCTCATGAACCTGCCGGGCTTTGGCGCCGATCGTTACCGCAAGCTCGCACCTTATGTGACGGCCCTGCCGACCGCCACGTTGATGATCAACGTGTGTACCGCATCGGGTAAGGTGCTCGACAGTCTCAACTCGAAAGGCGGCAGCGAGTTCGGCAATCAGCAGGTCCTCGACAGCGAACGCAAGACCGGGTGTTTTCCGGATCAAAACGCGGTGACAGCCGCCTTCGGCGCGCAATCGTCGCAGATCACGCCATACATCTCGACGAGTTCCTCGTTTTTCATGCTGACGACCCGCGTGACCCTTGGCACCTCCGAGTTCACCTTGTACAGTCTTTTATATCGCGGCAGCACCAAGGTATCGCCGCTCATGCGCTACTTTGGGACGTACTGATCCATGGCTAAAACAATGCTTCTGCGGTTGCCGACGGCCGGCGAAGACGAAACCGAGTGGTTGATACTCGGCGATGAGGAATCGGCCGCCCCGACGCGTCAACGCGGCACGCTGAGCCTGGCTGCGGCAGTATGGCGCTCGGGCAGACTGATCGTGCTCGCGCCCGCCGCGCAAGTGCTGATGGCCGAGCCCGAATTGCCGCCGGGCAGCGGCCCGCGGCTCGCGCGTGCAGTCCCGTTTGCGCTCGAAGAACAGCTTACCGAAGACGTCGATCAACTCGCCTTTGCGCTTGGCAGGCGGCGGCCGAATGGCAGCACGCAGGTCGCGGTCGTGTCGCGCACGGTGTTGCAAGGTTGGCTCACGGAGCTGGCGGCTGCGGGCCTCATGCCGCAGGCGATTTATCCGGACATTTCGCTGATGCCGGAAAATCCGACCCAGACACTCTTGTGGCTGGAAAAGGGTCGGCTCGCGGTGCGCCGTCCCGGCGCGCTGCCGTTTGCCGTCGAGTTGTCGCCCGTGTACGAAGCCATGATCGTCGCCGGCGTGATTGCCGATCCGCTGGACACCAGCCAAACGCTCAAACCACGCGAAAATGCATTGCTGTACCTCACCCGCGAAGAATGGGCGCGCGTCCAACCCGAGATCGAGGGCCTCGTAGATCGCTTCGAGTCGCTCAAAGTACAATTGCTGGCCGATGGCCCCTTGCCTTGGCTGGCGCTCGGCCTCGAGCGCACGGACGTGGTCAATCTGTTACAGGGTGAATACGCCCAGACGACCAACTACGGCGTGCACTGGCGTCAGTGGCGCACGCCTGCATTCCTCGCAGCAGGTTTGTTGGCGGTGCACGTCGGGGCCCAAGCCGTGCAATTGCGGCAGGTGAAGCACGAAACCGCCAAGCTCGATGGCGACATCGCACAGGTGTTCAGCACCGCGATGCCCAACGAGGTGAGCCGCGATCCGCGACGGCAGATGCAATCACGGCTCGAGCGTCTGCATCAGGCCGGCGGCGGCCCGCAATTATTTCTGAGTGAGTTGCAGGCTCTCGGCGGCATTCTGGCGAACACGCCCAAGACCGGCATTCAATCGTTGAGTTATCGGGAGGATTTCATGGACCTGCGCATCGAGGCGCCTGGTCTTGGCGAGCTCTCGCAACTCTCGCAACAAATGGGCGCACAAGGACTCAAGACCGACATTCAATCGTCGACGCCCATACCTGGCGGGGTCGAAGCACATCTGCAGGTGAAGACGCAGCATGCGGGGACGCGTAAGTGAACAAACTCACAGTTTGGTACGAAGGTCTGCAGCAGCGTGAACAACGCATGGTCGGCATCGGTGCCGCGCTGTTGGTGGTGCTCGTGCTCGTGTTCGGGATTCTCGTGCCCATGCAAACCGCTTTATCGCGAGCCCAGGAAAGCTATGCGGCGCGCCGTGCCGACCTCGCCTGGATGCGTGGCAATGCGGAACAAGTGCGGGCCGGCGCGAGTCAGGTGCCTGCGGATACTGGTGAAGCACCGGTGGTACTGGTGGATCGGGTTGCGCGCGAAGCAGGTTTGGGCGAGGCGCTACGCGGTACGCAGCCCAGCAGCACCGGCGCGCGCGTGCAACTGGAAGGGGCGTCCTTCGACACCATGGTGCAATGGATCGCGACGCTTGATCAGCGCTACGGCTTTGCCGTGGATTCGATCACGGTCGACCGCGCCGGCAAGCCCGGGTTGGTGAATGCCAGCATCACGTTCGCCCAGCCGCGGCACTAAGGCAACGCCGGTCGCAGCGCCGCGACGGCGTCTCTGGCCGCTTCTCCTGCTCTTGAGTATCGTGGTGCTGGCTGGCGTGGTCGCCGCCGCCCTGCCCGCCACCTTGCTGCAGCGCTATCTACCGCCGCAGGTTCAAGCCGACGGATTGTCCGGCAGCATCTGGCACGGTTCGACCGCGCACCTGACGGTACTTGGCCGCCCGGCGGGCGCGCTCGAGTGGCGGCTGCATCCGTGGTGGCTGTTGCGGGGGACCGTCGCGGCGGACCTGCATTGGGTCAAGGGTGGCATCGTGCTGGACGGCGCTGCACTCGCGACGCGCAAGAGCCTCGAGTTGCATGATGTGAGCGGCGGCGGCCCGTTGCATGACCTTGCCGACCTGACGACAGCCAGCGCCTGGAGCGGCACGCTGGTAATCGCCATCACGGCTGCCTCGACGGATTACGTGCATCTGTTGCAGGCCGTCGGCAACGTGGACGTGACTGCGCTTGCGTCAGCGCAAATCGCGGACGGCGCCGACCTGGGTAATTACCGCCTGACGTTGACACCGCAGTCGGTGGCTGCCGACGGCAGCATCGCCGCCACCATCAACGACCTCGGGGGTCCGCTCAAGGCCCAAGGCGAAGTGCATTACTCCGCGCAGGAGCATACCGGTATGGTATCCGGGACCCTGATGGAGACGGCCGCCACCGCCGCGCCGCTGCAGGAACAGCTGGCCAATCTTGCGCAAATGCGGCCACGGGATAACCAGGGACGCATTCCGGTCGATCTCGAATTCGCGCTTTGAGCGGCGGTATGAATGGCGTCTACGGCAACGCGCCAACGACGTGCAGCTTCGGCTCCGCCGCCGCCTGGGCGTCGAGCAGTTCCTCGATGCGCGCGAACACTGTCGCGATGATAGGCGGCTCCGGCAGATTCGTGATGCGAAAGGCGTTTCGGTAAGGCACGTTGAAGCTGACGCCCGGCGCCACCAGCACATGTTTGGTTTCGAGCAACGCCAATGCAAAGGTCTGATCATCGAAGTTCGGCAGTACCTCCGGACGGACCTCGATGAAGGAATAGAGCGCGCCCATGGGTCGGGCCAGCCGCAGGTATCGACTGCGCGCGACGCCATCGATGATCGCCTGCCGCGACTCGTAGAGACGGCCGCCGGGACGCGTCAGCTCGTTGATGCTTTGATAGCCGCCGAGTGCGGTCTGCACCGCCCATTGCCCGGCTACGTTGCTGCATAAGCGCAGCGACGTGAGCAATTCGAGTCCGCTCAAGTAGTCCGCGGCACCGGCGACGTCGCCGGAGAAGGACGCCCAGCCAACCCGATAGCCGCAGGCGCGATACACTTTGGAAAGGCCGCTCATCGTGCAACACAAGGTGTCATGTACGAGCGTTGCCATCGGCACGAACTCGGCATCGTCGTAGACGATGTGATCGTAGATTTCGTCGCTCAACACGACCAGCCGATGTTTCTCCGCGATGCGCGCGATGGCGGTCAGAACCTCGCGCGGATAGACGGCACCGGTGGGATTGTTCGGATTGACCAGCACCAGGGCACGCGTGCGGCGCGTGATGAGCGATTCGAGTTCTTGCGGGTCGGGAATGTAACCGCGCGCAGCCGCGCACGGATAGTGCACAGCGCGTCCCGTGTTCAGATTCACGGCGGCCGTCCACAAGGGATAATCGGGGCTCGGGACCAGCACCTCATCACCCGTGTTGAGCAGCGCTCGCAAGGTCAGATCAATGAGCTCGCTCACCCCGTTCCCGATGAATACCTCCTCGACCGTCACGCCGCGGACGCCACGCTCCTGCTGTTGCATGACCACGGCTTCACGCGCCGGAAAGATTCCTTTCTGATGCACGTAGCCTTCGCTGTTGCGCAGGTTCTCGATCATGGCGAGGCGCATCGTCTCCGGCGCGCGGAAACCGAATGCGTAGGGGTTGCCGATATTGAGCGACACGATGTCGTAGCCCATGCGCTCGAGCGACAGGGCGCGGCGTGCCAGCTTGCCGCGAATCTCGTACTTGACGTTCGCGAGTCCGTCGCTGGATTTGAGCGGTTTTCGTTGCGTGATCATGGCAGGGAGGATAGCACTAGAGACGAGACAGGGAGGCCGCGAGCAGGCTTTGCGTATGCGGGTGTTGCGGAACCGCGAACAGCGTCTCGCAAGCGGCCGTCTCGACCAGGCGGCCGGCATGCAAAACCATGACGCGATGACTCAGGTGGCGCACCACGGCAAGGTTGTGACTGATGAATAGCATGCCCATGCCGGTCTCCTGCTGGAGGTCCTGCAGCAGGTTCACGATCTGCCCCTGGATCGAGACATCGAGTGCACTCACGGGCTCGTCACACACGAGCAGGCGGGGCTGCAGGATCATGGCACGCGCGATGCCGACGCGCTGGCACTGGCCGCCGCTGAACTCGTGCGGATAGCGGTCGCGAACCTGTGACGAAAGACCAACCCGTTCCAACATCGCATCAACGCGGCCTGCTCGGGCAGCGGCGGAGAGCTTGGGCTCAAATACATCGAGCGGTTCCGCGACGCTCTGCCCGATGCGCATGCGCGGATTGAGGCTGGAATAAGGATCCTGGAAAATGATCTGCAGCTCTCGGCGCTGTACACGCAGGGCCGCCGGCGCACACTTGAGCAAGTCGACACCGCGCCACAGCACCCGGCCGCCGGCGGGCGTGAGCCGCAGAATGGCCTTGGCGATGCTTGATTTACCGGACCCCGACTCACCGACCAGTGCCACCGTCTCACCGGCGGCGATGTCGAAATCGATGTCCTCAACCACCTTGCGCGTGCCCCAGGCGACGCTCAAGTTTCTCACCTGCAGGCGCGGCTCCATCATGCGCTCAGCGGAAAATGGCATGCCGCCCGGTGCACCGCGTCGCCGGCCAGCTCCGGGCGCTCGCGCCGGCAACGCTCTGCGGCTCGCGGGCAGCGCGGCGCAAAGGCGCAGCCTGCGAGGTTCTCACCCGCGCGCGGCGGTTGACCCGCGATGGTCGGCAGGCGTGCGAGGCGCTGGCCGGCGCGCGGCACACACTGCACGAGCGCCGCTGCATACGGATGGCGAGCGGCGGCAAAGATCGCGGATGTGGGGCCGGTCTCGACCACGCGGCCGGCATACATCACGAAGACGCGATCGGCAAGGCCCGCCATGACGCCAAAGTCGTGGCTGATGAGTACCAGCGACATCCCGTATGCAGCGCGCATGTCCGCGAGCAATTGGATGATGTGACCTTGCACCGTGACGTCGAGCGCGGTCGTCGGCTCGTCCGCGATGAGCAGCGACGGCCGGCACATGAGTGCCGCGCCGATCATCACGCGCTGGCGCATGCCGCCGGACAGCTCATGCGGATACTGGTGAAGTCGCAGGGCGGACTGCGACACTCGGACCCGCTCGAGCATGTCAGCGGCCGCCTCCCACGCCTGTGACCACGACGCGTTGCGATGCGCCACCAGCACCTCTGCCAACTGCACGCCCACCTTGACGTGCGGTGTCAGTGCCGACATCGCGTCTTGAAAAATCATCGCCAGGTGCGCACCCCGGATATGGTTAAGCGCCGTGCGCTCGAGCCGCAGCAGGTCCTGGCCGTCAAAACGGATGCTGCCCTGAGCCCGGGCATTGCGCGGCAGCAATCCCATCGCGGCCATGAACAGCTGTGTTTTGCCCGAGCCGGACTCGCCAACGATGCCGATGCACTCGGCGGGCCTTACTTCAAGGGATACCGCGCGCAGCGCCTCGATGCGCGCTTGGCCCTGTCGAAACTCGACGCTGACGTGGTCGATCGTGAGCAAGGCGTCCATTAGTATTCTTTGACGTCCAATGCATCCCGCAAGGCGTCACCGAACACGTTCAAGGCCACCAGCATCAGTGCAAGCAAACCGCCGGGTATGAGCAAGATCCAGGGGGCGGTTTCCATCTCCGCAGCACCTTCCGCAATCAACGTACCCAGGCTCGCCTGCGGTTCCTGCACGCCGAGTCCCAGGAAGCTCAGAAAGCTTTCGAACAAAATGATCTGCGGCACCATGAGCGTGGCGTAGACGATGACCGGTCCCCACACGTTCGCAATGATGTGATGTCGGATGATATGCGGCGTGCCGGCGCCCGCGGCGCGCGCCGCCAACACAAAGTCGCGCTGCCGTATGCTCAAGGTTTGTCCGCGCACGATGCGGGCCATGGTCAACCAACCGACCGCGCCGATAGACGCGTACAACAACCCGGTGCCGCGGCCAAAGATGACGGTGAGGAAGATCACGAAGAAGACGAGCGGCAGGCCACTCAAGATCTCGACAATGCGCATCATGATGAGATCGGTGACGCCACCGATATAACCGGATGTCGCGCCATACACGATTCCGATCGAGAGGCTTACGAGGCTTGCGAGCAGTGCAATGGACAGCGACACCCGGATGCCGCTCCAGGTGCGAACGAAGAGATCGCGCCCCAAGCGGTCGGTTCCAAACCAATGGGCATGATCGTGGCCGGGTGCCGCGGCTACATGCGACCAATCGAGTGACTCGATGTCATTCGGGCTCAAGGCTGGAGCGATCAGCGCAAACGCGCCAATCAGCGCGAGGATCACGAGCGCAGCCGTGGCGAGCGGTCGGCGGCGCAGGCGAGCAAAACTCAAATGCGCACGCGCGGATCAAGCCATGCATACAACATGTCCACCAACAGGCCAAGCACGATGAGCAAGGTCGAATAGATGATCACCATGCCGAGCACCAGGGTGTAATCGCGATTCAATGCACCCTGCACGAGGTATCGGCCGATGCCGGGCAGCCCCGCCACGGTTTCGACCACGAGCGAACCGGTCATGATCGCCGCCACTGCAGGCACCAGGTAACTCGCCACCGGCAGCAACGCAGGGCGCAGCGCGTGCCGCGTCACAATGATATGTAACGGCAGGCCCTTGGCATGGGCGGTACGAATGTAGTGGCTGCTCATGACCTCGAGCAGGCTGCCGCGCGTGAGTCGTGCAACGTAGGCGAGCGGTGCGAGCGCGAGCGTAATGCTCGGCAACACCAGATGCCGCAGCGAGCCCTCCTCCCAGCCAACGACCGGCAGCCAATGCAGATGAATCCCGAATACCAATCCCAGAAAGGGCAGGATGACGAATGCGGGGATCGCGATGCCGGTCACCGCCACCGCCATGGCAAGATGATCGAGAGCTGACTCACGCGCAAGCGCCGCCGCGATACCGAGGGGAATGCCGAGCAGCAGCGCGAGCACGACGGCGCAGGCGCCGAGGCGGAACGTCACGGGTAAGCCTTGACCGATGAGCTCGGTCACCGTGAAGTCTTTGTACCTGAACGAGGGACCAAAATCGCCTTTCACGAGCGCCGCCATGTATCGACCGTATTGCTTCCAGACGGGCTGATCCAGTCCGTAAGCGCGCTCGAGGTTGGCTACGATTTCCGGCGGCAGCGTTTGCTCCTGGTCGAAAGGCCCCCCTGGAGCTGCCCGCATCAGGAAAAACGTCAGCGTGACGATGATGAAGAGCGTCGGAATTGCGCCGGCTATTCGCAGCAGGAAGAACCGAACCATCGCAGCGAGTCTAGCGATTGGCTGCAAGGTGGACAAGCCAATCCGGCCTCCTTAGACTGTCGCGGTCCATGGATTCCAACCGTCCAATCCGCGCGCTCGTGCGTGGCCTCGATGTACTGACTTTCCTGAATTCGCGCGACGGCGCCACCGCATCCGAAATTGCCCATGCTGTGTCTTTGCCACGCACCACCATTTATCGAATCCTCGAGACCTTCTGCACAGCCGGCTACGTGATGCGCAGCGCGGCTGCCGAACGTTTTCATCTCGCCATGGCCGTGCGCGGGTTGAGCAACGGGTTTACAGACGAGGCATGGGTTACGACCAGCGTGCTGCCAGTGATCGAGCAACTCGGCCACGACCTCGTCTGGCCGATCTGCTTCGCGACCCGTATGGACACCACCATGGTGGTGCGCGCGAGCACCGAGCACAGCACGCCGCTCGGCACCGACAAAGTCTCCGTGGGAAGCCGAGTGCCGATCCTGCACAGCGCCGCCGGCCGTGTGTACCTTGCACATTGCGGGCGCCAGCAACGCGACGCATTGCTGGCTGGCTGCTCGCCGGCGCAGCTCGGCACCTTACTGCCCGCCCTGGCGGAGATCGCGGCGGGCGGTTACGCAGTGCAGAGCCCGCCTCGACACCGCATTGAAGCCACGACGCTGGCCGTCCCGGTGCCGCTGGCCGGGCGGGACGCTGCCGCCTTGAGCGTGCGTTTCCTGACCTCTGCGGTAGCCTTGAGCGAAGCGCCGCAACGTTTCATCCCTAAGATGCGCCGCAGCGCGGCTAGAATATCGCATCATTACGAGCAACAGCGGAACGCGGGCAACCCGGCTGGTCCGACCGCCGCAGTTTCCTAGGAGAACAAATGCAAAAGATCATGGTGTGTATCAAGCGCGTGGTGGACTACAACGTCCGCATCCGCGTCAAACCCGACAACAGCGGCGTGCTGCTCGACGGCGTCAAGATGAGCATCAACCCGTTCGATGAGATCGCGCTCGAGGAAGCGCTGCGAATCAAAGAGCGGGTCGGCAATGTCGAGGTGCTGGCAGTGAGCATCGGCGTGGCGGAAACGCAGCAACAGCTGCGCACGGCGCTTGCCATGGGCGCGGACCGCGCGATTCTGGTTCAGACCGGTGATCCGGTTGAGCCGCTGGCCGCCGCGCAGACGTTCCTGGCTTTAGCGAAAAAGGAGAATCCGGACCTGATCCTGCTCGGCAAACAAGCGATCGATGACGACGCGAATCAGACCGGCCAGATGCTGGCTGCGTTATGGGATCGGCCGCAGGCAACCTATGCATCCAAGGTCGACATCAGCGGCGATAAGATAGCGGTGACGCGCGAAGTCGATTCGGGCCTCGAAACCATCGAAGTCGACCTGCCTGCAGTGATCACGGTAGACCTGCGCTTGAATGAGCCACGCTACGTCAAGCTGCCCGACATCATGAAGGCGAAGAAAAAGCCGCTCGATACCACGTCGTTGGACGCGCTCGGCGTGAGCAGCGCTCAGATGCTCAAGACCGTAAAGACCGAAGCGCCCGCGCAACGCCAGAAAGGCATCATGGTCAAGGATGTTGCAGAGTTGGTTGGCGTGCTCAAGAAGAAGGGTGTGATCTGATGAACAAGATACTGATTGTGGGCGAACACGACGGCAAGACTTTGAATCCCGCCACGGCGAAGTGTGTAGCCTGTGCCGCCGGCATTGCCGAGTCCGAGATTGCCATCGTGGTCCTGGGCGCGGACACCGCCGCGGTGGCGACGCAAGCTGCGACCATTGCCGGCGTCAAGTCGGTGCTACGGGTCGACCGGCCCGAAAACGAACATCCGCTGGCAGCTTTGTTTGCCCCGCAAATCGTCGAGTTGGCGGCGGATTACACGCACCTGTTCGGACCGTCGACCAGCTTCGGCAAGGACTTGATGCCCCGTATCGCGGCGTTGCTGGGTGTCGCGCAGGTCAGCGACCTCATGGCGGTCGAGAGTGCGTATCGGTTCCGTCGTCCGATCTATGCCAACAACGCCATCATCACCGTCGAGGCCGAGCCGTCACGTAAGCTCGTGGCCACCATTCGGGTCGCCTCATTCGAGGCGGCGGCGAACGGCGGCAGCGCTGCCATCGAGACTAAAACAACCAACGCCGGCCTGCCCCAGCACACGCGTTACGTGGGTGCAAAAGCCGGCTCGACCGATCGGCCCGATTTGCAGACCGCCAATCGGGTCATTTCCGGCGGACGCGCGCTCGGCAGCGCCGAGAACTTCAAGCTGCTGTTCAGTCTTGCCGACAAAATGGGCGCTGCCGTGGGCGCCTCGCGGGCGGCCGTGGACGCCGGGTACGCGCCCAACGAGATGCAGGTCGGTCAGACGGGCAAGATCATATCGCCCGAGGTCTATATCGCCATCGGCATTTCCGGCGCCATTCAGCACCTCACCGGAATCAAGGATGCGCGCACGATCGTGGCCATCAACAAGGACGCGGAGGCACCGATTTTCGAGATTGCGGACGTGGGCCTCGTCGGTGACCTGTTCCAAATCCTGCCCGAATTCGAAAAAATGGTGGGCACCTAAAGGGCGGCGGCCGCCGCCAGCGCCTCGATGAGTTGATCGGCATGCGTACGCTGGAACGGCATGGGCGGACGCAACTTGATGACGTCGCTGCCCGGCCCTTCCGAACCCACCAGGATGCGGTGATCGGCTGCGAGGCTGTTGACGATGCGCCGCGTACGCGTTTTGGGCGTGGCGGCGGCCGCGTCGGTCACGACCAAACCCAATAGCAGCCCGGCGCCGCGCACGGACGCATAGGTTTCCGGGTGCTCCAGCGTCAGTGCTTCAAGTCGTGCGCGCAGATACGCGCCGGTTGCCGCAGCGTTCTGCATGAGTTGCTCGCGCTCGAGCACGTCGAGCACGGCTGCCCCGGCAGCCGCGGCCACCGGGCTACCGCCGAATGTGGAGAAAAAACCGTAGCGCGCCTGAAAGGCTTCGATCGTTTCCCGCGGTGCAATCACGACACCCATGGGAAAACCGTTGCCGATCGGCTTACCCAACGTGACCATATCCGGCAATGTCCCAGCGCGTGACAATCCGCGTCGCTCGAAACCCCAGAAATGCGAGCCCGATCGGCCCAGTCCATATTGCACCTCGTCCGCGATCACGAGACCGCCCGCCGCCTTGACACGAGCCGCCACCCTCTCGGCCCATGCCGCGGGCGGATCGAGGATGCCACTGCTGGTCATGGCCGAGTCCATGAACAGGGCGGCAAGCTCAAAGCCTCGCGACCGGAGCGTGGCGATGCCGACATCCACCGCACGCGCGGCCTGCGTTAGCGCCTCGGCGGACAGCACATCGTCGACGTCCCAAACGGATTGCGGCAATTCCACCGTGGCCACCCACGCATCCTGCGGTTCCCCCGCTCCCGGCGTCATGGCGCCGACTGCATCCGTGATCCCATGGTAGGCGTGGCGGAGTACCAAGGCCCCCGTATGTCCGGTCACCATCTTGGCGATGCGCCAGGCGACATCATTGGCCTCGCTGCCGGAGTTCACGAAGATGCAGGTGTCGAGATGCGACGGCAGCCGCGCGGTCAGCCGCTCGGCGTAGTCCAGGATGCCGCTGTGCAAATAGCGCGTGTTTGTAGCAAGGGTTGCCGTCTGCCGGGCGATAGCCTCGACGACATGAGGATGCGCGTGCCCAACATGCGGAACATTGTTGTACACGTCCAGATAGGCACGCTCGGCTGCGTCGAAAAGCCACACGCCCGAACCCCGCACGAGATGCAAGGGACGTTCGTAGAATAGCTCGGCGCCACTGCCGAGCAGACGCGCGCGACGCGCTTGTTCCGGACGCCTCGAGGAAGTCTTTGGTATAGCTGCGCGCCACTCAGCCTCCAGCGCCTCTCGCCCTGCGCGCTCGAGATCCGCCAGTGAGTCAGCGGCCCGTGCCGCAGACTCCCGCAAAATCAGCGCACCCGCCGGATCGTGTTGCAGGCGCCAGGCATGCACCAGGAGATAGGTCGCGTGACGGGCGCGAACAACGTCAAACACCGCTGCGAGATCGGTTTCCTCGAGCGGTTGTCGGGCTGTGTACGCCGCAAGCAGGGCGCCGGTGCCGGCAACATCGGCCAGGCCGTGGGTGAGCAGATCGGACATCGCGACCGCCGGCTCGAATATCACCGGCGCGTGCACCATGTCGCCGAAGTCGACGATGCCCGTGATCGCCGACTCCGATCCGTCGACCAGGACGTTGCCCCCATGGCAGTCGCCATGCACCGCCTGGGATCGCAACGTCGCCAGATGTGGTCCCCGCACGCGCAGATCCAGCGCGGCGCGCATCACCATTCCGCGGGTAGCCATCGAGGGCAGCGCATCGCAAAGCTCCAGCAAAGCCGGGAGGTTGCGGACGTCCCAGGCGATGCGCTGCGCCAAGTGCGGATGAAAAAACCCCCGCAGTCCGTGATCGAGCCGGGCGAGCGTAGTGCCGAACTCGCGCAGCAGTGCTCCGGATGGCCTGACGGCGCCGAGCGATGCGCCGGCCATGAATTGCATGAGACAGGCGAGGTAAATTTGACCACCCACCTCGACTCGGCTGACCGTTCGGCCATGCAGATCTGCAAGCAGCCGGGGAACGGGCAAGGACTCTGCAGCCCGACTCAAATGGGCCAGCACCGCTTCGAGACACGCGGCGGCGGAATCGAGTTCCGCCGCCATGATCTTCAAGAGATAAAGGTCACCGCCTGCGACCCGCACGCGAAAATTACGATCCCGTTCGCCGTCCAGTACCTCAGCTTGGACGCCGAGGCCATAGGCCTCACGGACCAGTTGCTCGGCCTCGGCAACGCCCAAGGTGGGCGCCGAGGTGCGTAAGCCGAGCAAAGCGGTAACCTTACAACTGGTTCAGAACGTATTCGGCCGCAGAGACCTTGAACTCACCGGGGGCTTCGACATCAACCACGGCCGCAGTGCCGTCCTTGACGATGAGCGCAAAGCGCTGCCCGCGCGTGCCCATCCCAAATTTGCTGCCATCCATCTCGAGGCCGAGCGCTTTCGCATAGGCGCCGTTGCCATCGGCCAACATCAGAATCTTGTCGCCGACGCCGCCATGTTTGCCCCAGGCATTCATCACGAATACATCGTTGACCGCTGTACACGCAACGGTATCCACGCCCTTCGCCAGAAACTGATCCACGTGCTGCACGAAACCCGGCAAGTGCTTTGCGTCGCACGTAGGGGTGAACGCGCCCGGTACCGAAAAGAGCACCACCGTCTTGCCAGCGAACAATTCCTGCGTGGTGAGCTTCTTCGGGCCATCAGCGGACATGTGCATGAACGTGCCTTCCGGCATCTTGTCGCCTGCTTTGATAGTCATAGTTGCCCCTTTAAGTGCCGAGCTTCTCGGCGTACAAATCCCACAGCTTGAGTACGCTCGGGTTCACGCCCTGTGCGGTCTTCAGACTCGCGAACGCCTTCTTCGCCTCTGCATTGTTCTTCAACTGGACCTGCGCGCGGCCCAGGTAAACATAGGCCTCGTCCTGGTTCTTGATCCCGCCGGCTTGGATGCCTTTGTTGATGGCAGTCACCGCATTTTGATAGTCGCCGGCGCCGTAGTACACCTCACCCAGCTTTACATACGCCTGACCCGATTTGGACTTGGCCGCCTCGGCTTCCTGCTGTGGCAGGCTCTTTTTATCGGATTCGGCACGTGGCTCCAGCGATTTGGCCAATCGTGTCATACGATCCTTGTGGTCGTCTTTGACGACGCCCGCCGTCTGTGCGGCATTGATCACCATCAGCGCCTCGCCCGGCAGCGCGCCATCGTTCAGCAACTGAGCCATTTCCGAATAAGGACCATCGTCGGTCATGGACTTGGTGTCATACATCACGCGCAGCACCATCAGCAGGTCGTGATCGTTCAGCTTCTCGTTCATCTGATACCGCAGCAGATTGTTCCAGTACTGCGTCTTGTTGGTCAGCTTGATCAGGTCGATCAAAGACGCCATAACCGTTGCGTTATCGCCGTTGTCACCGGCGCATTGCAGCTTGATCTGGAAGATCAATTCCTTCGGCGTTTCACCCGCTTTGCGCGCCGCAGCCGCGGCTTTATCGGCCCATACCGTGGCTTCCTTGCAGTTCTTGTTGTCCTGGTAGTACAGCTGTTCCATGATGACGTAGTCATTGGTGCCGAACTGCCCACTGTCGTTCAGCTTCTTGCCGTATTCCTCCGCCTTGGAGAATTGGCCATTACCCGCCGCCAGCTGGAACAACATCTTCTGCGTGCGGCTCGCATCTTCGGGCGAATATTGACCCGTGGCCATGGCCGTTTCGTAGGCAGTTTCAGCCTCTTTCAAGCGCTGCAGCTTGATGTTCGCGAAGCCCTTGAAGTCATAGATGGTTTTTTTATCAAACGGCGTCAGATTGCCCTTGGCTTCGGCAGCGTCGAGATTCTTCAATGCCTCCTGCCACTGACTTGCCTTCAACGCCTTTTGCGCGGCTTCCATTTCCTTGGCAATGCCACGGCTTATCTCGGGACCCTTCGCCTTGTCAGCGGAGAAAGCAACCGGGGTGGCAAGTAAAAACACGGCAGACAAGGCAACGCCGGCAAACCGGCCGCAAACGCGGGATATCGAATGGGTCATGTGAAACCTCGTGGAATTCTTCGAAAATTGTTGATCACCGGACTGCGATTAAACGAACGGCGCGCCGCCCTTGAGGGAACGGCGCGCCGGATAACCACTTCGACGATCAGGACTACTGCAAGTCGTTATTGATAAAGCCTATCTTTTTCAAGCCGCGGCTCTGCAGATCAGCCAGGGTTTGCGCGACTTTTTCGTACTTCGCAAACTTGTCGACCTGAATGTGCACCTCAGGCTGCGGATCCTTTGGCGCTTCACTGCTGATGTACTGCCGCAACTGCTCCCGGCTTACTGCTTCACCATTCCAAAGCAAAGTACCGTCGAAGTCGATCGAGAGATTCACGACTTCGGGGGGCACCGGCGGCGGCGGCTGGTTCGGCGGTGGCGGTTGCGGATTGTCGATCTTCACCGCATGCGTCGCCTGCGGCACGTTGATGATGAAAATAATCAGCAACACCAACATGACGTCGATCAACGGCGTCATGTTGATCTCTGCAAGCGACTGGCCTTCGCCGCCGCCTAATGCCATAGCCATGGTCTAGCCCCCTTCTGAGCGGTCAGGCTGCGTGATGAAGGCAACCTTACGCATCCCGATTTGCTGCGTGGCTACCAAAACCTGACCCACGTACTGGTAACGACTGTCACCGTCGCCCCGAATGTGAATCTCCGGCTGAGGATCATTTCGCACCACCGAGCGCAGTTGAGTTTTAAGATCATCCACCCCGGACAAGACCCTGCCGTTCCAATACATCGCCCCGTCCTTGTCGACGGAGATCGTGATGTTTTCAGGTTTTGTCACCGTCACCAGGTTGTTGGCGATGGGGAGTTGCAGTTTGACCTGCTGGATGAATACCGGAATGGTGATGATGAATATGATCAGGAGCACCAACATCACGTCCACGAGGGGCGTGACATTGATGTCCGATTTCATATCTTCTTCGTCACCACCAACGCTCATTGACATGAATAAAGCTTCCTATTGGTCAGAGCGTTGATCAAGAACGAACCACAGCGGGCGACGGCTTGATGGTCCCCGGTGTGATGGTCGCCTTATCAATACCCAGGCCCATCTTGGAACCGGAGATCAGATACGCATGCAACTCATGAGCGAAGTGACTGACCCGTTCCTGGACGTTCTTGTTGCGACGCAACAGCACGTTGTAGCCGAGCACCGCAGGCACGGCGACGAACAGGCCGATGGCTGTCATGATCAACGCTTCACCGACGGGACCCGCGACCTTGTCGATCGATGCCTGGCCGGATGCGCTGATGGCGACGAGCGCCTTGTAGATACCGATGACGGTGCCGAACAGACCGACGAACGGTGCCGTGGCGCCGACCGATGCCAACACCGGCAAGCCTGATTGCATGCGGCTGATGATGGAGTCAGCAGTACGCTGCAGCGACTGCGTAATCCATTCGCTGGTATCGATAGCGCCCGTCAGGCGCGTTTTATTGGTCTCGTGATGCTCGTAAGCCTGCTTGCCGGTTTCCGCCAGCGCCTTGAACGGATTGGTATCGCCTTTCAATTTGTTGATGGCATCCGTCAGGCTGCCTGAGGTCCAAAATTCCTTTTCCGCCTCGTTCGCCTGTAGACGAAGTTTTCGTTGATCGAAAAATTTCGTGATCATGATGAACCACGTCAAGAGCGACATCACCAACAGAACGATCAAGGTTGAATCGCCAACCAGGCCGCCATTTTGGATTAGTGCGCCAAGACCATAAGGACTATCAACTGCTGCATCTGGCATGGACCGATTCCCTCTACTTAGAACTTAATGATTGATGGATCTTTCGACGTAGGCAGCGGAGCCGCCTACTGCTTGAGCTTCCAAACGATTCCGACTGGAAACACGCCTTCAACGGGCTTCCCATCTTCCATAGCGGGCATCATCCTCTGCCCTTTGACGCCCTTCAGGCAGGCCTCGTCCAGGCGCGGAAAGCCTGAACTCGTCTGAATGGAGGCGTCCAGAATATTGCCCTTGGCATCGACTTTCATCGACAACACGCAGCGACCTTCTTCACCCGCGCGCTTCGACGCGTCCGGGTAGTACTCTTCGCCAATTTTGAAAGGATGTCGCGGGTCCATCTTCGGCGCAGAAACCGAATGCGCTACTGGCGGCGCGGGGGGCGCAGGCGCCGCAGCAACGGGCGCCGGCGTCGGCACCTGATTCTGCACCGTCGTGATTGCGGTCTCCGGGGGCGGTGCTTGCTGAATATCAACAAACTCCGGCGGCGGAACGTACGGCTTGATTTCTTCGAGCTTGGGGGGCGGCGGCGGCGGCTTGTCGAGATCTTTGGGCTTGTCGATGTTCTTGACTTCGACCGGCGCGACGATGTGCTGAACGAATTTGTTGGCGAGGCCGGTGTAGAACCCGAAGGCTACGATCACATGAATCAAAATCACTACGATGAAAGCGGCACCGCGCTTTCCTGAAAATAGTGATGGCTCTTCGTATTTATACATAAGTCTGTATCGACCCTACCCCTGACTGTTGAACTGTTGCGCGTAGCGCACGCCAGAAACTTCCACCTAGGATTATTTCCTCAAGTGTCCCTTCAAGTTCCTTTCGGCGAGTAAAGAGACTGACACACATCTAACCTTTACTGCAAGCGCGACATGTCTTCGAAACGCAGCATGTGAAATGGCATCCGCTGCGCACCTGTTCAGTCGTCCATCGTGGCGCTCGGCAGATCAGTTACTGCACCTAATGATGCACTGCTTACAACGTGCGCGTACTTCGCAAGTGCCCCGCGGCGTGCATACGGTTTAGGCGCGCGCCACAATTTTTTACGGCGCTTCAGCTCGGCTGCACCGACATGTAGCGTGATCACCCTGCTCTCTGCATCAATAGTGATCTCGTCACCGCCTTCGACCAGCGCCAACGGCCCACCGAGCGCGGCTTCCGGCGAGACATGCCCAACCACGAAGCCATGACTGCCCCCTGAGAAACGCCCATCGGTAATGAGTGCAACTTCTTTGCCGAGTCCCTTGCCCATGATTGCGCTCGTGGGACTCAGCATTTCGCGCATGCCGGGCCCGCCTCTAGGGCCTTCGTAACGAATGATGACGACATCGCCGGGCTTGACCTTCCCGCCGAGAATACCCTCCAGCGCATGCTCTTCAGAATTGAACACACGGGCCTTACCGCGAAAGCTCAGCCCCTCTTTTCCTGTAATTTTTGCAACAGCGCCTTCCGGTGCTAGATTTCCATACAGCACCACGAGATGCGATGTTTCCTTAATTGGGTCTGCGAGCGTACGCACGATTTCCTGGCCCACTGGGTAAGGTGCGACGTCGCGCAGATTCCGCGCGAGGGTCGCGCCCGTCACCGTGATGCAGTCGCCGTGCAGCAAGCCGGCGTCGAGCAGCGTCTTCATCAGTGGCTGAATACCGCCCACCGCCACCAGTTCAGACATGGAGTAGCGACCGCTCGGACGCAGGTCAGCCAGCACCGGCACGTGTTTGCCGATGCGCGTGAAATCATCCAGGCTCAAGCGCACGTCGGCTGACGAAGCGATCGCCAATAGATGCAGGACCGCATTGGTCGACCCGCCGAGCGCGATGACGACCGTGATCGCGTTCTCGAATGCCTTGCGCGTCATGATCCGGCGCGGCGTCAGACCACGCTTCAGCAGTGCGACGACGGCCGCGCCGGCACGCTCGGAATCCTCTTTCTTTTGTCCGGACACGGCGTCCTGAGCGGAGCTGTTGGGCAGGCTCATGCCGAGCGCTTCGATCGCCGATGCCATGGTGTTCGCGGTGTACATTCCGGCACACGAACCGGGTCCTGGAATCGAGGTGCGTTCCACGTACTTCAGCTGCTTCTCGGTGATTGCGCCTTGCGCAATCGCGCCCACCGCCTCGAACACCGAGACGATATCGCGCTTGTCGGTACCCGGCCGGATAGTGCCGCCATAAACGAACACGGCCGGCCGGTCCAGGCGCGCCAACGCCATCATACAACCCGGCATGTTCTTGTCGCAGCCGCCGATCGCGACCACACCATCGAACCCTTGCGCGCCCACCACCGTCTCGATCGAATCCGCAATCACCTCCCGCGACACCAACGAATAACGCATGCCGGGCGTGCCCATGGAAATGCCATCGGATACCGTGATGGTATTGAAGGTGACAGCCTTGGCGCCGGCACGCTCCGCGCCAGTCGCTGCCAGGCGCGCGAGTTCGTCGATGTGCATATTGCACGGAGTCAGATTGCTCCAGGTCGACGCGATCCCCACCTGCGATTTCTTGAAATCCGAATCGCCAAAGCCGACGGCGCGCAGCATCGCGCGACTCGGAGTCTGCTTGACGCCATCCACCACGAGTCGCGAGTAGCGACGCTTATCGATCGTTTGTTTTTTGGTGCTCATGGCGCAGGAGCTTACGCAATTCCATAGCGCTCCACCAAGAACCGATAGGCGCCGCGCACGACTTGCGCTTCAGCACCAATGCCACGACCCGGCCGGTCTTTCGTATTCCAGGCAAACAGGTCGATGTGCAGCCAGCGCGGCGATTGTGTGACGAAACGCCTCAGAAACAATGCTCCGATGATGGCGCCGGCAAAACCGGAGGACGAGATATTGTTGAGGTCGGCGATTTTGCTGCCGAGATCATCGTCGTATCCAGCCCACAGCGGCATCGGCCAAACTGGGTCGTGTTC
Organism: uncultured Steroidobacteraceae bacterium; assembly: GCA_964658805.1. GTDB lineage: Bacteria > Pseudomonadota > Gammaproteobacteria > Steroidobacterales > Steroidobacteraceae > Bog-1198. The sequence continues at coordinate 20,406 of CAZZZU010000005.1, forward strand.
GGCCAGACAAGCTCGCACCAAGGCTGCAACGACGGCATCATCGTTGCCGAACAAGGCCGGTAATTCCGGGCCAAGCGCCACGCGCGCCGCGCCGGTCAGAGTGGCAAAGTCCATCAACAGGTCTGGCTCATCCAGATCGGCCAACGCCAATGCGTCGCACAGCACCAGCCGGCCTTCCGCATCGGTGTTGCCCACTTCAACGGTGAGTCCTTTGCGTGTCTGCAAGACATCGCCGGGCCGGTACGCATTGCCGCTGATGGCATTCTCGACGGCAGGGATCAAGATGCGCAATTGGACGCGCAGCCGCATCGACATGATCAGGTGCGCGAGTCCCAGTACGACTGCCGCGCCTCCCATATCCTTTTTCATTAAAGCCATCCCTGAGCCGCTCTTGATATCCAGGCCGCCGCTGTCGAAGCACACGCCCTTGCCGACCAGCGTGAGGCGCGGCAGTTCGCCATCGGCGGGCGCGGACCACTGCAAGTCGAGCAGCCGCGGCGCGGCTGCACTGGCGCGCCCGACTGCATGAATCGCCGGAAAATGAGCTGCCAACAACTCATCGCCCACCCAACTCCTGTAACGCGCACCGTGACGCTGCGCAAGTGACTGCAACAGCGCGTCGAGCTCCGGCGGTCCGAAGTCAGCCGCCGGCGTGTTGATGGCATCGCGCGCCATGCGAAGGGCTTCGAGCGTATGGCCGATCAACACGGCATCGGCATTAGCGGGCGCATCGAGCGACGCGGTCTCCGCTTTCACGGCGCGATGGTGCTCGGCACGATAGCGCTCGAACCGATACAGACCGTACTGAAACCCGAGCAATAACTGCGTTACGCTGTGTGCATCGAAATGCTGCGCCAGATGGAAGCGCCGCGGCGGCAGTCGTTCGCTCAAACCGGTCGCATGCCACAGGGTCAGGTCGCCGTGTCGTTTGCCCAAGCCGTAGACTGCGCAGGCGATGTTGCCGTCGGCATCCGGCAGCAGCACCGCACGATGCCTTTCGCCCTTGAAATGGTGTTGCGTCAGCCACTGCCGAACGAGCGGCGACTGTTTCTCGCGCCAGGCCTCGATTTCATCGTCATACAACAACCACAAAGGGATCGAATCAGCGGCAGTGTTCATGAAATTGCGCCTTCGAGGTACGCAGCCAAGCTGTGAATCCAGAGCATGATATGAGATTCTATAAGGCTATTGATCAAGGTCCATCAGGAGATTTTCATGCGTTTGTATTCGCAAAAAGACGTCGATAAAAAAGCATTGCGCGGCGCCCGCATCGCCGTGCTCGGCTACGGCAGTCAAGGGCGCGCCCATGCGCTCAATCTGCGCGATAGCGGCTACGATGTCGTGGTCGGAACCCGCAAGGGCGAAAGCTTCAATAAAGCGAAGAAAGACGGCCTGGAAGTCATGGAACCGATCGAGGCGGTAAAGGGCGCGACCTTGATCGCCATGATGGTCCCGGACCTGACGCAGAAGCCGCTTTACAATGAACTCAAGGACTCGATCGCGCAAGGCGCGACGCTGCTCTTCGCACACGGATTTAACATTCACTTCAAACTGATCAAGCCGCGGAAGGATCTGGACGTGGTGCTGATCGCACCAAAAGGTCCGGGCGACCTCGTCCGCCGACAGTATCAGCAGGGACGTGGCGTGCCCGCATTGGTGGCCGTGGCGCAGAACCCGTCGAAGCAGGCCAAGGCCAAGGCGCTTGCCTATGCGGACGGCATTGGCGCAACACGCGGCGGCGTGCTCGAAACGACGTTTGCCGAAGAAACGGAGACCGATTTGTTCGGTGAGCAGGCCGTGCTCTGCGGTGGCACGACCGAGCTCGTGATCAAAGGTTATGAGACGCTGGTGGAAGCGGGCTACCAGCCTGCTGTCGCTTATTACGAAGTGCTGCATGAGCTCAAGCTCATCGTCGATCTGTTGCATGAAGGCGGCATCACCAAGATGCATCGCTTCATCAGCGAAACGGCCAAGTATGGTGATCTCACACGCGGCCCGCGCGTGGTCAACAAAGCCACAAAAAAGGAAATGAAGAAAATTTTGCTGGAAATCCAGAACGGCAAATTCGCGCGCCAATGGATTGCCGAGAACAAGAACGGCAAGCGTAAATACGCCAAGATGATGAAGGCCGATCTGCGCCACCCCATCGAAAAAATCGGCGCGCAGTTGCGGGCCCGTATGCCCTGGCTGGAAACCGCCTGACCTCCGGTGCTGCCATGAGTCCGAGGACGCTGTTCGACAAGGTCTGGGGCGCGCACGAAGTCGTCGCCGAGACGGTAGACACACCGGCGGTCTTGTACGTCGATCTGCACCTGATCCACGAGGTCACCTCGCCGCAGGCTTTCAGCCTGCTGCGATCGATGCACTTGCCGGTACGTCGGCCGGACCTGACCTTGGCGACCATGGATCACTCCACGCCGACGGCGCCCGATCAGGTGTTCGGCCGGGTTCCGATCAAGGTGGACGCGGCAGCGCGACAGGTGCGGCAGCTCGAGGAAAATACGGCGGAGTTTGGCGTCGAATTGTTCGACATGCGCGACGCGCGGCGCGGTATCGTCCATGTCATCGGTCCCGAACTCGGCGTTACGCAACCCGGCATGACCGTGGTCTGCGGTGATAGCCACACCAGCACGCATGGCGCACTCGGCGCCCTTGCGTTCGGCATTGGCACCACGGAGGTGGGGCACGTTTTTGCAACCCAGACGCTGCTGCAGCGCAGGCCGAAGACGTTTGCCGTCAACGTCACGGGTGCGCTGCGGCCGGGGGTCACCGCCAAAGATCTGATCCTCGCCATCATCGGCAAGATCGGTGTGTCGGGCGGCACTGGCTACGTGCTCGAGTATCGCGGCGTAGCGATTCGCGCTCTGTCCATGGACGAGCGTATGACGATTTGCAATATGTCCATTGAGGCAGGTGCGCGCGCCGGCATGATAGCGCCCGATCAGGTCACCTTCGACTATCTCGAACACACACCACGAGCGCCGCGCGGCGCGGCGTGGGATCAGGCGGTCGCGCACTGGCGCACGCTTGCGAGCGATGCGGATGCGGTATTCGATCGATCTGTCGAGATCGACGCCAGCACGCTCGAGCCGATGATCACGTATGGCACCAATCCGGGCATGGTGCTGCCCATCAGCGCAACCATTCCTGATCGGCAAGGCGATGCAGTTTTCGACAAGGCGCTGCAATATATGGGCTTCCACGGCGGTGAGGCCATGCTCGGCAAACCCGTTGATGTGGTGTTCATCGGCAGCTGCACCAACGGCCGCCTCACCGACCTGGAGGCCGCGGCTTCCGTGCTGAAAGGACGGCAGGTTGCGCCGGGCGTGACCCTGCTCATCGTGCCTGGCTCGCAACAGGTGAAGCGAGAAGCCGAAGCGGCCGGCTACGCCGACATCTTCAAGGCTGCTGGCGCGGATTGGCGCGAGCCCGGCTGCTCCATGTGCCTCGGGATGAACGGCGACACGGTGGCGTCCGGCCAGTATTCCATCAGCACCAGTAACCGCAATTTCGAGGGACGCCAGGGTGTCGGTGCACGCACGTTGCTGGTGAGCCCATTCACGGCTGCCGCCTGCGCGGTCAAGGGACACATCGCAGATCCCCGGGAGTTCGTATGATGGAGCCACTCAAAGTCATCCGTTCCAAAACGGTCGTGATTGCATCGACGAATATCGACACCGATCAAATCATTCCGGGGCGGTTTCTGACCACCACCACCAAGCAAGGCTTGGGCGACCAGTTGTTTGCCGATTGGCGTTATGCGAAAGATGGCTCGCCCAATGCGGACTTCATCCTCAATCAACCGGCCGCACGCGGCGCGCAGGTGCTGGTCGCGGGACGCAACTTCGGCTGCGGCTCGTCGCGGGAGCACGCGCCCTGGGCGCTTTACGATTACGGCTTTCGCGCCGTGATCAGTACCGAAATTGCGGATATCTTTCGTGGCAACTCGCTGAAGAATGGCTTGCTGCCGATCGTGGTCGACAACGCCACGTCGGCCTGGTTGTTGGACAATCCGGGCGCTGAAGTGGAGATCGATCTGGCCCGCACCCAGATGACGCTGCCGAATGGCACACGCGTCAGTTTTCCCATTGAAGCGTTCGCGCGCCATTGCCTGCTGAACGGGACCGACGAGCTCGGCTACCTGCAAAGCAAGATGACGGAGATCGAGCATTACGAAGCGGCACGCGGCCGGTGAAAGCGTGCATCGCGGTCTTGGCCGGCGATGGCATCGGCCCGGAAGTCACCGCGGAAGCGGTCCGTGCGCTCGAGAAAGTCGCCACGCGTTTCGGTCATGAGTTTCGGTTTGAGGACGCACTGATCGGCGGTGCCGCAATCGACGCCACCGGCGAACCTTTGCCGGCTGCGACCCTGACCGCGACCCGGCAAGCTGACGGGATCCTGCTCGGCGCGGTGGGCGGGCCCAAGTGGTCTGACCCGCATGCCGAGGTTCGTCCGGAGCAGGGCTTGCTGGCGCTGCGCAAAGCGCTCGGCTTGTTCGCGAATTTACGACCCGTGGTGCCGCACGCAGCCGCACTGCACGCCTCGCCCCTCAAACCCGAACTGCTGGCGGGCGTCGACGTCATGGTGGTGCGCGAGCTGACCGGCGGCATTTATTTCGGCAGGCGCACGCGCACGGCTACGGAGGCTACCGATGAGTGCAAGTACACGGTGCCGGAGGTGGAGCGCGTTGTGCGTCTGGCGGCGCAGCTCGCGCAAGGGCGACGCGGCCGGTTGACCTCCGTGGACAAGGCCAACGTTCTGGAAACCTCGCGGCTCTGGCGCAGCGTAGTCGATCGCATTCTGCCCGCAGAATTTCCCGAGCTACACTTCGAGCACATGCTGGTGGACTCTGCGGCCATGCACCTGTTGCGCAAGCCGAGCGACTTCGATGTGATCGTCACCGAGAACATGTTCGGCGATATCCTGACCGATGAAGCATCCATGCTGGCTGGCTCCATGGGTCTGCTGCCCTCAGCCTCGCTGGGCTCGAACGGGCGAGGCGGTTTGTTCGAGCCCATCCATGGCTCGGCGCCGGACATCGCCGGCCGCGGCATCGCCAACCCTTATGCAGCGATCCTGAGTGCCGCGCTGTTGCTGAGGCACTCGCTGAAACTGGCAACCGAGGCCGCTACGCTCGAAGCCGCTGTCAACGGCGCCATCGAAGCCGGCGTCTTGCCGGCTGATCTGGCAGCGCCGGGCAAGCCCGCTGCTACGACCCGTGCCGCCGCAGAGGCGGTGCTGATGCGACTGTAGCGGCGCGCTCGAGACCTGCTGCGAGGTCTGCGATCAAATCGGCGGGATCTTCAATCCCGACGGAAACACGCAACAAGCCCATGCCGATGCCCGCGCGCAGCCGCGCGCTTTCCTCCATGCCGGCATGCGTCATGGTCCAGGGATGGGCGATCAGACTCTCTACGCCGCCGAGGGACTCGGCCAGGGTGAAGCACTCGAGACCCTCAACGAATGCCTGCACGGCCGCTTCGCCGCCGTCGAGCTCAAAACTCAACATCGCTCCGGCATGGCTCTGCTGCCGCTGCGCGATGGCATGGCCGTGGTTGCCGGCGATACCGGGGTAATAGACGCGCGCCACGCCGGGTGCCGTATTCAGAAAATCCACCACCGCATGCGCGTTTTCGCCGTGAACGCGCATGCGGGCATGCAGACTGCGCACGCCACGCAGGGTCATGAAGCTGTCGAACGGCGCACCGGTGACGCCAATCGCGTTGGCCCACCACGCCAGATTCTTTTGCACCTCGGCATCCGCCGCCACGACCGCGCCGCCGACCACGTCGCTATGGCCGTTCAGATACTTGGTGGTGGAATGCAAGACCAGATCCGCACCGAGCGCCAGCGGTTGCTGCCAGATGGGCGACAGAAAAGTATTGTCTGCGACGACCTGCGCGCCCACCGCGTGTGCGGCCACGGCAATGGCCGCGATGTCGTAGACACGCAGCAACGGATTACTCGGCGTCTCGATCCAGACCAACGCAGGTGCCTTGGCCATCGCGGCGCTGAGCGCGGCCGAATCGCTTTGATCGACGAAGTCGACGACGATGCTGCCCTTGGTGTGCAGCGCCTGCAGCAGCCGATAGGTGCCCCCATAACAATCATGCGGCGCCAGGATGCGCGCCCGCGCCGGCAGTGTTGCCAGGATGAGCGTGATGGCCGCAAGTCCGGTGCACACCACCACCGCACCCGCACCGCCTTCCAGGTCGGCCAACGCACCCGCCAACTGATCGCGGGTGGGATTACCGGAGCGGGTGTAATCGTATTGGCGCGGCTGCCTGTAGCCGGCGAAGGAAAAATTGGTCGACAGATAGATTGGCGGCACGACCGAGCCATGCTGCGCATCCGAATCCAGGCCCGCGCGTACCGAACGGGTGGCCGCTTTTTTGTCCGTGGTTTTCTTGCTCATAGGTTTGGCTCCGCTAAGGCCTGCTGGATGATGGGCGTGAGCACGGCGCTATCTTTGAGGAAAGCATCGTGTCCGAAGATGGATTGGATTTCTATCAGGCGATTGCGGCCGGCCAAACCGTGCGCGAGTGCCTGCATGTCCTCGAAGGGGATCAGCTGATCACCGCGATTCCCGATCAACGTCGCCGGTGTGCGCACCTGGGCCGGATCCATGCGATGCAGATCGAGCGACTCGCTCAAACAGAGAAACGATTCAGGCCGGTAGTTCTGCACGTAGTCGTCGCCGCGCGCAAACAGGTACTGCTCGACCGGAAATTGATACCCGGCTCCGATACGCAGCGGCGGTCCGCTGAAGCGCTGGGCAAACTCCTCGCCACTGCGATACGTCGCCATGGCAAGGGCGCGCGCCAATTTCAGGCCTGCTGCGCCTTCGCCGCGCGCGAGCGCTTCGCGCACGATCTGCCGCTGCACGCTGCGCCAGGCAGTGGCGAGAATTTGCGCGCGATGCGCCGCGCTCAAGATGACCAGGCGCTGCACCAGCTGCGGATGACGTTCACCGAAACAGAGCGCCACCATGCCGCCATAGGACGCGCCGACGATGGCGTGTAATGCCTCCAGGCGCAATTCGCGCACCACGGCGGCGAGCGCGGCGGCCTGGTCGTAGGCGCTCAGCGGCGGGAACTTCGCGCCGGACGGTGCGGAGCTCGCGCCGCGCCCGCCGAGGTAGTCGATGCCGAGCACGCGGTAGCGCAACGTGTCGACGGCCAGCCCTGCGCCCACCATGGCCGGCCACCAGCCCTCCCCGGCTCCGGCCAGAATCCGGTGCGAGGAGATGCCACCGAGCACGGCCACCGTGGGACCCTCCGGGTTGCCGACCAAGCGGTAGGCCACGCGGGCACCCGTCAGCGTATCGCCGTGATGGAGTGCGAGCGACGCGCCGAGGCTGAGCATCTCGTCGTCGCAGACAATGGATTTTTGCATGGCGTTCAAAGCAGTGCCCTCAAGGTTACCAACCCCTGAAGCGCCACCGCTCGCGCCTATTGATATCGCGATTAATCGCGCAATCGGCCACTTATCTATCGGTTTGCCGGACACCGCCGTCGTACCGCAGGAGTTGGCACCGTTCCTGAATCAGGTGGTTGCCCCGGCTTCGAAGGGCCTTTCCCTCAGCCGGTCTAGATAAGCGGCGCAAATATTAAGCACCGTGAGCCGCTACGTCAAGGCAACTCAATTTGCCAAAGACGCGCTTTTCTTGTAATGTGTTAACGCGTTAATACATTACATAGGCTTGACAGATGAAGTCGCATCGATCGGTTTCGCCGCGCCAGGAACAGCAGCATGAACGCGCGCTCTACGCCGCCGTCCTCGCGCTGCGCAGCGTCGAGGAGTGTCGCAGCTTCTTCCGCGATCTATGCACACCGGCCGAATTGCAGGCCATGTCCGACCGCTGGGCTGTGGTGGAAATGCTCGAGCGCGGCCTGCCCTATCGCGAAATCCACAAACTGACCGGCGTCAGTGTCACCACCATCGGCCGTGTGGCGCGCTATCTCGTCGCCGGCAACGGCGGCTATCGGGTCGCGTCCGAAAGGTTGAAACTCAATGCCTGACCGACTCAAGATAGCCATACAAAAGAGCGGCCGGCTGACCGACGCGTCACTCGAGCTGTTGTCACGCTGCGGGCTCAAATACAACCGCGGCAAAGATCAGCTCATGTGCTATGGCGAAAACATGCCGCTCGACGTGCTGTTCGTGCGCGACGACGACATCCCGGACCTGGTGCAGGAGGACGTCTGCGATCTCGGGCTGGTAGGCCTGAACGTGGTCGAGGAAAAACGCCTGACCTTCGCAGCGCGCGGCCTAGAGCCTTTGTTCGAGCAGGTGCAGCTGCTCGACTTCGGACGTTGCAAGCTGTGCATCGCAGTCCCCGACGGCTTCGATTATTACGGTGCCGAGTCACTGCGCGGCAAGCGCATCGCGACGACCTATCCAAATATCCTGCAACGTTTCCTGCGCGAGCGCGGCATCAATGCGGATGTCGTGGTGCTATCGGGGGCTGTGGAGATTGCGCCACGGCTCGGACGGGCCGACGTGATCTGCGATCTCGTATCGACCGGGTCGACGCTCGCGGCAAATCATTTGCGCCAAACCGAAACCGTCCTCGAGAGTCAGGCCGTGTTGATCCGCACGCCGGTGCCCATTCCGGAACAGAAACGCGAGTGGACGCGGCGCCTGTTGATGCGCATCGACGGCGTCGAGCAGGTCAAGGGCAGCAAATACATCATGCTGCACGCGCCCCGCTCCGCGCTGCCGGCCAT
>CAZZZU010000005.1:29144-65613 GCA_964658805.1 uncultured Steroidobacteraceae bacterium
ATCAAGCGACTCCTGCCAGGCAGCGAAGCGCCGACGGTCATACCCCTCGAAGGCATCGGCGAGCGGGTGGCGGTGCATGCGGTATGCCGCGAAAACGTCTTCTGGGAAACGCTCGAGGAGTTGAAGCGCGTCGGCGCGAGCTCGGTACTGGTGCTCCCGGTCGAGAAGATGCTCGCCTGAATGCTGCGCATCGTCGACTGGAAAAGTTTGTCCGCGGTCGAGCGCCGCGCGGTCCTCGAGCGCCCGACGCAGCGCCAGGCCGCAGCGGTGACTGCCGCCGTGCGTGACATCATTGCGCAGGTGCGGGCCGGCGGTGACGCTGCGCTGCGCACCCTCACGCAGCGCTTCGACGGCGCGAGTCTCGAGGCCTTCGAGGTAACGAAAGGCGAATTCGCGGCCGCAGCAAGCGCCCTGAATGCCATACAACACGCCGCCATCGAACGTGCGGTCGCTACGGTCAGCTGTTTCCATGCCGCCCAGATCACGGCGCCGTTGCGGGTCGAGACCGCACCAGGTGTGATTTGTGAGCGGCACAGCGTGCCGATTCGAGCCGTAGGGCTGTACGTGCCGGCCGGCTCCGCACCGCTGCCGTCCACCGCCATCATGCTGGCGGTGCCGGCAGGCCTTGCCCGGTGTCCGGTGCGCATCATGTGCACGCCGCCGGGGGCGCAGGGGTCGGCGGATGCCGCGGTCCTGGTGGCAGCGCAGCGTGCCGGGGTCGAACGCGTCTTCAAGGTTGGCGGCGCGCAGGCGATTGCCGCCATGGCCTACGGTACCGACAGCATCCCGAAATGCGACAAGCTGTTCGGGCCTGGCAATGCCTGGGTGACGGCAGCCAAACTGCAGGTTGCCGAGGATGCCGATGGTGCGGCCGCCGATCTGCCGGCTGGAGTGACCGAGGTCATGGTGGTGGCGGATGCGTCGGCACGCGCCGCTTTCGTGGCAGCAGATCTGCTGGCGCAAGCCGAGCACAGCCCGGATGCCCAGGCCTTGCTGGTCACGACGTCGGCGCAATTGGCCCAGGCCGTGGCAACGGAGGTGAAGCGGCAACGCAGCGGCCTGTCACGCGGCGCCATCCTGGATCAATCGATCGCTTCGATGCGGCTCATCATCGTCGACACGCTCGCCGTCGCCATCGACGTTGCGAATCGCTACGCGCCTGAACACTTGCTGCTCGAGATCGAAAACGCGCGCGACTGGGTACCGCAGATCAGCGCCGCCGGCGCGATATTCCTCGGGCACTGGTCGCCGGAGTCCATGGGGGATTACTGCAGCGGGCCGAATCACACCTTGCCCACCTATGGTTTCGCCCGCGCCTATAGCGGCCTGTCGCTGGAGGACTTCCAGAAGCGCATCACCGTACAGGAACTGTCGCCGGACGGCCTCAAGGCTTTGGGCGGAACTGCGCAGGTGCTGGCGGGTCTCGAGGGCCTGGACGCGCATGCGGCAGCCGTCACCATACGTTTGGAGGCGCTGTCATGAGCGCAGTGGCAGCACTCGCGCGGCCGGAAATTCGTGAGCTACAGGCCTATGCGCATGCCGCATGGCGACCTTCTCTGACGCGACTGCATGCCAACGAAGCGCCCTGGCGGCCGAGCGGCGATGTCACCGCAGCGGGCTTGAACCGCTATCCGGAACCGCAGCCACACGCCTTGATCGCGCGCCTCGCCGGACTCTACGACGTGCCGGCGGAGTGTGTGTTGGCGGGTCGCGGCGCGGATGAAGCCATCGATGTGCTGACGCGAATCTTTCTGCGCGCCGGCCACGATGCGATTCTGCAATGCACGCCCTCTTTCGGCATGTACGAGGTGGCGGCTCGCATCCAGGGGGCTACCGTATGCAGCGTGCCGCTGGTGCGCGCGGATGGCTGGGCCCTGCAGGCCGACGCCGTGCTCGCCGCCTGGCGCCCGCACATGAAGCTTGTCTACCTATGCTCGCCGAACAATCCCACCGCCAATCTGCTGGACCGCGGCGCGCTCGAACGAATTTGTGCGACGCTCGACGGCAAGGCGGTGGTGGTGATCGACGAGGCTTACGTCGAATGGTCGCGCGCCGACAGCGTCACCCCGTGGCTGGGACGTTTCTCGACCATGGCGGTGCTGCGCACGCTCTCCAAGGCGCACGCGCTGGCCGGAGCGCGCATCGGTGCGCTGCTGGCGGCGCCCGAATTGATCGGCCTCGCGCGGCGGGTGATACCGCCTTATGCACTCGCGCAACCCACCATCGAAGCCGCCTTGCGTGCGCTCGACCCCGAGCAACTTGCCGCATCAGGGCAGCGGCTGACGGCATTGTTGGCCGAGCGCGAATATCTGGCCGCCGGTCTCGCCGCCTCGCCGCTGGTGGCGACGGTCTGGCCGAGCGATGCCAATTTTCTCCTCATCGACTGCCACGATGCCGAGCGCTTCATGCAGAAGGCGGTTGCCGGCGGCAGCATCGTGCGGGACCTGCGCTCGCATCCGGCCTTGGCGCAGTCGTTGCGGGTGAGTGTCGGCACGCGGGCGGAAAATGATGTGCTGCTGCACTCGGTGGAGAACGCATGAGCGAGCGGATTATATTCGTGGACCGCGACGGCACGCTCATCGAGGAGCCGCCCGATGAGCAGGTGGACTCGCTCGCAAAGGTGCGCCTGCTGCCGGGCGTGATCCCTGCGCTGCTCGCGTTGCAAGCCGCGGGTTACCGCTTCGTGATGGTGACGAACCAGGATGGGCTCGGCGGTCCGAGTCTGCCGCAGGCGGCGTTCGACACGGCACACCGCTTCGTGCTCGATTTATTTCACTCGCAGGGCATCGACTTCGACGCGATCTTCGTCTGCCCCCACTTCAAACGCGACGCGTGCACCTGCCGCAAGCCGCAGACCGGGCTGGTCGACGCTTATTTCGCCACGCACGCGTTGGAACTGGCGCACTGCTACATGGTGGGCGATCGCGACACGGACCTCGAGTTCGCGGCCAATCTCAAACTGCACGGCGTACGCGTGCGGCTGGACGGCGCGCCGGAGGAAACGTGGCCGGCTATCGCGCGGCGAATCTTGAGCAGCGGGCGGCGCGCCGAAGTGATCCGCAAAACGAAGGAAACCGAGGTGCGCGTCCTCGTCGACCTGTCACGTGAAGGGCCGACGAGCGTGTCGACCGGGCTCGGATTTTTCGATCACATGCTCGAACAGGTGGCCAGGCACGGCGGCTTCGCGTTGACACTCACCTGCCAAGGCGATTTGCACATCGATGAACACCACACCATCGAGGACACCGCGCTCGCGCTCGGTACGGCGCTGCGCGAAGCGCTGGGCGACAAGCGCGGCATCGGCCGCTACGGCTTTCTGTTACCCATGGACGAAGCCGAAGCGCAGGTGGCGTTGGATATTTCCGGCCGGCCTTACTTCGTCTGGGAAGGGATCTTCGGACGCGAACGCGTCGGCGAAGTCCCGACCGAGTTGGTGCCGCACTTCTTTCGCTCGCTGGCCGAAAGTCTCGGCGCCGCATTGCATGTGCGGGTACGCGGCGAGAACACGCATCACATGATCGAGGCCTGCTTCAAGGGCGTGGGACGCACCCTGCGGCAGGCGATTCGTCTTGAGGGCGTGGAATTGCCGAGCACCAAGGGCACCTTGTGAGCGGTACGGGCGTCGTCATCGTGGCGAACGGCGGCGCGAACATCGCATCGTTGCAATTTGCACTCGAGCGGCTGCGCGTGAACGCCGAACTATCGGCCGATGCTGACCGTATCCGTGCGGCTCGGCATGTCATTCTACCCGGCGTGGGCGCGGCAGCCGACGCCATGGCGCGCCTCCAGGCGCTGCAACTCGACACGCTGTTACCGACGCTCACGCAACCAGTGCTTGGGATCTGTCTCGGTATGCAGCTTCTGTATGAAAGTTCGGCGGAAGGCGACGTCGCCTGCCTTGGCATCATTCCCGGCCGCGTCTCACGTTTCGCCGCGCAGAGCGGCTTGCCCGTGCCGCACATGGGCTGGAACACGCTGGACCTGGAGCGTGATTCGCCGCTCCTGGCAGGCGTGCGTCACGGCGATTACGCGTACTTCGTGCACAGCTATGCGGCGCCGCGCTCGGCCGCGACCGTGGCGAGTACCGACTACGGTGCGCCGTTCAGCGCCTGTGTGGCAGAACGCAATTTCTACGGCACACAATTCCATCCTGAACGCTCGAGCCACGTTGGCGCGCGCGTGCTCGAGAATTTCCTGCAGCTAAAGCCGTGCAACTGATACCGGCAATCGATCTGCTGAACGGCCGCTGCGTGCGCCTCTTGAAGGGCGACTTCGACGCACAGACGCACTACGAAGCGGCCCCGGGGGAACTGTTGATCCGCTACCGCAAGCTGGGCGCGGGGTGGTTGCATGTGGTCGATCTGAACGGCGCACGCGGCGATGCCGACTACGACAACCGCGCCATCATTCACACGCTGGCCGGCCAAGGCATCCGGCTGCAGGTGGGCGGCGGACTGCGGGACAGGGCCGCGGTCGAAAACCTGCTCGCGGCCGGTGTGGCACGGGCGGTGATCGGCAGCGCCGCGATCACGAACGCGGCTGCGGTGCGGGAATGGCTGGCGTACTTTGGCGGCGACGCGCTGACGCTCGCCTTCGACATCCGCGTGGCTCCGGATGGCACACCGTTCGTGTCGACGCATGGTTGGCGCGAGCGATCCTCCCTGACACTCTGGGATGCGATGGAATTGTACGATACGGCGCCGCTCCGGCATGTGCTGTGTACCGACGTCGACCGGGACGGCGCGCTCTCGGGTCCGAATGTCGCCCTCTATCGCGAAGCCATGCGCCGTTATCCGCGCGTCCAATGGCAGGCGTCGGGCGGCGTGCGCGACGGCATCGATCTGCACGAGCTCGCGCTGGTCAAGGTGGCAGGCGCGATCAGCGGCAAGGCGCTGCTCGACGGCCGCATTTCGGCCGCGGAATTGAAGCCATTCTTGCCAAACGCATAATCCCCTGCCTCGACGTGCGCGACGGACAGGTCGTCAAGGGCGTTCGCTTCCGCGATCATCAGGTCGTCGGCGACATCCTGACGCTTGCGCAGCGCTACCGCGACGCCGGCGCGGACGAGATCGTGTTTTATGACATCACCGCCAGTCCCGAGAGCCGCTCCGTGGACCGCGGCTGGGTGAGCCGGGTCGCGCAGAAACTCGATATCCCCTTTTGCGTCGCGGGCGGCATCCGCACTGTCGCAGAGGCCGAAGCGGTGCTCGCGGCCGGCGCCGAAAAGGTATCGATCAATTCGCCGGCGCTGCAAGATCCTGCCTTGATCGACGCCCTGAGCACGCGTTTCGGCGCGCAGTGCGTCGTCATCGGCATCGACAGCCAGACGGCCCAAGATGGCTACCGGGTGCAGCAATTCACCGGCGACGCGGCGCGGTCGCGCGACGCGCGACGCGACACGCTGCAGTGGGTGGCCGAGGTCCAAGACCGCGGTGCCGGCGAAATCGTGTTGAATTGCATGGCAAGCGACGGCGTGCGCGCGGGCTACGACCTGCAGCAACTACATGCCGTGCGCGCGATTTGCCGCGTGCCGCTGGTGGCGTCCGGCGGCGCCGGCAGCGTGCGCCATTTCATCGACGTATTTCGCGAGGCGAACGTGGACGCCGCTCTAGCGGCCAGCGTCTTTCACAGCGGTGACATCGCGATTCAGGACCTCAAGCGTGAGTTGCACGGGGCAGGTATCGAGGTGCGGCTTTGAGATCTCCAACGGGACAGCTGATGCATCGGCAAAGCGGCGCTTCTGCCGCAGGAAGGGAAGTTCGATCAAATGTCGCACGACGATGCCTGACAGCACCGATGGCGCCAGCACCAGCGTCAGCATCGCGGCCCACAACAGAAATCCGCCGTGCTGCACGAGTTGCGGATAGCGGGCACGCAAAAAGGCGTCAGCTGCGTTGACGAATAAAAGATGGATGAGATAGAGCCAGTAGCTGATGTCGCCGAAGAAGCGCAGCGTTCGGGAACGCAGCGGTGCGAGCCAGGCATGCGGCTTCTCGAGCGTTTTGCCGATGAGCGTGATGGTCAGCATGGGGACGGCCGTGTAAAAAATCGCGAGCGCGGCTTCTTTGCGGCCCGAGGCATACAGACCAATTGCCGTGAGAAACAAGATATTTCCGGCAGCCATCACGGCGCGGCGCCCAGGCGCGCCGGCGTGCCAGCGGTGCTCACTGACCAGCACGGCCAGCAACGCACCCCAGCACAAGCCATCGAACCGGTACCAGGACAAGAAAGAATAGTTCTCCTGCAACGACGCCACAGCCTGCAAGCGCGCGAGCGGCGTGAGCAGGCACACGAACAAACAGATGAGCGCGATGCGGCGCAGCGGTATGCGGCGGATGAGCGCGGGCCAGACCAGATAGAACTGTTCTTCGATGGACAGCGACCAGAGCACGCCGTACACGATGTGCACATGCAAGGGGAACCAGAAGTTGGCGACATACAGGATCGACAGGGCCAGCAGCGGGCCGGCACCGGGTACAAAGATGCCGATGAGCAGGATGGCCAGCAGATAGGGAGGCAAGAGTCGCAGCAGCCGTCGCGCGTAAAAATTGCGGTAGTAGTCGCCGGAGTCGCGCTTATTCAACAGAATGCGGGTGATGAGAAAGCCCGACAACGCGAAGAAAACGTCGACACCGAGAAACCCGAACATGAACACGTCGGTCACCGCATGCATCAGGCCCGCTTGTTCAAGGATGATTTTTTGCGCGATGTGGTGAAAAACCACCGCCACTGCAGCCAGCCCACGGACGCCGTCAAGCTCCGCGATGTGCGTTTTATCCTGAGCCTCCTTGGCTAGCTGCATCCGATTACATTAGGAGAAGGCATGCAAGAACTCAACTGGCAAAAGATGGATGGACTGATTCCAGCCGTGATTCAGGATGCGCACGCGGGTACCGTGCTGATGCTCGGTTACATGAACGAGGCTGCTCTCGAAATCACCCGCCGCAGCGGTCATGCGACATTTTGGAGCAGGAGCAAGGGACGGCTGTGGACCAAGGGCGAAACGTCGGGACATATTCTGAGCGTCCGCAGCATCGAAGTGGATTGCGACGGGGACGCCCTGCTCATTCTGGCCGTACCAGAGGGCCCGACCTGCCACACAGGTAGCGCATCGTGCTTCGACGCGCCCGGCGTACTCGAACCGTCTGCGCGGGCCGAGGTGGCACGCTTGAGTTTTCTGGTAAAACTCGAGGAAATCATCGCTGCACGCATCGCGACCCGCCCCAGCGGGAGTTACACCACGACGCTACTCGGGCAAGGCGTGCGGCGCATGGCGCAGAAAGTCGGCGAAGAAGGTCTCGAGGTGGCCCTGGCCGCTGTGTCGCAATCGGATCAGGAACTGATTGGCGAAACGGCTGACCTGCTGTTTCACACCATATTATTGCTGCAGGCCAAGGGTTTGAATCTGCGTCAGGTCGTGGCAGAACTCGAAAACCGTCACCCGCCCAAGGCTGCGACGCGCTGAGGCTCATCCTGCAAACGCTGACGGAATTGCCGGCGCACCAACCAGAAGCTGCATACCGCCTGCAGCGCCACGCTCGCGACTGAGACGTACCAGAGCTGCACCAATTGAAAGCCGGGCTGCGCCGCCAGCCAGAGGGCCGGGAACACAAAACTCACGATGCGGGTGGCCGAGCTCCATACGGCCGGCAAGGTGTTGCCGAGCCCTTGGAAGATTGCAGAGCAGGTGAAGACGAAGCCTGACGCGACAAAATTCCAGGAGCACACCTGCAGGAATTGTGAGCCGACCGCCACCGCTGTGGCTTCGCTGGTAAATGCGTGAATGATCCGGCCGGCACTCAACTGACAGATCAGCGTCAGCACCACCATGATGCAGGCGCCCAGCAACGACGCGACCACAAACGTTTCGCGCACCCGCGCATGCCGGGACGCCGCGAAATTCTGTCCGACTATCGGCGTGGCCGCGAAGGCGATGGCCATTGCCGGCAGAAACATGCTTTGCATCACACGCATGCCGACGCCGTAGCCGGCCTGCGCGTCGGCGCCAAAACGGCGGATGATCCAGTACATCACCGCCATGAACACGAACATGAGTGCGAACTCGCCGCCGGCCGGCAGGCCGACCCGCAAGAGACGCCGCCAGACGTCCGGTTGCGGCCGCCACAGCGCGGTATCGAAACCTACATACTTTTCGAGTTTGTGGAAGTACAGCGCGAGCAACAGCACGCCGACGCCCACCGACAATGAACTCGCGAGGCCTGCGCCCGCGACCCCCATGGGATGACCCGTACCCCACCCTGCGATCAGCACGGGAGCCAGCATTGCATTGAGAAAGACGGTGATGACCTGCACCAGCATGGTGGGTTGCACGATCCCGGTACCGCGCAAGGCGGACCCCATGACGGCGAGCGCAAACTGCAACGCCAGACTTGGCAAAAACCAATCCAGATAAAGGATACCGGCACGCACGGTGGCCGCATCCGAACCCAAGGTACGCATGTAACCCGGCGACAGACCGTAGCCGAGCAGCAAGGTGGCGAGGGCGCAAACGATGGCGATAACGATGCTTTGATTGAAAATCAATTGCGCCTCGCCCTGATCCTTGCGGCCGGCCGCCTGGGATATGAGCGCGACCGTGCCGACTCCCAACACCTGCGTCAGTGCCAAGACGATGAACATGATGTTACCGCCGGCACCTACGCCCGCCAGCGCCGCATCACCCTGCCCCGCGACGAAGTACAGGTCGATGAGAAAGTACAGAGTTTGAAAAAACATGCCGGCGCCGATGGGCACCGCCATCTGCAGGATGGTTTTGCTGATCGGACTGGTGGTCAGGTCTTTCATGTGCGCATCCCGCCATAACGTGACCGCAGAATGTTAACGGACTCGTTAACTTTTAGCAATCCCCTTGCTGTGCTAGATTTGCGCTGTGAGCATGGCCCCTATACCGCAAAAGTTCGCGGACCCCGACGCACTTGCGCGTGCACTCGCGACCCTGGTGAGCAGTGCCCTGCAGCGTGCCCTCGATGCACGGGGTCGCGCCAGCCTGGTGGTGTCCGGTGGCACCTCGCCACGCAAGTTTTTTGAGGCGCTGCGGCGCGAACCGCTCGACTGGCGCCAGGTGTGCATCGGTCTGGCTGACGAGCGTTGGGTCGACGCGAGCGATCCCGGCAGTAATGAACATTTCGTGCGCGAGTCGTTGCTGCGGGAACATGCGGCCGCAGCGCGTTTCCTGGGACTGAAAAACGGCGCGCCCACCCCCGATATCGGTGCGGTGTCCGCGTGGGAAACTTTTGCTCGGGTGCCGCGGCCGTTCGATGTGGTCGTGCTCGGCATGGGCGACGACGGTCACACCGCCTCGCTGTTTCCGCACTCGCCCAATCTGGCGAGTGCGCTGAATCCCGCGGCTGCCGCCGCCTGCGTCGGCATGTGGGCGCCGGTCGCGCCACAGCCGCGCATCACCTTGAATGTGTCGGCGCTGCTCGATGCGCGCCGCATCGTGTTTCTGTTGAGTGGCGACTCAAAACTACGGACCTATATGGCAGCCAGTGCCGAAGGTTCAATCGAAGACATGCCGGTGCGTGCGTTTCTGCGCCAGACTCGCACGCCGGTGGAGGTAATGTGGGCTCCGTGAACGACGACAGACGTACGACAGACCGACGGAACGACGACGACCGCACCGCTCTGAACAAAGAAGCGCTGAAGAACGCGTTTCTCGATGCTCTCTTTTACATGCAGGGCAAGTTCCCTGCACTTGCGACCAAGAACGACTATTACATGGCGCTCGCCTATGCGGTGCGCGATCGCATGCTACAGCGCTGGATCAGCACGGCAGCCGCTTATACGAAGCAGGCATCGCGCACGGTCGCGTATCTGTCGGCTGAGTTCCTGATGGGACCGCATCTAGGCAACAACCTCATCAATCTGGGCATTTTCGAGCGGGTCAAACAGTGCATGACCGAAATCGGTTTCAACTTCGATGAGTTGCTGAACCAGGAAGAGGAGCCGGGTCTTGGCAACGGCGGCCTCGGGCGGCTGGCTGCCTGCTTCATCGATTCCCTGGCTACGCTCGAGGTGCCGGCTGTCGGCTATGGCATCCGCTACGAGTTCGGCATCTTCTCGCAGGAAATCATCGACGGTTGGCAGGTCGAGAAAACCGACAAGTGGCTGCGTTACGGCAACCCGTGGGAACTCGCTCGTCCCGAGTGGGCGGTTGACGTCAAGTTTGGCGGCCACACCGAGAACTACATGGACGACAACAACCGGCTGCGCGTCCGCTGGGTCCCGCACGAAATCGTTCTCGGTGTACCGTACGACACGCCGATTCTCGGCTATCAAACCAACACTGCGAATACCTTGCGCTTATGGCGCTCGGAAGCGCCGGAATCCTTCGATTTCGCAATTTTCAACAGCGGCGACTACTACGGCGCCGTGAATCAGAAAGTCGCCTCGGAAAATATCAGCAAGGTGCTGTATCCGAATGACGATCAGGCGCGCGGCAAGGAGCTGCGACTGAAGCAGCAATACTTCTTCGTCTCGTGTTCGCTGCAGGACATGATGCGCATCCTGCGCACGCAGAAGATTCCGGTCCAGAAATTCCACGAGAAGTTCGCCGTCCAGCTGAACGATACGCACCCCGCCGTGGCCATTGCCGAACTCATGCGCATCCTGGTGGACGACGCCTTGCTGTCATGGGAGGAAGCCTGGCAGGTGACCGGCAAAACGTTCGCCTACACCAATCACACCTTGATGCCGGAGGCGCTCGAGCGCTGGCCGATTGAGGTGTTCGGGCGGGTGTTGCCGCGCCTGCTGCAGATCATCTATGAGATCAACGCGCACTTTCTCGAGGAGGTGCGCATCCGCTACCTCGGCGACGAAGCACGCATCGCGCGGCTCTCGTTGATCGACGAGGCCGGCGAGCGCTACGTGCGCATGGCACACCTGGCATGCGTCGGTTCGCACGCCATCAATGGTGTGGCGTCGCTGCACTCGGAGCTGTTGAAGAGCGATGTGCTGCGGGATTTCTACGAGTTGTGGCCGGCCAAATTCAGCAACAAGACCAACGGTGTGACGCCACGCCGCTGGATGGTGTTGTGCAATCCGAAATTGTCCGCCTTGATCAGCGAACATATCGGCGATGACTGGGTGAAAGATCTGTCGCAATTGGCGCGCCTCGAACCGCTGGCAGAAGACGCGGCGTTCCGCGCCCGCTGGCGCGAGATCAAGCTGCTGAACAAGCGCGCGCTCGCGGAGCTTGCGTTCAAGCAGACCGGCATCGTCATCAATCCAGACTCCATTTTCGACGTGCTGGTCAAACGCATCCACGAATACAAGCGCCAGCATCTGAAAGTGCTGCACATCATCGCCCTGTACCACGCCATCAAATCGAACCCTGCCGCCAAGATCCAGGCGCGGACCTTCATCTTCGGCGGCAAGGCAGCGCCCGGCTATCGACTGGCCAAGCTCATGATCAAGCTGATCACGGCAGTGGGCGATGTGGTGAATCGCGACCCGGATGTGCGCGACCGGTTGAAGGTGGTATTCCTGCCGAACTTCAACGTCACGAACGGCCAGCGTGTTTATCCGGCTGCCGACCTCTCGGAGCAGATCTCCACCGCAGGCAAGGAAGCCTCGGGAACCGGCAACATGAAGTTTCAGATGAACGGGGCTCTCACCATCGGCACGATGGACGGCGCCAACATCGAGATCCGAGAGGAAGTGGGCGCGGAAAATTTCTTTCTCTTCGGACTCACCACACCCGAGGTCTATGCGATCAAGGCGAACGGCTACCGGCCGATGGACTACTACAACGGCAATCAGGGTCTGCGCGACGTACTCGATCTCATCCGGACCGGTTTCTTTTCACGCGGCGACGTCGATCTGTTCAAGCCGTTGCTGGACAACCTGCTATATCACGACCCTTACCTGCTGCTGGCGGATTTCCAGTCGTACATCGAGTGCCAGACCAAAGTGTCGGAGGCTTATGCGGACAGCGAACGCTGGACCCGCATGTCGATCCTCAACAGCGCCCGCAGCGGCAAATTTTCATCCGATCGGACCATTCGTGAGTACTGCGCTGACATCTGGCACGCCAAGCCGGTGCCGATCCATCTGCTCACACATAAGGAAGCAGGAAACGCATAGTCCGGCGTAACGGCTCCGCTGCGCCCCATAACAACTGGTCGCCGACCGTGAACGCGGACAGGTAGTCGCCGCCCATCGACAATTTGCGCAGGCGACCAATTGGAATCTCCATGCGGCCGCTCACGGCGGCCGGCGTGAGCGCGCGTATCGAAGACTCTTTGTCGTTAGGCACGACGCGCACCCACTCGTTGCCGGAGGCGAGAATGCGCTCGACTTCATCGAGCGGCACGTCGCGGGTCAGCTTGATGGTCAGCGCCTGCGAGTGGCAGCGCATCGCCCCTACCCGTACGCAAATCCCTTCCACCGGCGTCGGATGCGCCTCGGTGCCCAGGATTTTGTTGGCCTCCGCCCCCGCCTTCCATTCCTCGCGACTCTGACCCTGACCCAGGTCCTTGTCGATCCAGGGAATCAGACTGCCCGCCAGCGGCACGCCGAAATGCTGGGTGGGAAAATCTGCCGAGCGCAGGGTCTGACTCACCACGTTATCGACCTCGAGAATGCCGCCGCCGGCGCCTCCAAGCAACGCGGCAGCGGCGCCGTGCACGGCGCCCATCTGCGCCAGCAGCTCGCGCATGTTCTGCGCGCCCGCCCCGGAAGCCGACTGATAGGTCATGGCGGTAATCCACTCGACCAGGCCGGAGCGCATCAGGCCGCCCACGGCCATCAGCATCAGCGACACCGTGCAATTGCCGCCGATATAATCCTTGAGTCCGCGCTCGCGTGCCTTCTCCATCACCGCCAGGTTCACCGGGTCGAGCACGATCACCGCAGCGTCGCTCATGCGCAACGTAGAGGCAGCGTCGATCCAGTAGCCGCGCCAGCCTGCTGAACGCAGCCGTGGATGCACCGCGCTGGTGTAGTCGCCGCCTTGCGCACTGATCACGAGCGGCAGTCCGGCGAGCGCCGCAATGTCGTGCGCATCCCGGACGACCGTGGCGCCCGACCCTACGTCGGGTCCGAGGGCACCGGCTTGCGAGGTACTGAAAAAGACCGGCGCGACGTGTTCGAAGTCGCCCGCCGCGCGCATCCGCTCCAACAACACGGAACCCACCATGCCGCGCCAACCGATGATGCCGATTTCCTGCTTGCTCAAATCATGAACTCCGGCGCCGGTGCACGGCGGTTGTAGTGCGATGCCATCGCGTAGCCGTACGCGCCGCAGTTACCGATGACGATGACGTCGCCTTCGCGCGTAGCCGGCAACCAGCGATCACCGCCTAATAAATCGGCGGACTCGCAGATCGGTCCCACCACGTTGAAACGCTGGCTCGTGGGTTCGCTGAGCCGCGTCAGATTCCGGATGTCGTGATGCGCGCCATACAATGCCGGCCGCAGCAGTGAATTCATACCGGTGGCGATACCGACGTAACGCACCTCGCCCTTGCCTTTCAATTGCGTGACCTGCGCCACCAGCACGCCGCTCGTGGCTACGACGTATCGTCCTGGCTCCATCCAGAACTCGATGCCAGGGAAGCCTTCAGCCAGCGCAGCGATGCCGCGATCGAGCGCCGCCAGATCGAGTTCGGCGTGACCGACCTGTTCCGGTACGCCGAGCCCACCGCCCAGGTCGATGACGCGCACGGCGGGAAAACGCGCCAGAAGTCCCGCGAGCACCACGCCGTTTTCGAGCCAGTTTTCGACGTTGAAAATCCCACTGCCGCTGTGCGCATGCAAGCCGATAACGCGCGCGCCGGCTGCCTGCACGAGTTGTTGCAGTTCGTCGACTTCGCTCAAGGGAATGCCGAATTTCGAGTGCGCACCCGCCGTCCGTACATGCTCGTGGTGGCCGCGACCGACGCCAGGATCCATGCGCACGAAGACGTCGCGACCTTTGAACAGCTCCGGCCACGCGCTCAACGGGTGCAGGTTGTCGAGCGTGACATAAACCCCCAAATCCAAGCCGAAGGCATATTCGGCACGGGGCGCGAAGTTAGGGGTAAACAGCACCCGCTCGGGAATCAAATCCGGAATGCTTGCAAAGGCGTGCTCGAGTTCACCGCGCGACACGCATTCGATGGTGAAACCGGCTGCGTAGACGCGTCGCAGGATTTCCACATGCCAATTGGCTTTCATCGCGTAGGCCCAGCGCGCCACTGACTTGACCTTGCGCAGCGACGCGAGCGCGACATCGATGCTGGCGCCGTCATAGACGAAAGCGGCGGTCTCGCGGGCCGCGATGTCGAGCAGCGTTGCGCGCTTCAGCGGGTCTTCCCACCAGGTGAGCGGCGGCGGCGCGCTGCGGGCGTCGTCGGCAAACAGCTGCGCCCAGGTGGGGCCCAGCACCTTGTCGGAACCGATGCTCTGAATCAGGCGCTCGTGCAGTTGCCGTACCAGGCGGTCACCATGTTCTTCATCGATGACGAACGTGAAATTAAGATCGTTGGCCGCTTGTGAGACCAGATAAATTTTATGGTCTTGAAACAACTCGAAGGCACC
Source organism: uncultured Steroidobacteraceae bacterium (assembly GCA_964658805.1). Taxonomy (GTDB): domain Bacteria; phylum Pseudomonadota; class Gammaproteobacteria; order Steroidobacterales; family Steroidobacteraceae; genus Bog-1198. The sequence goes on from CAZZZU010000005.1 coordinate 43,686, forward strand.
GCCCAACTCGTGCAGGATGCCGCGAATGTTCTGGCCGAGCAGACTCAATGAAGCGCACGGCCCCAGAATCTGCACGCCGCACAACTCGCCCAATGATTGAGTAAGGCGGCTCAAGGCGGCTTCATCGAGGGCATTGGCGGCCGGGTCGAGCGAGACGGTGACGTTGGTCTCCGAGGTGCTGACCAGATCGACCGACAGACCGTGCTGCTTGAAGATCTGAAATGCGTCCGCGAGAAAACCCACCTGATGCCACATGCCGGGGCTGTCCATGGAGACGAGCGTGATGCCCTTCTTGATGGCGATGGCCTTCACCTGTGCCGCGCTGTCCGCAACGTTGCCGGACACGACGGTGCCTTCGAGGCCGGGCGCCTGGGTCGCATAGACATGCAGCGGTATGCCGTACTGACGCAGCGGCAGGATGCAGCGCGGATGCAGCACCTTTGCCCCATTGCTGGCGATTTCCTGTGCCTCGTCGTAATGCAGCGAGCGCAGCAGCCGCGCCGTCGGCACTGCACGCGGGTTGGCGCTGAAAAGGCCCGGCACGTCGGTCCAGATTTCGAGTCGCGCCGCGGCCAGCTTGGCGGCGAAATAGGCGCCGGACGTGTCGGAACCGCCGCGTCCGAGGAGTACTGTCTGCCCGGCCAGATTGGAGGCAATGAAACCCTGCGTAATGATCACCGTCTCGAGTTTGCGCCACTCGCGCTGCAGGCCGGCGTCGGGGGTGAAGTCGCAGGTGGCAGACAGCAGACCCGCTTTCTGCGTCGCGCCGCGGCGTTCTTCGGCATGCAATACCCGACGCGCATCGACCCACGTGGTCGCGACGCCCTGCGTATTCAGGAAAGACGCGCCTAGCGCTGTCGCCAGCAGCTCGCCGAGCGACATGACGCGGGCGCGTAGCACGTCGTTGACCCGTCGCGTGCCTGCCACTTCGTTGGAAAGCTGCACAAGCTCATTGAAGAGTGCCTGGAACTGGCGGCTGGGCGCGATCTCGAGCTGCTCGGCGAGCCGCCGATGCACTCCTTCGATCGCCTGCAAGGCGTCACTATGCTGGCCTTCGAGCGCGGCGCTTAGCAAGGCCTCGAGTCGATCGGTGATCCCGGTCAGTGCCGAATGCACGACCACCGGCCGCAGCTGTTGCGCAACCACGGCAGCGATATGGTGCCAGTTGCCGGCCGAAGAAACGCTGGTGCCGCCGAACTTGAGCACCACCCAATCTTGATGGTCCGCTAGCACGCGATGCAATCGTGCGAGGCTATTCTTCCTCGAAAATGTCGCGCAGCTCTTTCTCGAGCTGGCGCTCGGCGATCACATCCTCGACACGGCTCCAGGCCGCCTTGCCACGCTTGGCAGCCGGTACCGCTTTCGGGCGTCGCTCGGTGCGTTCAACTACCGGATCGAAGTCATGCGATTCCTCGGCATCACCGAGAAATTCGTCGTCGATGTCAAAATGTTCGTTGTCGTCGCGTTCGCTCATTTTTCGAGAAAAGCCCCTGAAATCAATGGGATCTATTAGCTGGGTTGTCGAAGCTGCGCACTATAGCGGATTTCCGCGCGGGTTCAACTAGCACAATCAAAAAGCTTTTGCCAAGCCTGTTTGGATGACATTTTTTCCTCCGGTGCGCGCGTGCCCACGGTTGAATAACATTTCGTATTCATAGACTTGAAGTTATTAACTAAGTTCCAGTCTGAACTACGTCGATTTCCGCCTCCAGTGCGCCTTGCGCGAGTGCACGATTGACGGCGGACAAAATGGCCAGCAAGGACGCCGTGATGATGTTGCTGTGCATTCCGGCCCCGAACAAGGTTCGCCGCGACCGGGTAGTGATCTCGATGTATGACACCGCCTTCGCGGCACTGCCCTTGCCGCGTGAATGCTCTTCGTAGGAAAGCACATCGAACGGCAGGCCGATGGCATTGACCATCGCTTCGATCGGCCCGGAGCCCAAGCCGATGCGGCTGTCGATCCGGCCGCCGTGGTCCAACTGCAGTGTCAAGCGCTCGGTATCGGCGCCATCGGTGGAGGCCGCGAGCTGGTGCGATTTGTAGATGAAGGGGGCTCGTGGCGCCAGATATTCAGTGGTAAACAGATCCCACAACTCTTGCGAAGTCAATTCCTTACCCGTGATATCTGCTGCAGCTTGTACTACCTGACTGAATTCGATCTGCAAACGCCGCGGCATGACCAGCTGATAATCCCGCTCGAGCAGATACGCGACACCGCCCTTCCCCGACTGGGAATTGACCCGAATGATCGAGTCGTACGAACGACCGAGGTCGGAGGGATCGACTGGCAGATACGGCACATCCCAAATGTCCGAATCCTGACGCGCCGCCAGCCCCTTTTTGATGGCGTCTTGGTGCGAGCCTGAAAACGCCGTGAATACCAGATCGCCGACATAGGGATGGCGCGGGTGAATCGGCAACTGATTACAGGCCTCGGCGCAACGCGCAGCCTCATTGATGTTGGAAAAATCCACTTTTGGATCAATTCCTTGCGAGTACAAGTTGAGTGCCAGCGTTACCAGGTCGACGTTGCCGGTTCGTTCACCGTTGCCGAACAGCGTCCCCTCGACGCGCTCGGCGCCCGCCATCATGGCGAGCTCGGCAGCAGCAACCGCCGTGCCGCGGTCGTTATGCGGATGCACACTCAGGACAATCGCGGAGCGGCGGCTGACGTGGCGCAGAAACCACTCGATCTGGTCGGCAAACACGTTCGGCGTCGCCATTTCCACCGTTGCCGGCAGATTCAAAATGGCTTTGTGGGCGGGCGTCGGCTCCCACACCGCCGTGACGGCATCACACACCTCCACCGCGTAATCGAGTTCAGTACCCGTGAAGCTCTCCGGGCTGTACTCGAATACCCATTCGGTATCGCGTTGCTTCAGAGCGTACTCGCGAACGTCCGTGGCGCCGCGGACCGCGATGTCGATGATGCCGGCCTTGTCGAGGCGAAACACCACGCGGCGTTGCGCGACCGACGTCGAATTATAAACGTGCACGATTGCGCGACGTGCGCCACGCAGGGCCTCATAGGTACGCGCGATCAATTCCGGACGCGCTTGCGTCAGCGCCTGGATGGTGACGTCTTCCGGAATGAGGTCCTGATCGATGATCTCGCGCACGAAGTCAAAATCGGTCTGTGACGCAGACGGAAATCCGACCTCGATTTCCTTGAAGCCGATTTTCACCAGCTGGTCGAACATGCGGCGCTTGCGCGCCTGATCCATGGGTTCGATCAGAGCCTGGTTACCGTCGCGCAGATCGACGCTGCACCATGTGGGCGGCGCGCTGATGACGCGACTGGGCCAGGTTCGGTCGGCCATGTCGATAGGCTGGAAGGCTCGGTACTTGGTCGAAGGATCGCGCAACATGGGGGGGTGTGCCTCAGAAATCTAAAAATGCGTGTCCCGCCGGGCGGTGTCGGGGTGGAATCTGTTCGGTCTTGTGGGCGCCGACCGATGGCGCGAGAGGATAGCGCCTAGCGGCGCAGATGCAGCAACAAAGACGGGCATTTGCAGCACGAAGAGCACATTGGACAGAATTTACCACCCCGCCCCGCAATAACGCAAGACAGCCATCCGGCGGATGCGGCAAGCACGCGACCGTCAGTGCGGCGTTTCTTCGGTCCAGCCACGCAGTTGGCGGGTGAGGACGGCGGCAAGGGCCGCCGCGTGCTGATCATCGTCGTTGAGGCACGGCACCAAGGTCAGATGTTCGCCGCCCAGCTCGATGAACTTGTCCCGATATTCGATCGCCACCTCTTCCAGCGTTTCGAGACAGTCGACCGCGAATGACGGTGAGACGACGGTGAGTTCCTTCAAGCCGCGCTGCACCAGTTCCTTCAAGGTGTCTTCGGTATACGGTTGCAGCCAGACGACGGAGCCGAAGCGCGACTGATAGCAATGTGAATACTCGCCCTCGGCAAGTCCGAGGCGCGCGACGATCAGTTGCGTGGTGCGGTTGGCCTGCCGCTGATACGGGTCGCCCTCCTTCACATACACGGCGGGAATGCCGTGATACGAGAGCAGCAGATGGGAGCGCGCGCCGGCGCGCGCCCAATGAATTTCGATGCTCTTGCTGAGCGCTTCGATGTACCCGGGATCGTCGTGATAGTCGTTGATGAAACGGGTCTCGGGTATCCAGCGCCAGCGCTCCAGCGCATTGCTGGTCCGATCGAACACCGAGCCTGTCGTGGACGAGCAGTACTGCGGATACATCGGCAGCACCAGGAGCTTTCTGACGTTCTGCTCGGCGAGCGCCTTGAGCACGTCCGGAATGCTGGGATTGCCGTACGTCATGGCGAGCGCGACCTGCACTGAGTCGCCCAAACGCGTCTTCAGCAATGCGGCGACCTTGGCCGTCAGGCGGGCGGAATACACCGCAAGCGGCGAACCTTCCCGCATCCAGATCTTGCGATAATTGCGCACCGTTCGGATGGGCCGCAACGTCAGAACGATGCCGTATAAAATCGGCAGCCACACGAAGCGTGACGTATCGATGACGCGGCGGTCGCCCAGGAACTCGCGCAAGTAGCGCTGTACCGCGAAATAGGACGGCGAATCCGGCGTGCCAAGATTGACCAGGAGCACACCGATTCGTTCCGACGCCCCTGCCGGCGCCGGCGCTACGGCGCGGTAATAGGCCATGTATCGATCCCTTAAACTTGCTGCCCGGACAGTATACTGCCTGCCGAATGAAGCCCCGCAGCGATCTATAGGCCGTGACGAGCTGGTTGAGCGCCGCCGAAAGCGAAGCGCTGCGTCTGAGTCTGGTGGTGGCGACACGCAGTGTGGCCTTCAGTCTGCCATGGGCGGTTCTGACCGCCTGGACGCTGACCCGACGGCGCTTCTGGGGACGCACGCTGTTCGACGTGTTCGTGCATCTGCCGTTGGTGCTGCCGCCGGTGCTGGTGGGCTACTTGTTGTTGGTGACATTTGGCACGCATGGTGTCGTCGGCGCACCGCTGCGCACGCTGTTCGGCATCCGGCTCGTGTTCACCACCAACGGTGCGGCGCTGGCAACTGCAGTGATGTCGTTTCCCCTCATGGTGCGTGCGATACGGATTTCGCTCGATAACGTTGACCGCGGCCTCGAGGAGGCCGCCCGCACGCTCGGCGCGGGACCGTGGGACTGCTTCGTCTCGGTGACCTTGCCGCTGATGCTGCCGGGAATCGTGGCCGGCGTGACCATTGCATTTGCTGCCGCGCTCGGCGAATTCGGCGCGGTGATCACCTTCGTCTCCAATATTCCGGGCGAAACCCGCACGCTGCCGTTGGCACTGTATGGAGCACTGCAAACGCCGGACGGTGATGCGGCGGCGGCGCGCCTCGCGGGTCTGTCACTCGGGCTCGCCTTGTGCGGCATGTTGATTTCGGAATTCGTCGTGCGGCGCATGCGCGCCGTGCTGGGCCCCTGATGTTGCATGTGGACGTCGCGGCACGACGCGGCGCGTTTGCGTTGCAGGTGGCGTTCGAATTGGTGGGGGGCGGCGTGATCGGGCTGTTCGGCCGATCCGGCAGCGGCAAGACGACGCTGATCAACATCGTCGCCGGCCTGGTGCGGCCGGATCGCGGTATGGTCGCGCTCGATGGCATGTCTTGGTGTGACACGGCGAACGCCATCGACGTGCCGCCGGAGCGCCGGCATATTGGCTATGTGTTCCAAAACTCGCGCCTGTTCCCGCATCTGCGTGTAAGCGGCAATTTGCGCTATGCGTTGCAGCGCGCCAGGCGGCCGACATACGTAAGCCTCGATGCGGTGATTGCGTTGCTCGATCTGGAAGCGCTGCTCGACCGGCGCATCCAGCAACTCTCCGGGGGCGAGGCGCAGCGGGTTGCGATCGGTCGCGCCCTGTTGACGCAGCCCCGCCTGCTGCTGCTCGATGAGCCGCTCGCCGGACTCGATGGCGCGCGCCGCGAGGAGGTGCTTCCGTACCTCGAGGCATTGCGCGATCGTCTGCAAATTCCCATGCTCTACGTGAGCCATCGCTTCGATGAAGTCGCGCGTCTCGCAACGCGCATCGTGTTATTGGAGTCCGGCAGTTCGGTCGCACAGGGCGACGTCGGCGCAATGAGCGCGCATGCGCTACTGCGCGCGATCGTCGGCCCCGAAGAGGTCGCCACGATCATCGACGCCGCGGTAATCGGGGTCGATGCCGACACGCAGACGATGCGCGTGCGGGCAGGCCAGAGCGAACTCCAGTTGAGCATGCCCGCCTTCAATCCCGGCGACAGAGTGAGACTGCGGTTGTTGGCACGCGATGTCATCGTCGCGACGCAGAAGCCTGTGGCCTCGAGCGCTCGCCATGTCATGACGGCGACCGTCGCGGTCGTGGATCGCGATCAGCCGGACTCGGACCTCATCACGCTCGACGTCGGCGGCGGCACCGAACTCCTCGCCCGGGTCACGCGCACAGCGACGCGCGAGTTGGCGCTGCACCCCAGCATGCCCGTGTGGGCACTCTGCAGCGTCGTCTCGACCTACGCGCACCCGCGCATCATTTGACGCGCGTGCCGAGATGCATGATACCGATGATGTGATCAGTGACGCGCAAACCCAACAGCTCTTTGACGGCCGGGTCGTAGGCCGCCGCACCGGTCTTCCACATCACGCCGTAACCCAGATCGTGGGCTGCAAGGAACAGATTCTCGGTGGCCGCGGCAACGGCAACCACCTGCTCTACTTCCGGAATCTTGGTGGCCTCGCGATTGACTGCGCAGCCCACCACGATGATGAGCGGCGAGCGCACCACCTTATAACGCTCGGTCGCAAATTGTTCATCGCTCATGACCGGTAATCGCGCCCGCTTGGCACTGGCTGCAGCGTGTGCGAATTGCTCCTTGAGCGGCGATTCGACCACAATAAAACGCCACGGCCGCAGGCGGCCGTGGTCAGGCGCGCTGCCTGCTGCATTCAGGATCTGAGCCAGATGTGCAGGCGTCGGGCCGGGATCCGTCAGCCGGCCTGCTGACGTTCGCGACTCGATTGCATTCAATAATTCCATTGCGGACCCTAAAGATTGAGATAATCGCTATGCTTCGTAAAATTATACCCGTGTTCCAGGAGCTCCTAATGAACCGAATTGCCCTCGCCTCCGTGGCGGTCCTGATCAGCGGCGTCGCATTCGCGGCGCCTGTGACTTACATACTCGATCCGAGCCACACGTATCCGAGCTTCGAGGCTGACCATATGGGTGGTCTGTCGACCTGGCGCGGCAAGTTCACCACCAACTCAGGCAAGGTGGTGTACGACAAAGATGCGAAATCGGGCACGATCGAAGTGACCGTCGACATGAACTCGATTGATTTCGGCATGACGAAGATGAACGATCATGCGAAAGGCCCCGATATCTTTGACGCCGCCAAGTACCCGACGGCGACCTATAGCGGGAAATTCAGCAAGTTCGGCGCAGCGGGACCTACCGAAGCGCAGGGCACATTGACCATGCACGGCGTCACCAAGCCCGTGACGCTGACGATCAACTCGTTTCTGTGCAAACCGAGTCCGATGACCAAGAAGGAAGTCTGCGGCGCCGATGCCTCGGCGACCTTCAATCGCAGCGACTTCGGCGTCAGCTACGGCGACAAATTTGGCTTCAAACAGGAGGTCAAACTGCAGATTCAGGTCGAGGGCAGCCCCGCAGGCTGAAGAGAACCGCGCTCAGCGCTGCGCAACCCAGCGGCTGTACATGTTGAATACATGCGCAGCGAGCGCGGCGCTCAAGCATCCCGCGATGGTGATCCATGCTGCATAGGTCAGGGCAGCACGCAGCGCCAGCAGCAAGGCCGCGCCGGCGGCCATGTTGCAGAGTAGCTCGAACCAGGGCAGCGTGCGCCGCGTCCGCTTGTACAGGACGACTAGCGCCAGGAATTCCAGCACCATCATGCCGATGATCCAGTAGACGACCTGCCCGCTGCGAAAGAACTCAGCCACCGGCTGCAAACGGTGCGTTGAGCATCACGATCTTCCAGTTTAACAGTGCAGCGAAGATCACCCACGCAAAATACGGTGCCAGCAGCCACGCTGCGGTGCGGCTGGACTTTCCCAACAGTACGATCAAAGCGACGATCGAGAGCCACAGCAACACGACTTCATACAATGCCCAGTCAGGACGTTGCAGACGGAAGAAGAGCAGACTCCACAAGGTATTGAAGAATGCATTGGCGGCGAAGGCACCGATCATCAGCAAGCGGCTGTCGCGATCGCGCTGTCTGCGCCAGAAGATCACGGCGGCGATGGCGCACAACGAGAAAATCAGTGTCCACGCCGGGCCGAACAGCCAATCCGGCGGCTGCCATGCAGGCTTGTGCAGGGCGTAATACCAGGGGCCCAGTTCGGTCGTGAGGGCACCGAGTGTCGCCACACCCGAAGCCGACAGGGCCGCCGCAACGATCGGCCGCCAACGTACCCGGGTGCTACGTATCACGCCCTGGCAAGACCCAACAGGTGCGCCATATCCTTGGCAAAGATGCGCAGATGGGTCATCGGCTTGGCACGCACCAGCTTCTTGTGCATGTACGCCTGCCAGGTGAGATATTGCACATCAGGATCTCTGCAGATGCTGACGAAGCGCTCGCGGCGCTTGTCCGTGGAATACCAAAAGCGCTGCATGATGCCCAAGACCCAGAACACCATGCCATGCAACTTCATGAACCTGCGGCGTGCAATTTTGAGGGCGCGCGCATCACCCGTGAGCAGAAATTGCGCCACCGCGTCTGCGGCAAAACGCCCGCCCGCCATGGCATAGTAGATGCCCTCCCCTGAGGCGGGCGCCACCACGCCGGCCGCATCGCCTGCCAGCACGACATCGCGTCCGTTATCCCAGCGTGGCAACGGCTTCATGGGTATGGGCGCTCCCTCGCGACGAATGGTCTCAACACCTTCGAGACCTGTCAGTGCGCGCAGATCTACCACAGCGCCGCGTAACGAAAATCCCTTGTTGGCGCTCCCCACACCCACGCTCGCGGTGTCGCCGTGGGGGAATATCCAGGCATAAAAATCGGGCGATAATTTACCCTGATAAAACACATCGCAGCGATTCGCCACGAAGCTGCCGCCCGTTGCCGGCGCACGCACGATCTCATGGTATGCAGCTACGTAGCGGATGCGATCGGCGCCGGCGATGCACTGTTTAGCGACGCCCGACCTGGCGCCGTCCGCACCAATCACGGCGCGCGCACGAAATTGCTTGAGCACGCCGTCCTTACCCTGCACACCGATGATGGCGGTGCCGTCGGCATCGCGGGTCAGTTCCTTGAACGTGCCGCGCTCGAGCGTCGCACCGGCCCTGACCGCCCTGCCCCGCAGCCATTCATCGAAACTCTCGCGATCGACCATACCGACATAGCCGCCTTCGATCGGCATGTCGACAGCGGCATTCGTCGGCGAAATCATGCGCGCCGAGTTGACCCGGGCGACCAGCAACGACTCGGGAATCTCGAATTCCTCGATCAATTTCGGCGGAATGGCGCCGCCGCAAGGCTTGATGCGGCCGGCCCGATCCACCAGCATCACCTGGTGACCCTGGCGCGCCAAATCGGTCGCGGCGGTCGAGCCCGAAGGACCGCCACCGATCACCACCACATCGAAGGTCTGCATAGTGCTGGTCATACTGTAACCGCCGTGATTGGAGCGCCGGAACGGCGCATTGATGGGACATGTGCGCCGGCTGCCAGCCGTGCCGCCGCCAGGAACAGCGCCGCTTCGGTGACGAAGACGAGCGCGAATGCAATGATGGGCGAACCGAAGAAGTAACGCACCGCATCGACGATGAGCGCGCCAACGACCCCACCGAGCGCGAAAGCGACCGCCTGCGCGGCACCCCACAGGCCCATCCGGACGCCGGCGCCGGTCGCATCGCCATGCGCCAACTGCATCATCGAGGCGATGGCGGCGACGGCGAAGGCGCCGTTGCCGAGGCCGAGCGTGAGGACGGACACGAGCAGCGGCCAGCGCGGTCCGATCAGATCTGCTGCAGCCAGACTCAGCAAGGCCGCCGCCGACAGGCAGCAGCCGCCGATGGTCCAGGCCCGCAGGTTGCCGAAGCGGCGCGCGCCGCCACACGCGACCCCCACGCTGATCATGCCGAGCAATGCCGCAGCGTGCCACTTGCCGGCGAGACTCGCCGATTCGCCCACCGAAAACCCGAACACGAGGCCTGCGAACGGCTCGAGCAGAAGTTCCTGCGCACTGTATGCCAGCATCGAGATGAAAACGAAGATGGTGAAAGAACGCGCTTGCGGCTCACGCCAGACACGCGCCAGGGCTGCGCGAAATGAGCCCGGTGTGCGCGGCGTTGCTGCAGGCGTGCCTGCCCTGGCAGGCAGTACCATTCCCACTTCGATCTTCCACACCGCGAGCACGGCAACCGCCAGCGCCGCCGCGCTCGCGATGCTGATCACGACGACCAGGCGCTCTGCAGTGAACGGGTCGAGAAAACGGCCCACGATGGCCGACGTCACAGCAAAGCCCGCAATCATCATGGTCCACATGATGGTTGCCGCGGGTGCGCGCCGGTCGGCTGCCACGCGTTTAGCCATGAGCACGAGGAGCGAGGTTCCGGCCGCACCCACGCCCATACCCACGACAGCGTATGCCAATATCGCCAATAGGATCGCAGGCCAGCCGAAGCGCACGATGCCGGTTGCAGCCAGCGCACAGAGCACGGCGCCCAACGCCAGGGTCGCCATTCCGCCGATGATCCAGGGCGTGAGCCTGCCGCCGACGTCGGATCCATAGCCAAAACGCAGACGCACCATCTGTACTGCGTAATGCAATGCCACCAACGCCGCCGGTAATACCGCCGGCAACGAGTACTCGACGATCATGACGCGGTTCAAGGTCGAGGTCACGAGAACCACCACGGATCCTAAAGCGGTCTGCACCAACGCGAGCCGCAGGATGCCCAGCCAGCTCAACGGTTTCATGACGCCATGCCCTTCAGGGCAAACGCCGCCACCATCATTCCGGATACATAGAGCGTCACGCCGGTGCCGTTGTACCAAGGCGCGAGCTTGCGCGGGTCGTTCAACAGACGGCGCATCAGGAGGATTTGCGCACCCAGCAGCACAGCGATCGCCCCGGCCTGATAGGGGCGACCCCATGCAGCCAGCATGGCCGCCACCGCCAATTGCGGGAGCGCCATCGCCACACAGGCGACTTCGCCGGCGTGCTCGGCACCCAGCAGCACCGGCAAAGATCTGACGTCGGAGCGGCGATCGCCCTCGATCGACTTAAAATCGTTGAGGGTCATGATGCCGTGCGCGCCGAGGCTATAGAGTACAGCGATGAGCACGATCTTGAGCGGCGGCGCGCCGCCCAGCATGACGGCGGCGCCGGTGACCCAGGCAAACCCTTCGTAACACAGCGCGCAGGCCAGATTGCCACACCAGCCGTTTTGCTTGAGACGTACCGGCGGAGCGCTGTAGGCCCAGGCCAGTGCACAGCCAAAGGCAGCGGCGACGAACACCCAATGTCCCAATGCGGCTGCCCAGGCGAGCGATAGCACGGTCCAGAATAGGGCGATAGCCAGTCCCCAACGTCCCGGTATGCGACCAGAGGGAATCGGACGATCCGGCTCATTGATGGCATCGACGTGGCGATCGAACCAATCGTTGACGGCCTGGCTCGCGGCGCACAGCAACGGCCCGCACAGGACCACGCCCGCCGCGATCACGAGCCAACGACCCTGCGCGCCGACCCCGGACGACACCGCGCCACAGGCGAAGGCCCACATCGGCGGAAACCAGGTGATCGGCTTCAGGAGCTCCAGCACTGCCGATGGTGCGGGAAAGTCGGCGGGCAAAGCGGCTGCAGCCGGTCTGGACATCGCTACGCCTCTAACTGTTGATGATCGATTGCTCGTCATCTGCGGGCGTGAGCTCACCCAAGCCATGGCGGCGCAATTTGGCGTAGAGACTCTGCCTGCTCAGGCCCAAAATTTCGGCGGCCGAGGCACGGTTGTCACCGGTGATCTCGAGCGCGGCTTCGATGCACAATTTCTCTATCATATCGGTGGATTCACGCACCAGCTCCTTGAGGGGCACGCGCCCCACCAACTCGGTGAGCTGTGCGACCGAACGCGGCTTGTCGCGGCTGACCGCCCGATCAAAGGTGACCCGCTGTCCGACATCGCGAATCGTGAACCCCAGACACGGCTCTTCGGCATCCGCCACCGCCACCGCGCAAATCTCTACATCGGTATTGGAGCCGTACTCACCGCGCAATTGGGTGGCGAACAGTCGCAGCGAGCCATGTTCCCGCAACTGCGCCGTGAGCAAATTGAAATCGACCCCGGGCCGGCCCAACCACCGTTCCAACGGCTCGTTGCGCGCCTGCTCATCCGTCGCCAGCTGCACCAGATCGAGAAACGCGCGATTGGAAAATAAAATACGGCCGGCCATATCGGTGACGACAAAGCCTTCCGGCGCCCCGGCAACGATCTCCAACACCTTGGAATGCTGAGTGGGTTTCCCCTGGCCGCCGGCGACGGTGTTTGCGGCCATCAAACGAATCAGAAAAAACGAACTGCGGTCTTCACGAAACAGTGAGGCCGCGACCATGAATTCCATGCCGCCGTCGGCGGACTTCACCGGGATGGAATTCATCCGACCCGTTGCGCCCACGGCGCTCAGCAGATTATGCAAGGCCTGCGTGCTGCCTTCATCGAAGCCTTCCGGAAACAAGTGGCCGGCGAGACGTTTGCCGCCCTCCCCCAACAGCGCCGCCGCTGCGGGATTCGCTTCCACCACTTTGCGCGTCACCGCATCGACGATCAGTACGGCCTCTGAGGCCACTTGAAAGAGCAGACGATGCCGCGCTTCGGCCTGCCGCAACTTCAGATAGTCACGCTCCAGCGACTGCTGCGTGCTGACCAGCTGCTGTTGCAAGGTGGCCATCTGCTGCATGCTGCGGCCGAAGGCGACGATCTGATCAGGGTTGCCCATCCGCACGGTCGTGTACATCACGGGGAAATCGACACCGGCGCGCGAGAGATGATTCACGATGCGCCACTTGGGCGTGCCGGTGGCGGTCGAATCCCGGAGCAGTGCCTCGACTTTCGCGCGGCTGTCCGCGCTGACCGTTTCGACCCACCGTTTACCCAACCAGTCATTGGCACCATCGCGCGGCAGGGCGTCGCTGCCGAAAGAGACGTCGCGGATGATGCCTCGTTCAGCCTCAGCCATCACCAGCGCGACGTCAGACGCGACGGTGATCAACCGGCTTGCTGTCTCGCTATCGATGTCGCTCAGCCACTTTTTAGAACCACTGAACTGCTTCACGGAACCTCATTTCAAACAATACGACATCGCACTGCAAAAATTCTCGGCTCGCATGACGGCTTGCGGCCCGTCGGCGGCGGTCGCATCCGCGCCGACCAACTCGGCCACCTCCGGCTTCTGTACCAACAAAGGCCCGCCGACCAAGATGCCGACCTGCTGGTTCTTCGACGCTCTGCGGATATTTGCAATGACTGTAGACACGTCGTCAATCCGGGCGTCGGTTCCTACCGAGAGACCGACCACCATGAACCAGTTCCGCCGCACGATGTCCAGGATGTCCGTCTCGCGTCCCGGGAATTCGTGCCAGACGTCCCAATCCGAGCGCCGCAAAAACTGCGCGACCAGCGTGATCCCGAAGGTGTGCTGCTCGCCCGGCATTGGTACCAGCAAGATGCGCCGCTCGGCGCGTGGCGCCACCTCGGCGCTGCCAAATTCCGGACTCAATTCCCGCAGTAACGTATGCAAGCGGCATACGCCCACGGTCACCTGCATGAAATCGCACTCGTCTTCCTCCCATAACAAACCGAGCTCGCGCGCTGCCTGCGCGAGCAGATTCAAACAGACCATCTCCAAAGTGGCCCCACGCTGTCGCACCGTGGCCACATACGCCGACGCCACCGCCACGTCGTGCGCCAGTAAAATCCGCACCAACTCACGCACGTCCGAGGCGTCCGGTACCCGACGCGCGGCGGATTCGGGGTGTTTGGTCACCACCATCCGGCGCGTCATCACCAACCGCGGCACGATCTCGCCTTCTATCGTCCGCACCAATCGCGCCATCCGTTGCTCCTCGACTCCTTCCTCGACAAACGACCCTGTTTGCCAAGCTTCCCCATCCTGCCCAGCCGATTCCACCATGCACATTGGTTAGCCTCCAATGAGAACGCAGGTATGCCCCCGCAACGATCCTTCTTCTATATGTTCAAGCAGGCAACCACTGCCCGCCGACAATCTCAATTCGCTCCCGAACTGTCAAGTTTTCTTTACGTAAAGTTTTGTTGACAGCATTGCTGCGTACAGATTAGGGTTGTGTCCACGATGCCCCTGTACACCGAAGAGCAGCGCCTGAAACGCGACAAGTCCCGCTGGACCCTCGTACAGGGAGTCCTCGCGCCCATCCAATTCCTGGTGTTCCTGACCAGCGCGGTGCTGGTCGTCAATTTTCTGGTAACCGGCAGCGGCTTTGCAGCGGCCACGACGTCCGTGGTCATCAAGACTCTCCTCCTGTACACGATCATGATCACCGGGTGCATTTGGGAGCACGAGGTTTTCGGCAAGTACCTATTCGCACCGGCGTTCTTTTGGGAAGACTTCGTCAGCATGTTCGTGCTGGCCTTGCACACCGCTTATCTCTACGTCTTGTTCTTTGGCGCCGTACATGCCCGTTACCAGATGTACATCGCGCTGCTAGCGTATGCCGCCTATGCCATCAACGCAACGCAGTTCCTGATAAAACTGCGCGCCGCGCGCAGCTCGATGGTCGCCACCTCTCTGAGGCCCACATGAACACCGTGGTCCGCGACGTTCACCGCATCTCGAGCGAGCGCGGTCAGCGTGAGGTCTTCTGTGGCCTGACCGGCATCATCTGGCTGCACCGAAAAATTCAGGATGCTTTTTTTCTGGTCGTGGGTTCGCGCACGTGTGCGCATCTCATCCAGTCGGCAGCCGGCGTGATGATCTTTGCCGAGCCGCGTTTTGCCACGGCCATCATCGATGAGCGCGACCTCGCGGGGCTGGCTGACGCGAACGCAGAATTGGACAAGGTGGTGGACCAGTTGCTCGGCCGCCGACCGGATATCAAGCTGTTGTTTCTCGTCGGGTCGTGCCCTTCGGAGGTGATCAAGCTGGATCTTTCGCGTGCCGCCCTGCGGCTCTCGGCGCGGTTCTCGCCGCAGGTCAGAGTGCTGAATTACTCAGGCAGCGGAATCGAAACGACGTTTACCCAAGGTGAAGATGCCTGCCTGGCTTCCCTGGTGCCAAGTCTGCCGGCCCGCGCTGCCGGCGGCGCTGACCACCTGATGATCGTGGGCGCACTCGCCGACGTGGTCGAAGATCAGATGCGCCGGTTGCTTGCCGACATGGGTATCGAGCGGGTCGACTTCTATCCGCCGCGGCGTTCGACCGAACTGCCCGCGGTGGGTCCTGGCACGCGCTTCTTGCTCGCGCAACCGTTCCTGGCCGATACCGCGCGCGCACTGGAAGAGCGCGGTGCGCGCTTCATTCCGGCCGCCTTTCCGCTCGGCGCCGAAGGCACGCTCGCCTGGCTCAAGGCGGCAGCGACAGTCTTCGGGATCGATGCAGCGGCATTTCGCCGCGCGACGCAGCCGTCTTACGAGCGCGCGCAACGGGCGCTGGTGCGTTACCGCGAGCAACTCGCCGGCAAACGCATATTTTTCTTTCCGGAGTCGCAACTCGAAATCCCGCTCGCGCGCTTCCTCGCCACGGAGATGTGCATGGAACTGATCGAGGTTGGCACGCCCTTCCTGCATCGCTCGCATCTGGCAGCGGATATGGCGCTGTTACCGGACGGCACGCAGATTGTGGAAGGTCAACACGTCGAAAATCAGCTCGATCGTTGTTTCGAGTCGAATCCTGATCTGGTGGTGTGCGGGCTTGGCCTTGCCAATCCGCTCGAGGCCCGCGGCTTGACCACCAAATGGTCGATCGAATTGGTGTTCACACCGATTCAGGGTTTCAACCAGGCGGCTGATCTTGCCGAACTGTTCGCGCGGCCGCTCGTTCGCCGCGCCCGATTGGTGGCCTGAATGCAGCTCACCGTCTGGACCTACGAAGGACCCCCGCACGTCGGCGCCATGCGCATCGCGACAGCGATGCGGGACGTTCACTACGTATTGCATGCGCCCCAGGGCGACACCTACGCCGACCTGCTGTTCACCATGATCGAGCGACTGCCGCGCCGTCCACCCGTGACGTACACGACGTTCCAGGCCCGCGATCTGGGTGGCGATACGGCCGGCCTGTTCCAAAACGCAGTGAGCGAGGCCTACGAGCGCTTCAAACCCCAGGCGATGCTCGTCGGCGCGTCCTGCACAGCCGAACTCATTCAGGATGATCCGGGTGGCCTGGCACGCGCATTGCGTTTGCCGATACCGGTCGTGCCGCTCGAGTTGCCCTCCTATCAGAAAAAGGAGAATTGGGGCGCGGCCGAAACTTTCTATCAGTTGGTTCGCGCCATGGCGACCCCGGAGGCGCCCGGCCCCGGATTCAAACGCCCAGCACGCGAACCCGGCACCCGTGCGAGTTGCAACATCCTCGGCCCCACCGCACTCGGCTTCCGTCATCGCGATGACGTCGGCGCGGTACAGCAGCTGTTGGAACAACTGCAGGTAGACGTCAATGTGATCGCGCCGCTGGGCGCGAGCCCTGCGGATCTGGCGCGTCTCGGCGAAGCCGATTTCAACGTGGTGCTGTATCCGGAAATTGCAGCCCCCGCCGCGCAATGGCTGAGCCGCACGTTCGATCAACCGGCCGTGAAGAAGATCCCGCTCGGTCGCAATGCCACGCGCGAATTCATTGCCGAGATTGCCGCGCTGTCGGGCGCCGATCCGGCCGCGGCGCTCAACGGCACGCCGTCGAATTCACCTTGGTACTCGCGTTCGGTCGACTCGACCTATCTGACGGGCAAGCGCGTCTTCATTTTCGGCGACGCTACCCATGTCATAGCAGCAGCGCGTATCGCGAGCGAGGAGATGGG
Source organism: uncultured Steroidobacteraceae bacterium (assembly GCA_964658805.1). Taxonomy (GTDB): domain Bacteria; phylum Pseudomonadota; class Gammaproteobacteria; order Steroidobacterales; family Steroidobacteraceae; genus Bog-1198. Next base: position 60,681 of record CAZZZU010000005.1, read on the forward strand.
CTTCACCGTCGTCGGCCTCGGTACCTATACGCGCGAGTTTGGGCGTGAGGTGCGTGAGATAGCACAGCGTTACGACATCGAGGCTTTGATCAGCGACGATTACCTGGAGGTCGAGGCGCGCGTCACGGAGCTGCAGCCAGACCTCGTGCTCGGTACCCAGATGGAGCGCCACATCGCGAAACGCCTGGGGATTCCGTGCGCCGTGATTTCGGCACCGGTGCACGTGCAGGATTTTCCGGCACGTTATTCGCCACAGATGGGCTTCGAAGGCGCGAATGTGATCTTCGACACCTGGATTCACCCGTTGATGATGGGACTCGAAGAACATTTGTTGACCATGTTTCGCGGCGACTTCGAGTTTCATGCGTCCGCCTCGGCATCGCACCTGGGCTCGAAAGCAACGTTGCCGGAGCAGAGTGTTGCGCCGGCGCAGACGACCAGCGCTTCGTGGGCTCCCGATGCGGAAAGGGAACTCGGCAAAATCCCATTTTTCGTGCGCGGCAAAGCCCGACGCAATACGGAGCGCTTCGCCGCGGAGCGTTCGATGGATTTGATCACTGTGGAGACGCTCTACGATGCCAAAGCGCACTTCAGTCGCTAGCACCTCGCTGAGTTTCGTGATGGTAACGATGGACTCGCATCTGTCGAGTGCCACCGCCCGAGCGGCTCGTCAGCTAGCGATCGACATGCCGGGCGTTACGCTCACCATTCATGCCGCCGACGAATGGGGTACCGATCCCGAATCGATGCAACGCTGCTGCGACGACCTCGAACGTGCCGACATCATCGTCGCCACCATGTTGTTCATGGAGGATCACTTCAAGCCGCTGCTGCCGATACTGGAACGCCGCCGCGAGCAATGTGACGCATTGATCTGTGCCATGTCTTCTGCAGAAGTCGTACGTCTGACGCGCCTCGGCCGCTTCAGCATGGACGGTTCGCAAAGCGGGCCGATGGCTATGCTCAAGCGTCTGCGCCCGAAGAAGGTCCCCGGCAAGGCTGGCAAGGCGGGCGCCGATCAGATGAAGATGCTGCGCCGGATACCGAAGTTCCTGCGCTTCATCCCCGGCACGGCACAGGACGTGCGCGCCTACTTCATGACGCTGCAGTATTTTCTGGCCGGCTCGGAAGATAATATCTTGAGCATGGTTCGGTACCTGATCGGACGCTACGCCGCGGGCCCACGCGCCACGCTGCGCTCCGAGGCCAAGGTCGCCCCACCCGTCGATTATCCGGAGACCGGTCTGTATCATCCGCGGCTGCCGCAGCGTTTCGTCGAGGACGTTGCGCATCTGCCTGCCGCCGGCGAGAACGGCACAGTCGGGTTGTTGCTGCTACGCTCCTATCTGCTCGCTGGAAATGCCGGTCACTATGACGGCGTCATCCATGCCCTCGAAGCCCGGGGACTGCGGGTGCTGCCGGCTTTCGCGTCGGGACTCGACTCACGTCCTGCGATCGATAAATTTTTTCGTAGCCAGTCGGGCGTGCATATCGACGCCATGGTCTCCCTGACCGGTTTTTCACTCGTCGGCGGCCCCGCCTACAACGATTCCAAAGCAGCTGAAGACACACTCGCGATGCTCGACGTGCCGTACGTCGCCGCGCATCCCTTGGAGTTTCAGACCATCCAGCAGTGGGAGGAATCGGAGCGCGGGTTGTTGCCGGTCGAGTCCACCATCATGGTGGCAATCCCTGAATTGGATGGTGCCACGGGGCCCATGGTGTTCGGCGGCCGTTCCAGTACCACCACTTCAAGCAAGGATATGGTTTCTCACCCGGAACGCGCTGCCATGCTGGCCGCGCGCGTCTCGAGTCTGGTGACGATGCGCCGCACGGCGCGCGCGGCGCGTAAGGTCGGCATCGTGCTCTTTAACTTCCCGCCGAATGCCGGCAACACAGGCAGCGCTGCGTTCCTGTCGGTGTTCGAATCGCTGTTCTGTACCCTCTCGCGCCTCAAGCTGGAAGGCTATCAGGTGGAGGTTCCGGCGAGCGTCGATGAGTTGCGCGAAAAAATCGTCAATGGCAACGCCGCGCGCTACGGCGCTCTGGCGAACGTTCATAAGAAGATCCCGGCGGCAGAGCACGTGCGCCGCGAGCGATATTTGCAGGAAATCGAAGCGCAGTGGGGCCCCGCGCCGGGCAAGCAGCAAAGCGATGGTTCTTCCATTCACGTGCTCGGTGAGCGCTTCGGCAACGTGTTCGTGGGGATTCAGCCCGCGTTCGGTTTCGAGGGTGACCCGATGCGCTTGCTGTTCGAGAAGGGCTTCGCGCCGACCCATGCGTTCTCGGCGTTCTATCGCTTCCTGCGCGAGGACTTTGGCGCGCACGCGGTGCTGCATTTCGGCACGCACGGCGCGCTCGAATTCATGCCCGGCAAACAATCCGGCATGAGCGCCGCGTGCTGGCCCGATCGCCTGATCGGCGACATGCCCAACATGTATCTGTACGCCTCGAACAATCCGTCGGAAGGCACGATTGCCAAGCGCCGGATCGGCGCCACGTTGATCAGCTATCTGACGCCGCCGGTCGCACAAGCCGGCCTGTACCGCGGCCTGGTCGAGCTGAAGAGTTCGCTCGAAAGCTGGCGGACGCTGCAGCAAGAGAATTCGGCGCCGGACAGCCCGGGGCACGACAGCCCGGGGCACGCCAGCCCGGGCTATACACGGCTGTGCGAACTCATACAGTCGCAGGCAGCCCTGCTGGACCTTACCCAGCCGACCCCCGCTTGGGGTGCGACGGCCGAGCAGCACATCGACGCCATCCGCGATCAACTGCTGGAACTCGAATACACGCTCATCCCGCACGGCCTGCACGTCGTTGGCAAGGCGGCCACGTCGCAGGCACGCACTGACTTCCTGACCGCCATGGCGGAGGCGTCGAGCGGGCTGGCCGCGCCCGATCCGGCCATGCAGGCGTATCGCCAGGGCGTGCAGGCGCTCATCGAGGGCCGGTCCGCTACGGATGCCGCTGAACAGTCGGGTCTCGGCGTAAACGAGGCGACGTTAAAGGTGTTCGGCGATTTGCATGAAGCCAATCGCATGCTGGCTGATAACAGCGAGATTGCTGCGATCGTGCATGCACTGGATGGCGGTTTCCTGCGGCCTGCGCCGGGCGGCGACGTCATTCGCACGCCGGCGGTGCTGCCGACAGGTCGCAATGTGCATGGTTTCGACCCTTTCTGCATTCCCAGTCATTTTGCAGTGATTCAGGGTGAGCAGCAGGCGCAGCAGCTGATCGAACGCCACATGTCCGGCGGTCACGCCATGCCAGAATCGGTCGCGCTGGTGCTGTGGGGCACGGACAATCTTAAGACGGAAGGCGGCCCGATCGGTCAGGCACTGGCGCTGATGGGAAGTCGTCCGCGCTTCGACTCCTATGGGCGCATCGCTGGCGCGACGTTGATACCGCTGGCGGAACTCGGCCGGCCGCGCATCGACGTGGTGGTGACCTTGTCCGGCATATTCCGCGATCTGCTGCCGCTGCAGGTCAAACTGCTCGCCGAATGCGCTTTCCTGGCTGCCTCTGCGGAGGAACCGGTCGAGCAGAATTTCGTGCGTAAACACGCCCTCCACTATCAGTTGCAGCATGGCTGCGATCTCGAAACTGCCTCGCTACGCGTCTATGGCAATGCAGAAAGCACCTACGGCTCGAACGTCAATCACCTGGTCGAGAACAGCCGCTGGGATCAGGAAGATGAACTCGCCGAAACCTACACGCGTCGCAAGTGTTTCGCGTACGGCCGCAGTGGCCGGCCGGTGCAACAGCCGAAACTGCTCGAGAGCATGCTGGCGGACGTCGATCTGACTTATCAAAACCTTGACTCGGTGGAACTCGGCGTGACCACGGTCGATACCTACTTCGACACCCTGGGTGGCATCAGCAGCGCGGTCCGGCGCGCCAAAGGCGGCACCGCCGCGCCGGTCTACATTGCAGACCAGACCGGCAGCAAGTCGTCCGTGCGCACCCTCTCCGAGCAAGTGGCTTTGGAGACCCGCACCCGGACGCTGAATCCGAAGTGGTATGAGGGAATGCTGGAACATGGCTATGAAGGCGTCCGCCAGATTGAAGTGCATGTGACCAACACCATGGGTTGGTCCGCGACGACCGGCGAAGTGCAGCCCTGGGTGTATCAACAGATCACGCAGACGTTCATTCTCGACCCCGAGATGCGCGCGCGCCTCGCCAAGCTCAATCCCACCGCCTCCACCAAGGTGGCGAACCGATTACTGGAAGCGTCGGAACGCAAGTTCTGGCAGCCCGATGAAAAAACTCTCGCCGCCCTACGCGCCGCAGGCGATGAGTTGGAAGATCGTTTGGAAGGCGTCTATGAAGGAGTTGCCGCATGAACATTGCCTCAGTACCGGTCGCGGCACTCAAGCACCGAGCCCGTCCACCCATCGATGGCGAAGGCAGCGTACAGGTGCCGCTTGACCCGAACCTCAAGATCGGCAACGCCAAAGTCTTTGCGGTCTACGGCAAGGGCGGCATCGGCAAGAGCACCACCTCTTCCAATCTGTCGGTAGCATTCTCCAAGTTGGGAAAACGCGTACTGCAGATCGGCTGTGACCCGAAACACGACTCGACCTTCACGCTGACCAAGCGCCTCATGCCGACGGTGATCGACGTCCTCGAATCCGTGAATTTTCACTCGGAAGAGCTTCGGGTCGAAGACTTCGTCTACGAGGGCTACAACGGCGTGATGTGCGTCGAGGCCGGCGGCCCTCCTGCCGGCACCGGTTGCGGCGGCTACGTCGTCGGCCAGACCGTGAAGCTGCTGAAGGAGCATCATCTGCTCGAAGACACGGATGTGGTGATCTTCGATGTGCTGGGGGACGTCGTGTGCGGCGGCTTCGCGGCGCCGCTGCAGCATGCCGATCGCGCCCTGATCGTTACGGCCAACGATTTCGATTCCATCTTCGCCATGAATCGGATC
>CAZZZU010000006.1:0-61308 GCA_964658805.1 uncultured Steroidobacteraceae bacterium
GGTTGGCGGCGCAGTATTGAATACGAACTGCCCGTCGACGCGGGCATTGAGCTTGCGCCCGCGCCGTTCGAACTCCCACGCATACAGCCCGCCGTAGGTGGGCAGACGCAGGTTGATGCACTGGTGTCCGGTAAGATCGTGTGGAGTTTTGGGACGTCGCCTTTTGGCGAAGTAGGACGGTGCGGCGACGGCAGCCATTCGCAGTGCAGGGCCGATCTGCACCGCAATCATGTCCTTGGCGATTTGCTCGCCCATGCGCACGCCAGCATCGAAGCGCTCGGCAACGATGTCCTTCAGGTCATAGCCAACGTCGAACTCCACGTGGATGTCAGGATAGTCGCGTAGCAGCAGCGCGAGCCTGGGCCAAACGATCGAAGCGAGCGCGAGTTCGCCGGTGGTAATGCGGAATGTACCGGCGGGTCTGCTGCGCAAGGCGGTTAGCGCGGCCAGCTCCGCTTCGATTTCGTCGAAGCGGCTGCCCGCCGAATCCAGCAGGCGCTGTCCCAACCCGGTGGGGGCCACGCTACGCGTCGTGCGCGTGAGCAAGCGCAGATCAAGCCGCGCTTCCAGGCCACGGATCGTGTGGCTGAGCGCCGATTGCGAGACGCCCAGTAGTGCGGCGGCGCGCGTGAAGCTGCGCTCGCGTGCAACCGTTACGAAGGCAAGCAGATCATTGAGGTTCTGACGGGCCATGAGGACACCTCGGCGAGCCATTGATGAACCAGGCTCATAAGTCCAATCGAAATATACCGACTAATCATAGGCCCAGGGGGAGTCGAGAATGACGCTATGAACACGGAGACCCCCTCATGACGATCATACGCAACGGTTCGCAAGCTTCGATCAAAGGACCGGCCGAATACTTCACCGGCAACGCCCGTATTGACCCACTGGCGACTGCCGAGGCGCCGGCCACGATGTCCTGCGCCAACGTCACGTTCGAGCCGGGCGCACGATCCGCCTGGCATACCCATCCCATGGGTCAGATATTGATAGTGACCGCCGGTTGCGGATGGACCCAGTGTGAAGACGGCCCGATCCAGGAGATTCGCGCCGGCGATACGATCTGGTGTCCGCCGGGACACCGTCACTGGCACGGCGCCACGCCTACCACGTCGATGTCGCACATCTCGGTGACGGAAGCACTCGATGGCAAGAACGTCGTATGGCTGGAGCACGTCACCGATGAACAGTATCTGTCCGGTCCGCCACGCACTCTCGGCTCATCTGACGAGGAGACGTTAAAGTAATGAACGGCGCCAGCATTACGCTCCCGGCATCGCCAGCCGCTGTAGCGGCATTACGCGGAATCTGGAGCGCCGTCTAATCGATGTCGATGTGCGTGGCTCTCCTGATTGCCGCGGAGTTCATGCCAGTGAGTTTGCTGACTCCGATTGCGCGTGACCTACATGCGACCGACGCCATGGCAGGCCAGTGGCCGTGGCCTTCGCGGCTCCGATCGGCAGCTACGTGGGCGGACTGATCGGTTGGCGCGGCGTGTTCTGGGTCCTGGTTCCGCTTGTGCTGATCAACCTGACGTGGCTATGGCGGTCATTGCCGTCCATGCCCCCCGATGCGGCAAGGCGAAGATCGAACGTCTTTCTACTGCTCAAGCGCCGGAATGTTGCGTTTGCCATGATCGCAGTAATGCTTGCCTTCGCCGGCGCCTTCTCCACCTTCACTTATCTGCGCCCTTTTCTCGAAACGCGCATGGGCGTCACCATCCCGGAGCTGTCGCTGCTGTTGCTTAGCTTGGGATCCGCCGGATTCGTGGGTACATACGTTGTCAGCCGTCAGCCCGTTTGTGTGGGGATTACTGAACTCGGCAATCCCTGTCGTCTGGTCGACCTGGCTGAGCCAGGGCATTGCCGACGAACCTGAGGCTGGCGGCGGGCTAATGGTCGCCGCGATCCAGCTTGCCATCATGCTTGGCGCTGCATCCGGCGGACTGCTAATGGATCGCACTTCGATTACCGCGACCTGGGTCGGCGGGGCTGCGCGGTTGGTACTCGCTTCACTGGTGGCCGGAAGCGGGCGTCGCCTTCGACCGACCATATAGCGTACGCTGAGTCGAAGGTACGCTTGCATTCGCTGAGCGCCGAGAGCAAAAAAATGATCGAGTCTTCTTGTCATTGCGGCTCAGTCAAACTGCAAATGGCGGCCGCACCTGATGAGGTTAATGATTGCAACTGCTCTATCTGTCGTCGATATGGCACGTTGTGGGCTTATTACTCGCCTGCACAGGTTCGCATCGTTGCGGCGAACGAGGCGACGGATCGCTACCTGTGGGGCGAGAAGATGCTCGAATTTCATCGCTGCAAAAATTGCGGCTGCCTTACACATTGGGCCGCTGTGAACCCGCGTGCAGAACGTATGGGCGTGAATGCCCGCCTCATGGCGCCCGAGATTCTGGCTGCGGCCCGTCGACGCCATTCTGAGAATGCCGACTGAAAAGACCTACGGTGGGCAACTTCACACGGGCCTTTCCAGCATCGGCGAGCCGTTCTGATGCCACCGGTTCGCGCATTGGGCTATGGGTGTTGCTCCTTCAGGCCCGCATTGCGTTTCATCTATCAAGTAATTGCTAGACGGTCTTCTATTACTAAATGGATCGAAGAGCCTCGAAACGAAATCGCTACTGCCGCGTGAGTGATTCAAGACCAAGCGTTTCCCCTGCAAAAATCACTTCTGAATCGAGAGTTATCTCCGCGATTCTGCGAAAGCTCTCTTGGTGTGCGAACGTGTTAATAGCAGAGTTCATGATCTCGTAGCTGGCCCACAATTCTGTGACGAGGACACGATCGTTTCTCTCCGCATCGCTCCCCACGAGGAAGCAGACAGGTTGTAATCCAGTGCGCGAATGTTCTCGAAGCCACGTCGCAAGTTCGTCTCGACGACTGGGGTCCGTAGTCAGCGCGCGAATGACGGCATACATGTGCTACACAAGCTTCCATTCGACCAGCGTGATAGTCCAAACCAATTTCTTTTCTGTAACGTGCTGATGATCGGTAGGCATTTCGCTATTGACGATGCCCGAGCCTGCGACGAATGTCGGCCGCGCAGGCTTTCAATTGCGGCAGGTGGTCCTTGAGCGGATTCAGGTGCGACTCGTCACGCGAACTCGCGAGCGAGATCGCAGCAACCCCGAATCGCCCGTAACGCAAAGGAACGGCAATGCAATTTAGGTCATCCGCAGTTTCGCCATCATCTACGGCATAACCGCGTCGACGAATTTGTCTAAAGGCGCTAAGAAGTTTCGCGGGGTCGGTGATCGTGCGACTCGTCAGGGCGACGAATGGGCTTGATGCTACATAGGCTCGCTGCGCGCTACCAGAGAGATGCGCCAGCAGCACTTTGCCGATTCCGGTGCAATAGGCGTCGAGTTGGGTATCTTCGCGCGTGAACACGAGAAAAGATCCCGCGTTATGGCCCGTTGTTTTGACGAGGTATGTGACCATGTCATCCTGCCAGATGCCCAGATGCGCTGTGGTGCGCGTCTGGCGCGCGAGGCGATTGATGATGGGGCGCGCGATCTTGACCAAAAGCTCGTGCGCCGAAATGCCGGCGAGCGACTCGATGACGCCAATACCAACATCGTACCGTCCACGTCCGACCCGGCAGATCATTTCCCCGCTTTCGAGAGCAGCGATCAGGCGATAAAGGGTCGAGGAGGGCAGGTCCATATCTCTGGCTACTACTGCAAGCGGAGTATTGCCCCGGTCGGCGATCACCTTTTTGAAAAGTACCAGCGCTTTGTTCAGCACCGCTGCGCCGTTGGCTCCCGTTATCCGCATTTTTCCCACCCTATGGGAGTTCTGCCGATTTGTAAATTGCGTACACATTCGGATGCTCTTAATCTGCCGAGGTGCGCGGGCTGGCTGCACGCTCAGTGACCAGGGATTACCACTCAATGGATATGTTGCAACAATTGGCGGAGCGTTTGCGAAACGCCTACGCAACTGGGGCCATTGCACCGTTGCGCGACGGCTTGCGTCCCACCGATGCGGAGGCAGCGTACGCAATCCAGAGCATCAACACCCGCATCTGGTCTGAACGAGGTCGTCGCATCGTTGGCCGTAAAGTCGGTCTCACCGCAAAGTCCGTTCAGGCGCAACTCGGCGTCGACCAGCCGGATTATGGTGTGCTGTTTGATGACATGGCGATCGAGGACGGCGGCAGTCTGATGCGTTCGAAGGTGTTGCAACCCAAGGCGGAAGCCGAGGTGGCTTTTATCTTGGCGCACGATTTGAAAAGTTCGAATGTGTCCATTCAAGAGGTGACGGCTGCAATCGCTTATGCGTTGCCCGCCATAGAAATCGTCGACAGCCGGATTGCCGACTGGAAAATTACTTTCGCTGATACCGTCGCCGACAATGGTTCGTCGGCCTTCTACGTGCTGGGAAAGACGCCGCAATCACTCATTGGTTTGGACCTTAAAACCTGCGGGATGGTGCTCGAAGTCAACGGTCAAATAGCCTCTTTAGGGGCTGGCGCGGCTTGCCTCGGACATCCGTTGAATGCCGCCACCTGGCTCGCGCGCACCGTTGCAAGCCGGGGAGAGGGCTTGAGAGCCGGCGATGTGCTGCTCAGTGGCGCGCTCGGCCCAATGGTGCCATTGACCGTTGGGGATGTGGTACGTGCTGAGATCAGTGGTCTTGGCAGTTGCGGCTTCACCTATCGGGAGAACGATTGATGGCTCGAAAAGTCGAGGTCGCCATCATCGGCTCGGGAAACATTGGCACCGACCTGATGATCAAGATAATGCGCACGTCAGGCGCATTGAGCATGGCTGCAATGGTCGGCATCGACAAAGCTTCGGATGGGCTGGCGCGTGCCGAACGCCTGGGTGTCGCGATCACCCACGAAGGTCTTGAAGGACTGCAGCGGCTGAGCACATGGCGCGATATAAAAATTGTCTTCGATGCGACCTCCGCCGGAGCGCACCGGCGCCACAGCGACATCTGCACGGCCGCCGGCAAAGTGATTATCGATCTGACTCCGGCAGCAATCGGTCCATTTGTTGTGCCGATCGTGAACGGCGATGATCACCTCGACGCACTTAATGTGAACATGGTCACCTGCGGTGGACAAGCAACAATACCGATCGTTGCTGCGGTGGCGTCGGTTGCCAAGGTGCATTATGCCGAAATCGTTGCGTCGATTTCTTCGCGATCCGCCGGGCCCGGAACCCGCGCCAACATCGATGAATTTACCGAAACGACATCCAAAGCAATCGAAGTCGTCGGTGGTGCCGCCAAGGGCAAAGCCATCATCGTTCTAAACCCGGCCGAGCCGCCTTTGATCATGCGAGACACCGTTCTCACCTTTTCATCGGGCAGCGATGAGAAAGCGATCGCCGCTGCAATCGAAGAAATGGTCGCTGGGGTGCAAGCTTATGTGCCGGGCTATCGGTTGAAACAGAAAGTACAGTTTGAACATTTTGGTGCGGCCTCCCCGCTCCGCATCCCCGGGGTGGGACAATTCCCGGGTATCAAAACCATCACTTTCCTGGAGGTGGAGGGGGCGGCCCATTACCTCCCAGCCTATGCGGGAAATCTGGATATCATGACTTCCGCCGCTCTCAGGACGGGGGAGAAAATCGCCACGCGCAGCTTGCACGCGGAACTCGCATGACGTTCGATCCGACGATCACCAAATTGTATATTCAGGATGTCACCCTGCGCGATGGCATGCACGCGATCCGTCATCAATATGGCATCGACTCGGTGCGCAAAATCGCGAAGGCGCTCGATGATGCGCGAGTCGACGCCATAGAGGTCTCGCATGGCGACGGGCTGAGCGGATCATCGTTCAATTATGGTTTCGGCGCGCACACGGATTGGGAATGGATCGAGGCGGTCGCGGAGGTCGTCAAACATGCCCGGCTCACCACCTTGTTGATTCCGGGCATCGGCACGGTGGAGGACTTGAAGCACGCTCACCGTCTCGGTGTGACATCGGTCAGGATCGCGACCCATTGCACGGAGGCCAACGTTTCACGTCAGCACATGGCCGCGGCCCGCGATCTCGGCATGGACACCGTAGGGTTCCTGATGATGAGCCACATGGTGGAGCCGGATCTTTTGGCGCAGCAGGCCAAATTGATGGAAAGTTACGGGGCGACGTGCGTGTACGTCACCGACAGCGGTGGTGCTCTCGACATGGACGGCTACAGGGCCCGGTTGGAAGCTTACGACCGTGTGTTGAAGCCGGAGACCCAGCGCGGCATCCATGCCCATCACAACCTCTCACTGGGGGTTGCCAACAGCATCATCGGCGTTCAGTGCGGTGCCATCCGGATCGATGCCAGCCTGGCCGGCATGGGAGCGGGTGCTGGTAATGCGCCGCTCGAGGTCTTCGTCGCCGCGGCCGATCGCAAGGGATGGAATCATGGCTGCGATTTGTACAAACTCATGGATGCCGCCGACGAACTCGTGCGACCCCTGCAAGACAGGCCAGTTCGGGTCGATCGCGAAACGCTCACCTTGGGTTACGCGGGAGTGTATTCGAGCTTTTTGCGCCATGCGGAAAAGGCGAGCGAGGTATACGGGATCGACACCCGCCGAATATTGGTTGAGCTCGGACGCCGCCGAATGGTCGGAGGACAGGAAGACATGATCATCGATGTGGCGCTTGATCTAAGTAAGGCCTGAGCCGCAAACACACAATCAAAGGCAGTTAGTCTGCCACCGTGCCGCGGGGGTCGAGGGTTCGGCTATGGACGCGCTCATCCTTGGCTTTTCGCGGAATACGACCTTCCAGAAAAACGAGAACTGCCCGGTGAGGCTCGTGCTCGGCGAGCTCGCGCGTCATTGCAGGCCTGATGCCGAACAGCGCTCGGAGGGTCCAACCGGAGGTGACCAGATCGAAAAATCGAACCGAGTCCGCCTCTGGATCGACGCATACGAGTTTCGCCTCATTGGACCAATGCCGCAGCTTTTCGGTCAATCTGCTCAGCATCGGCTCGGAGGCTATGGCCGCAAATGTGTCGCGTAGAACAGGGAACTGGCGACCGTGAGCGACGACCATGCGGCCGACGAACAGTGCATCCTCACTGCAGCTCGCCTGCACAGCCATGCGTGCGAAATTGGTGAGCCAAAGCTGCGGGTCATCGGTTACCAGGGTCGCCCAGTCAGCCGCCGCCACCACGCGGCTCTCGATTCGACGGATCACTGCAACGAATAATTGCGCCTTGGTGGGGTAGTGGCGGAAAAGCGTGGCTTTCGAGCCGCCAAAACGTTCGAGAACGCGGTTGGTGCTGGCTTCAGCGTAACCACAAGCAACGAATTCCGCTTCGGCCGCGTCCAGAATCCTTTCGGCTACAGCCCCAGGATGGCGGCTATAAAACTGCTTGTGTTTGGTCGTCATCTACGCAACAGTACCAGACGGTTCAGATAGCAAGTACGCGGGGAAACATGGCTGAAGATATACGCAATCTTTGGTATATGGCAGGTTGGGAGGAGGAAATCGACGGCGCCGGGTTCATGACCCGCACGCTGCTCGACACTCCGATGCTCTTTTTTCGGAGAACGGACGGCAACGGCTACGTCGCGTTGGCGGATCGTTGTCCTCACCGTTTTGCTCCACTCAGTCGGGGAAAGCGGCAGGGGGACAATGTCGAGTGCGGCTATCACGGTTTGACTTTTGACCCTGAAGGCAATTGTATCCGCAGTCCGTTTTCTGATTTTGTGCCTCCGGGCTGCGCAGTGCGTTCGTTCCCCCTGGTCGCCAAGGACTCGATTCTGTGGTTCTGGCCCGGTGACCCCGCACTGGCAGATGCAAGCGCCATCGGCGACTTCAGCTGCCTGACGCAAGGTCCACCGCTGGGGCGTGGACACCTCAGGTTCGAAGCGAATTACGAGCTGTTGACCGATAATTTGATGGACCTCAGTCACGTGGAATTTCTGCACACCGGATCTTTCGGTGGTGGCGGGGTCATGTTCACGGGTACGCATAGTGTCAAGCACGATCAGGATGCCATCTGGTCAAATTGGTGGATGGCCAACATTACGCCCCCGCCCTGGGCGGCTTTTCTCCCGCCTGGAATGAAGGTGGATCACTGGATGGAAATGCGCTGGCAGGCGCCAGCGTCAATGCTGCTGGAGGTGGGGATATGCCCCGCTGGGGCCGATCGAAATCAACCCTTGATACCCCCTTTGGTCGGACCTCACATCATTACGCCCGAGACCGGGACGAGCTCTCACTACTTCTATGGTTTTCCCAAATTTGTCGGCGCGGAGGATACCGATGTCGTCGGCGCCGCATTCAAGGAGGAAGATCAACCCATGATCGAGGCGGTGCAGCGAAACATGCGGGGCGAGGATTTTTGGAGTACGCGGCCGGCAATCTTGAAGTTGGACGGCGGTGCAATCCATGCACGCCGTCGCCTGATGAAGCTGCGGCGCGCGGAAGGGGCTGGACAAACTGACCATAGCCTCCTCAGTGCGGGTTCCGATTGACCTGCGAGGTGCTTATTCAGAACACCGCAGGTGATTGATAACCTCACCAACCGTTGGTACACTCATTTAAATTGCGGCTGGCATTGCATGTTTCAGGCGGGGGCGCTCTATGATCTCGAATAAGGAGGCCGTGAACACACGGCATGCTGCGGAGGCTCATGCCTCGTCGGCACCGGCAGCAGCGCCGGATTTGTCGCGCATGCTACTGCAGTATGAGATTGAGCAGTTTTACTACGCCGAGGCGGCGCTGTTGGATGATCGGCGCTTCGCCGACTGGCTGGCCCTGTTTGCCGAAGATGCGCATTACTGGATGCCGATCAGGCGAACCGTGACGAGCAACGACCTTGACCGGGAATTCACGGCGCCGGGTGCGATGGCATTCTTCGACGATGACCGGATGATGCTGGCGGCGAGAGTCAAGAAGCTCGCCAGCGGTTACAGCTGGTCGGAGGATCCTCCTTCGCGCACCCGTCATCTGGTGACCAACCTGCGAATCGTGCGCGACGAGGCTGGCGAGCTGGGGGTCAATACCAACTTTCACCTGTATCGCACGCGGCTCAATTCCGAAGAGGACCACTGGATCGGTTCGCGCAAAGACCTGCTGCGGCGCACCCCGGCGGGCCTGAAAATCGTGAACAGGCACATCTTTCTGGAACAAACCGTCCTGATGTCACGCAACCTCAGCAGCTTTTTTTAGCGCAGCGATCGGAGATAACAAATGACCGAATCGAACAACCCCACCAACGGCACGAACGACTACGGGCGCTTCGTCGACATGACAAAAGGCACCGTCGACCGACGTATTTTTTCGGATGAGGAAATTTATCAGAAGGAACTCGAACAGATATTTGCGCGTGCGTGGAACTTCATGTGCCACGAGTCGCAAATTCCCAAGCCAGGCGATTTTTTCTGCAATTTTATCGGTGAAGAAAGCGTCATCGCCACCCGGGACCGGACTGGCAAGCTGCAGGTTTTCTTGAACACCTGTCGGCACAGAGGTAATGCGGTGTGTCGCGCGGAGTTCGGTCATGCCTCGTCTTTCATGTGCACCTATCATGGTTGGACCTACAATTTGGAAGGCAAATTGACGGGTGTACCTGGGTATCGGGATTTCTACCGGGGCGAGCTCGACAAGAGCAAATGGGGCCTCATCAAGGCAGGCAACGTCGAGAGCTACAAGGGCTTCGTCTTCGCAACCTTGGATCCGCAGGCACCCCCGCTCGCGGAATACCTCGGCGAAGTGGGACGCTTGGGCATGGATCAGATCGCCGCGCGCGGGGACATCATGGTCGTCGACGGGATCCAGAAAAACGTGGTCGCCTGCAACTGGAAGATCCCGACCGAGAATGCCTACGACTGGTATCACGGGGCGATCACGCATGCATCGCTGGTGCGCGGTAACCGCGTGAACGTCCCGTCCTCCGTGGAAATACCCGAGGAGGTCAGGCAGGCGCTATCAAAGCCGCCGTTCAGCGAACATCATCAGCGGGTGATTTTCGGTGAATATGGGCACGGGATTGGCGGACCTCGACTGACGCCGGAGCTGCGCCAGAACCTGTCTCTCATTCCGCGCAATATGAAAATGCCGTTCTATGACCATGAATGGCGCGATCGACCGGAGGCGAAGGAACAGCTGGGCGAGTTCGGCTCCGACACCATCGGACATCCCACCATATTTCCGAACCTCTTCGTTGCCACCAATGGCTGGCAGTTGAGCCTGCGATTACCGAAGGGTGTCAATTCGACCGAGATATGGTGGTTCACTCTCGTGGAAAAGCGCGAGGACAGCAGGCCGAAGGCAGTCATCGGAATGGCAACCCATTTGGTCGGTCCGGCAGGCTTGGCAGAGCAGGACGACGGGGAGAATTGGGACCAGAGTACGCAAGGTTCTCGGGGGGTGGTCGCGCGTCGTTATCCGCTGAATTACGGGATGAACGTGGGCCTTGGAGAGATCCAGCGCACTGCCACCGACGTCCGTTATATAGACTCTGCCTACAGTGAACACGGGCAGCTATGGACTTGGCGGGCGTGGGCCGACTGGATGAACGCGCCTGATTGGGAGGCGTTGAAGCGCGACCGTACGCCGTTGCCGAGTGGGGTCATGTAGGCAAAGCGACGGGCGGCGAATATTTAACTGGGATCCGTTCGGTAGGGGACGACAACGATACGGCCGAAGGATTTGGTGATCGTGTGTCCGGACCACATGCCTTCTTGGTCGGCGTGGAAAAGAAAACAATACGTATGGTCAGGGTATCCGCACATCACGCTCTGGATTAGAAAGGGGCCGTATCGGATCCCCTGACCATCGATGATGCTGACGTGGAAGTGCCGCGTATCCGCTGAGATCTCGGCAACCGACGCGCTCGGGAATTTTCGGGTTGATGTGTCGGTCGAAAGTTCCCACACCGCGTCCGACCACGCGTTGGATGCGGGGAAGCGAAGTGTCAAGGCGTCGAAACTGACCGACACACCTTCTGAACTTCCCGGCCCGAACAGCTGCGCCTCGACCACTTGCCGACTGTCTTACCCACCCAGCGCGCGTGGGGTCGTCTTCGAGGCTTGGTGATCGACGGACAGAAAGGCGTCCACCATCGTATTGAACATGTTGGCGTGTTCAACCTGGACCCAATGTCCGCAGCGATTGAAGATCATGAGCTGCGAATTCTGCAATATGCTCACGAGACGCAAGCTGGTCTCGAAGCTGATGACGCGGTCATCGCGCCCGTGCATTATGAAGGCAGGAGTCTTGATCTGCGAGAGCTTGGCGATCAATGCAGTGCCCTCCGCGGGATTGGGTATTAATTTTCCCAATTCCACCAAGCGCAGGAAGTTCTTAGAATGCTGCGGATTGGCCAAGGCTGTTTTGGAACGCTCTTGCAACAGCGCATCCGTCACGTAGGAGGAATCGAAAAGCATCGATTCGCATACCAGGCGGAAATTTTCTGGGCTTGGATTGCGGAAAGTCTGGATCAACGTCTTCACGCCCGGGCCCGGACCGGCTGGCGACATCGTCAGCGGCAAAGCACCTGGTAAAGGCGATCCCATCGTCAACAGGTGCGAAATGCGGTCGTTGTAGTTGGCCGCAAAGTTGAGCGTGATCAAACCGCCCATCGAATTGCCGCAAACCGCTGCCTTGTCGATACCGAGTTCATCCATCAGCAATTTGACCGACTCGGTTTGCAGCTGGGTCACCCCGTCCGTGTCGGTAAACTCGTCAGACCTTCCGTAGCCGGGGACGTCGGGCAAAATCACGCGATATTTTTGTGAGAGCGCGAGAATGTTGTGCTGATAGTTACTCCAGCCGTTGGCGCCGGGACCGCCGCCGTGCAACAAGATCAGTGGCGGACCCTCACCGGCCTCATGAAAATGGATCTTCCATTTGGCGGTTTGTATGAATTTGCTGGTGGATGCTTCTGTCAACTCGATGGACATGGATTTCCTTGCTTGTCATGGACTGCGAAGATCACCGTCCATCAATGAGACAACGCCTGTTGCGACTCGGCGTCGGACGTAGGGTTCCGGTCGGGCACCGTCGCATCACTTGCCGGAGGCGATTTTCCTGGCGGTGTTGCCATGGGGGGCATGGCGTGACCCCAGCGGCTCGCTGCGTGATAGTTTTGCACCTGCCAAGTCGATTCGTCTTCGATGGAACGACCGTTCCAGCCGTATTCCACTGAGAAGCCGGAGGGAGTGGGTGCATAAAATGAAACCATCCAGTCGTTGGTATGGCGCCCCAACTGGCCGACCGGCATGGCGCGTCGCTGAAAAATATCGAGTGCGGTGCCGACGTCATCGAATTCGTTCAATTCGATCATGAAGTGATTGAGCCGCTTGGGCTTGGAAGCTCCGGGTGGAGCGGGCGGAGGCGCTCCCAGCGCCTGCCCGATCGCCAGGGAATGATGGCGCGGATTCACATGCATGAAGCAGACCCGAAATTGCAATGGTCCTCGCGCGATGTGCATGAAGTCGCTCACCTTCACGCCCAAGCCGCGGCTGTAGAAATCCAGGTTTTTTTCCAGATCTCGCACGATCATCACCACGTGGCCCAAGCCCAATCCGTCGGCTTTGAAACCCCTGACCCCACGGGGCGAGTTAAAGGGTGTCGAATCCAGAAGCGGGCCGTGATAAACCTCCACCGACAGGCCTTCTGGGTCCTGAAATCGGATCAGACCCAAGACGAGTCGTTCGGCGGCTTCCGCGGCGCTCCCTTCGGTGACCTTGACGCCCAGCGCACGCACCTGCTCGGCAATCCGGGACAGTTCCTGGGCATCTTTGGCTTCCCAGCCAACCCAGAGAAGATCATCCTCTCCTGTCGGACAGATCTCGAAGCGATAGTGGTGTGAATCCATCCGATAGAACCGTGAACTGCGGCTGGTGGTTCCGTTTTCCTGCAAACCAAGAACTTCGGTCGCAAACTCGTTCCAGACAGGGGCATTTGAGACGCCGAGTCCGAGGTAGCCCAACTGGGTCACGCTGGTAACGGCGGGTGTACTAACAGTCATCATTTTCTCCTGCTCGCGTTGTGCCCTCGAACCGCTCGAGATGTCAGTCAAGCTCGCGTTGCTCAAATTGCATACTACACCGATGATCGGTATGCTATCCAAAATAGCCAATAAGAGATAGTGATGGCTGAAGCAGGCACGCAGTACTCCAACGCCGAAGTGAACTACCGACGCTTTATCAATGCCTCTGATGGCACGATTGATCGGCGGATCTTCTCCGACGAGCAGATTTACAAGCGCGAACTGCAACAGATTTTTGCCCGCGCCTGGAACTTCATGTGCCATGAATCTCAGATTCCAAAGCCAGGCGACTTCTTCTGCAGTTACATCGGTGAGGAGAGCGTCATCGCAACTCGGGACCGTAAGGGTCAGTTGCAGGTTTTTTTGAACACTTGTCGGCACCGCGGCAATGCCGTATGTCGTGCCGAATTTGGGCACGCCGCCGCGTTCATGTGCACCTATCACGGCTGGACTTATGATCTGGAAGGCAATCTAAAAGGGGTGCCCGGCTACCGCGATTTTTACCGTGGCGAGCTCGACAAGAGTCAGTGGGGTCTCATCAAGGCCGGAAAGGTGGAGAGCTACAAAGGGTTCGTGTTCGCCACGATGGATCCGAGCGCCCCAGCGCTCGATGAGTACCTCGGTGAAGTCGGCCGGATCGGCATCGACATGGTTGCGGCCCGCGGCGATCTGACTGTGATCGATGGCGTTCAAAAGGTGACCTGTGGTACCAACTGGAAGATCGCCGTCGACAATGCGTTTGACTGGTATCACGCTCCCTTGACGCATGCCTCCGCTTTCATGGCCGGCTACGCTCGAGGCAAGATACTAAAACCTGGTCAGAAGGTACCGCTTGCCGATCTCAGCCGGCACCGGGTGCTGTTGGGAGAATACGGCCATGCCAACAGCGGCCCACGAATCGACGATGCGATGCTGCAGACCGCCGCGGATGACATGGCCGCGGGGCGCTCGATGATGGACATCGCCTGGCGCAACTCGCCCGGCGTGCGCGAGGAACTGGGTCCCGTGGGTATTCACACCCGGGGGCACCCCAATATTTTTCCAAACCTCTGGATCTTGGGCGGTGGGACGCAACTCAGTCTTCGTTTGCCCAAGGGCTCTGGCAAGACCGAGACGTGGTATTTCACGATCGCCGAAAAGAGCTTGTCAGTCGATGAGAAGCGCGCGCGGGTGAGCATGGCGACCCACACTCACGGGCCTGCCGGGTTCCTCGAGCAGGATGACGGCGAGAACTGGGACCAAAGTACCCGGGGCACCCGCGGCGTCGTCGCGCGGCGCCATCCCTTGAATTTTGCAATGGGGCTGGGACATGGCGAAGTGCAGAGGGCTGCAAGCGGGCCTGGCTTCATAGATACCACGGTGAATGAACACGCCCAGCTATGGGCGTGGCGATCCTGGGCCGAGTGGATGGAGGCGGCTGATTGGAGCGCCCTGAAGCGTGACCGTAGCGCTCCACCGACCGGTTCGATATGAAGATCAAGTAGGGGAGCCATGATGATTTCAGAAACAGCACATCGTGCGGAGGCTCATACCTCGTCGGCACCGGCAGCAGCGCCGGATTTGTCGCGCATGCTACTGCAGTATGAGATTGAGCAGTTTTACTACGCCGAGGCGGCGCTGTTGGATGATCGGCGCTTCGCCGACTGGCTGGCCCTGTTTGCCGAAGATGCGCATTACTGGATGCCGATCAGGCGAACCGTGACGAGCAACGACCTTGACCGGGAATTCACGGCGCCGGGTGCGATGGCATTCTTCGACGATGACCGGATGATGCTGGCGGCGAGAGTCAAGAAGCTCGCCAGCGGTTACAGCTGGTCGGAGGATCCTCCTTCGCGCACCCGTCATCTGGTGACCAACCTGCGAATCGTGCGCGACGAGGCTGGCGAGCTGGGGGTCAATACCAACTTTCACCTGTATCGCACGCGGCTCAATTCCGAAGAGGACCACTGGATCGGTTCGCGCAAAGACCTGCTGCGGCGCACCCCGGCGGGCCTGAAAATCGTGAACAGGCATATCTTTCTGGAACAAACCGTCCTGATGTCACGCAACCTCAGCAGTTTTTTCTGAGGACACAGATAATGAACGACACATTTAAGGTTGCGCGGGTCAGCGTGGCCGAGGTCAAGGCGGCACTCGATTCCGGCAAAATTCAACTGGTGGACCTGCGCCCCTCGTTTGATTTTGCCGGCGGCCGAATACCCGGCTCCGTGAGCGTGCCTAGTCACGCGCTCGAGAGTCGGCCGGAACAGCTTGATCGCACTCGACGCATTCTATTCGTGACCGAATATGGCAGCGACGCCGAGGATGCAGCAAAACTCGCTTTCAGCTTGGGTTGCACCGACGTTGCAATCGTCGAAGGCGGATTTGACGCGTGGCTCGATGCCGGCTACCCCACCCATACCATCGACGATGGAAGCTGACACAGCACGCGGTCCTGCCGTGCCGTTGAAGACATTCTTCAACCGGCGGCAACATCTTGCTGAGCCACGAGTAGCGATGGTTGGATTTTCTGAGGCTAAACCGCGTCGAGTCATCCTCCTGGGCGAGGGTTGAACATGGCGGGTTCTTATCAACACGATGTCGTCATCGTCGGCGCGGGAATCGGCGGGCTCGCTCTCGCTCTGGCTCTGCATCGCCAAGGCATCGCGGTGCGGATCTACGAAGCGGCGCGAGAGATGCGCGCACTCGGGGTGGGGTTGAACCTGCTGCCGCATGCTGTTCGAGAGCTGGCCGAGTTGGGGTTGGAGGCGAAGCTGGTTTCCGCCGGCATCCCGACGCGCGAATATGTTTTCTATACCCGGGCTGGGCAGCTGGTGTATTCCGAACCGCGCGGCAAGCAGGCCGGCTATGGATGGCCACAGATATCGATTCATCGCGGCGATCTGCACGCGATTTTGTTGCAAGCCGTCATCGATCGCATGGGAGCCGATACGGTTGCCCTCGATCATAAATGTATCGGTGTTGCCCAGGATGAAGACCACGCCATTGCCCGGTTCGCGGGCAAGCCCGAGGCGCGAGGTACGGTCCTGGTCGCATGCGACGGGATTCATTCTGTGGCACGGAGCGCCATGCATCCCAATGGCTCAGCGCTTCGTTATGAAGGCACGACACAGTATCGAGGCGTGACGAAGTGGCCACCTTTTCTCGGGGGCGCAAGCATGGCGTATCTTGGCACCAATCGGCACGGCAAGCTGGTGATGTACCCGATTCGTAATGATATCGACTGCCACGGCAACCAGTTGATAAATTGGGTGATTGAAGTGCAGCGCCCCACGGAGCACCTGACTCGAGATTGGACCCGCAAAGCGCGCGTCGAGGATTTCATCGAAGGGTTTGAGAAGTGCCGCTTCGACTGGTTGGACGTGCCAGCCATGCTTCGCGCCGCGGAGGAGGTCTATGAGTATCCCATGGTAGACCAGGAACCTCTGCCGTTTTGGACACAGGGGCGCATGACCTTGTTGGGCGACGCCGCACATCCGATGATGCCGCGAGGCTCGAACGGAGCTGCGCAGGCAATTATCGATGCGACCGCGTTGGCTGCGGCGTTGGCCGCCTCTGCCGATCCGCGACCTGCCTTGAAACACTATGAGACCCAACGATTGGCGGCCACCTCGGGTGTTGTCATTGCGAATCGCAGCATATCTCCCGACGCCATACTGAATGTGATCGAAGAGCGCACCGGCGGCAAGGTGTTTGAGCGGATTGAAGATGTCATTTCGCGTGAGGAGTTGATTGACTGGCAGGAGCGCTACAAGGCGGTCGCGGGGTTCGCGGCGCGGGATTTGCAAAGACCGCCTGAGACGATGCCGTGATCGCCGGAGGTGCGGCGTGAGGTTGTGCCGTTTCGGCCATGACCAGATAGGTGAAATCGTAGATGGCGCGGTGATCGATATCTCGCCACTCGCTCAGCGGCTGATGGGGTCCAGTTCGGGTCGCGGCGATCCACTGGTTCTCGCATGGCCTGCGCTGATGGCCATACCCGCTGCAGAACGGCAACAGGGGGCTCGATACGCTTTGGACAACGTCGCCCTGTGTTGCCCGGTGCGATCCCCCGGCAAGATCATTGCGGCACCGGTCAACTACCGCACGCATGTCGCCGAGGCCGAGGCAGATCCCGGCATCCGCTATGGCCATACCATTACCGATATCAGGCAAGCAGGCCTGTTTCTCAAAGCAGGGTCTGCACTGGCGGGACCGCGAGATCCGTTGGTCATCAGATTTCCGGAACGACGCACCGACTATGAAATCGAATTGGTGGCGGTCATCGGAACCGGCGGCAGGGATATTGCGCAGAAAGATGCGCTCAAGCATGTTGCCGGATACGCTGTGGGGCTCGACATCACGCTGCGCGGACCGGAGGATCGCAGCTTCCGTAAATCCATCGACGGATACGCCATCGTCGGCCCGTGGCTGACCAGCGCCGATGAGATCCGCGATCCCAACGCGCTCGAACTGAGATTGGATCTCAACGGAGCATGCCGGCAGCAGTCCAATACTGCCCACATGGTGTACGGAGTCGCCCGCCTCATAGAATTCGCCAGCTCTTTTTATACGCTCGAGCCGGGAGACCTCTTGTACACCGGTACCCCGGAGGGGGTGGGCCCGATCGTGTCCGGCGACACGTTGCAGGCGGGCATCGCCGGATTGGGACAAATGACGATTCGCGTCGCTTGAGCAGCCGTCACAAGAGGCGCTCGGTGGGTTAGTATGTACACTGATCTATTTAACCTGCAGATTGTGAAACTCTACGAGAGGCTCAAGTGTTAGAAGCAGCTCATGCGCGCGCGGGGCACCTCATTCGCCGCACATACCAAATTTCACAGGCGTTATTTTTGAACGAGACGGCAGAACTGGGCCTTACCTCGGTTCAGTACTCAGCACTGAATGCCATCGTGCAATTGCCAGATCTCGATCAAGCCAGCCTAAGCGGGGTCATTGCACTGGACAAAACAACGCTCGTCAAGGTTCTTGATCGGCTCGTTGCGAAGAATTTGATCACGCGTGTACGTTCGACTACCGATCGACGCTGCCATGTGCTCAACGCTACCCCCAAGGGAAAAAAGATAATCAAGGATATTGTTCCGATGCTCGATCGCATCCAGAAGCGGCTGCTTGCGCCGCTTGCCGCAGACGAGCAGGCAGTGTTCCTCTCGCTCCTATCGAAGATCGTGCAGGTGAATAATATTTATAGCCGAGTTCCGTTGGATCATGAAGTTTATGACGGGGTAAAGCAGCGCGCAGCGGTAAATAGGGCTGCGACATTGGTCGAGTCGGCGTGATCAGAATTCTACGATGTCCATCGTGCCTGGGTTGTGCGAAGACCTTGTAACCGCAAATCACATTCTCGCGCGTGAGGGAGTCGTCGACGGATTCGGTCATGTAAGCGCTCGTAGCGGACCGCAGCATTTTATTCTGGCGCGCAGCATGGCGCCGCTGCTCGTGACCTCCGATGATATTCTGACATTCGATTTGCAGAGCGCTGAGTGTGCGAGCGATGCACGTCCTCCCTACCTCGAACGCTTCATTCATGCGGCGATTTATCAAGCGCGTCCGGACGTGCATGCCATCGTACACAGCCACTCGGCGACGACCATTCCGTTCGGGACGGTGAAAGGCGCGATGCTGCGGCCGATTTATCACATGGCCGGGTTTCTGGCTTTGGGCGCGCCCGTGTTTGAGATCCGTGATGTCGGCGGCCAAGCTACGGATATGCTGATCCGTAATCGACCGTATGCAGAGGCGCTGGCGGAAACTCTGGGCAGTTCGGCGGTGGTGCTGATGCGAGGCCATGGCGTCACGGTAGTTGGCGCAACGCTTCGACAAGCGGTGTTTCGCGCCATTTACACCGAGCTAAATGCCCGGATTCAGCTGCTCGCGATGGGGATCGGCAAGGTCGAATACCTCAACGCGGCGGAGGCGGCGGCTGCGACCTCCGTCAACGATAGCCAGGTCGGGCGTGCATGGGACCTTTGGCGCATCAAGCGCTAGCTGAGTCTTGCTGCGAGCGCTTCCCAATGGTCATCGTGACACTGCGCACCCGCTTGGACGACGTTTGAGTCGTGCCGAGCAATAATTTGTTTACTCATAGTTGGTATACTTCCCAATATGCAACAGCGGTGGCTTTGACGAAACCACCGCCCTCAAATAGTCAAACCCGCCTGGAGCCACAATGAAGCTTGCATCTTTTTCGATCGCGTCGCGTACGAGCTGGGGAGTCGTCGACGGCAATTGCATCTTGGACATAGGCCAGGTTTTGCAAACACGCTATCGTGATCTACGGGCGCTGATCGCGGCCGGCGCAGAGGCCGAGGTGATGTCACAGGCAAACGCCGCGCCGCGCATTGCAATCGAGGACGTTCAGTGGCTGCCGGTAATCGCAAACCCGGGGAAGATTCTCTGCGTGGGATTGAACTATGAAATGCATCGCAAAGAAATCGGCCGCGCGGTGGTCGACCAGCCCACGATATTCGCGCGCTTCGCCAACAGTCAAACCGGCCATCTGGCGCAAATTCAGCGGCCCCGGGTGTCGACGTCGCTCGATTATGAGGGGGAGTTGGCCGTCATCATCGGCAAACCCGGCCGTTACATTACGCAGGAGCAAGCCTGGAATCACATTGCGGGCTATGCTTGCTACAACGACGGCACGCTCCGAGACTGGCAGCGACATACCAGTCAGTTCACGCCCGGAAAGAACTTCCCGCAGACGGGCGCGTTCGGTCCGTGGATGGTCACTCCCGACGAATTCGGGAAAATCGGTTCACAGCGCATCATGACCCGCTTGAATGGCACAGTTGTACAGGCTGCAACGCTCGGCGACATGATATTCAGCATTCCGAAACTCATTGAATATTGCGCTTCGTTCACCCGCCTCGAACCTGGGGACGTGATCGCCACGGGAACGCCTGGCGGAGTCGGCGATAAGCGCAATCCGCAGTTATGGATGAAGCCCGGTGATTGCGTCGAGGTTGAGATCGACGGCATCGGGATTCTGCGCAACGGCGTCGCAGACGAAGCGACCGATTAGTCGTTTGCACCCATGCGGGTCGATGAGGCCAATTAACCCGGCACTTTTCTTTCTTCCCGCAGGTGGCCGATGCTTGCGATCAAGGAGCGATCGGTCATCAGGAAAAGACTGGCGGGGCCAGCGGCGGCCGCGTGTTCGATCCATTGCCATCGCGGCAGCGTGAAAATATCGTGCTTCTTCCACGCGAACTGCTTCTCTCCAACACGAGTTGAGCCCTCACCTTCGACCACGGCAACGATCGCGGTGGAACTCACGCGATACGGTTGCGTCGTTTTGCCCGCCTCAAAACGCTCGGCGTAGCAGTCGATCGTCGGCATGACCGGGCCGCCATCGGTGGGATTCACATAACGGACCCGCCGTGAGCCATCCGCGGCTGGTGCCATCGCATCGAGCGCTTTGCTCACCGAAGCCCACGGATATCGAAACAGCGGCGAATAAGTGTGCTGGTGAGCGATAACTGAGCTTTGCGGCAAAATCCCGCCGCCGAACATGGCCGAGTCGGATTCCTTGGGTGTCAATAGCGAGTCTTCGGGACCCGGACCATGTTCAAAAAAGACCGTGCCTAGCGCGGTGCAAAGCGGGGCATCGAGACCGTCGAGCCAGACCGCCCGTTGTTTTCCGGGATGAAAATGCCTGTGCCAGGTCCATGCGGGAGTCAGGACGAGATCGCCGGGTTCCATGAGGCAGTGCTTACCATCGGTCACCGTGATGGCACCGTCCCCGGTCAAGACAAATCGTAGTGCCGCGAGGGTATGGCGGTGGGAGGGCGCATGCTCCCCGGGCTCCAGAATTTGCAGCGCCGCGGACAGGGTGGGGGTGGTAAAGGTGGTGCCAGTCAGGGTCGGATGGCTCAGCATGAGGGCGCGTCTTTCGGCATGGGCCATATCGACCTCGGCGGAGGCCCGCTCGATCAACGGCTCCAACTCAGACCACGGCCAAAACATCGGTTCTAAAAAACGTGGCTCGCGTGTGTTCAATCCCTTGTACAAATCCCAGAGCGGCTTGAGATTCAAGCGATGCATCGCAGCGATCAGCTCTGGATTGGTCGGCGCGGGTATGCGGCTTGCATTGTTGTCAGCCATAAGGTGCCTCAGGATTGGTTTTGATGCCGGGGCTCGATAGCCGCAGAGTAATGAGTCGCTGTCGTCCACGCTGCCCGCACGGATCTTTGCGATTGCTTGCCGTAGGTGTTGATCATGATTTGCATGGGATCGGCGCTGAACCGTCCGATTGCCGCATCAAAGCTGGGCCGAGCCACACATCGCGCGTACCAGCCGGCGACACGCGGGGCATCTGCCAGCAGGAAATCGAGCGAAAGCGCATCGAGACGTGCAAAGAACGAAATCAAACCAGAATCGGCCAGTGTGAAGGCATTCCCTGCGAGCCACGGAGCCCCGGCCAGATTGACCTCCATGTCGCGTATCAAATCGTCGAGTCTGACAAGCGCAAGCTGCAAGGCGTTTGCTTCGAAACCGTCGCGCATCAATTCGGCCCATTTCTGGCGTTTGGCAAGCTCCGCGATGTTCGCTGTCCATTGCGTCTGCTCGTCAGCGCTGCGCGTCCGTTGCAGAGGGCAGAAGACGCTCACGCTGGTTATCGTATGGATGGCATCGTGAATGCCATCCTCTCGTTTGGTCCAGAGACGCATTCGGGCGCGTCCGAGCGGGTCGGCGGGACGCAGTGGTGGTGCGGGAAAGACGTCGTCGAGATATTCGCTGATCACCGTGGACTCGATGACGACATTCTCGTCATGCACCAAGGTAGGAACAACTCCATTCCGATTCAGCGCCAGATACTCCGGCCGACGCTGCCCACCGTGGCTCAGATCGACAATGCGACCGTCCCAAGTGAGTTGTTTTTCCGCGAGAACCAAACGAACTTTTGCGGCACAAACCGCCGTGGGATGATGATAAAGCGTCAGCATCATCGAGTCCTTTGCAAACAAGGCCGTGGAGCCGGGTGCCTTGAGACCGCCTTCAAATTCATTTCGCGCGATAAGTAGTATACCAACCATCTGTAGTAATGTGTTATTTTGATTCGCTGTCCAGGCAGAATCTTTCTGGGGGGAAGTCGATGGATCTAACCGAACAATCCACGAGTCGCTACGCGCAGACCAGCAAGTGGAAGATCCACTACAACGAAATGGGTTCAGGCTATCCGATCATCATGCTGCACGGCGGCGGACCGGGCGCTTCGGGGTGGAGCAACTATCGGGACAATGCACATGCTCTAGCGCAACGTTTTAGGGTGATCTTGCCCGACGTGCCGGGCTACGGAAAATCGGAAGAGTTCGATCCTGACATCGAAGATGTCCCGAAGACCCAAGCCGAGTCCATCAAGCTGTTGATGGACACATTGAATATTGAAAAGGCGGCCTTGGTCGGCAATTCGATGGGAAGCGTGATCACACTCAATCTGGCGGTCGAGCACACCGATCGCGTATCGCACATTGTGGCGATGGGTGCGGCTGCGGGCGGCTTGGGACTTCCAATGACCATGTCGCCGGCGGGTGCGACTGCGGGCATGCAGGTGCTCGTACAAACCTATCGCGACCCGTCCAAGGAAAATTTCCGCCGCTTGTGCGAGGCCATGCTCTTCGACCCATCCTACATCACGGAAGACCTGTTGATCGCGCGGAGCAAAAGTGCTTTGGACAACCCGCGCCATTTGCAGAATTTCCTCCGACGCACCGAACTGGGAAAAATGACGCCCCGCAAGTCGGAAGCGACCGAACTCGCAGCCAAGCTGCCTAACTTGAGCATTCCGGCACTCATCATCCATGGACGTGACGATCGCATAGTGCCTTTGGAGGCGAGCTTGCGGGTCCTCAGCGTACTTCGTAATGCCCAGTTGCTCGTGTTCAATCGCTGCGGTCACTGGGCTCAGATCGAGCATGCCAATGTCTTCAACGCTCTGGTCAGTGCGTTTATCGAATCGACGAGATCAGTGAACGAGCAACCCAAAGCGGGATTTGGCGGTTAGATGGCGACGGTCGACAACGTCGATTTGATCGTGGTCGGCGGCGGGGGCGCCGGTCTGATGGCCGCTTTTACGGCCGCCGAGCGCGGTATGCAAGTGGTACTTCTGGAGAAAGCGGCCCAGCTCGGGGGCACCACGGCGTTGTCGGTGGGGTCGATTTCCGCCTCGCAGACCAGCTATCAAGCCGCCGCCGGAATCAAAGACTCCCCCGAGAGTCACGCCGCGGACCTTGAGGCGGCAACTCTACGATTTGGAATTGAGGATGACCCGGCGCTGCGGGCGCTCCTCGCCGAGCACGTGGGCGAGACCGTGGAAATCCTCAAAAGGCTTGGCGTGGTTTTCCTCGGGCCGTTTCCGCAGCCGCCCAGCAGCGCGGATCGCATGCATCAGGTCGTTCCGACCTCCAAGATATACATTCAGCGTCTCGAGCAAGCCTGCCGAAAGTTGGGCGTTGAAATAGAACTCGACTGCCGAGTCAGGAGCTTGATTACTGAGGCTGGCAAGGTGGTTGGCGTGCTTGCCGCCAATGTGTCTGGAGACGACCTGAGTTTCCGCTCCAAGCACGGCGTCATACTCGCCAGTGGTTCTATGGAAGCAAACGAGGTGCTGCTGCGTCAGTTCATCAAGTCGTGGCCGTCGGGCATACCACCCTGGAATCCTCTGGCGACGGGTGATGGACATGTGATGGCCTGCGAGCTGGGCGGCCGAGTCGTGCACCGCCCCGACATGGGCCCCGAGCATGTCATGCGCATGCGCTTCGTTGCCCCACCGCGAAATCCATTTCTCCAAAGTCTGCCGCTGAATCGAGCTGCGACCGCGTTCATGGCTTGGGCCGTGAAGCGGCTGCCCTCGAAGCTTACTCGTCCGTTCATCATGAGCTTCATCACCGCGGCGTTACGGCCGGATCCCGAAATCTTCAAAGCCGGTGCGATTTTGGTGAATAAACAAGGTCGGCGGGTGGGCGGCGATACTGGCATCGCAGAGCTGAGTCTGGCTCAAGAAGAAACGCGGGAGTGCTGGTTGATTTTGGACTCCCGTCTGGCTGCTAAATTCTCGCAATGGCCTCATTTCGTATCGACCGCGCCGGGAGTCGGCTACGCCTACTTATCGGATTACAGACGGTCACGCCCGGA
This sequence comes from uncultured Steroidobacteraceae bacterium, assembly GCA_964658805.1. GTDB lineage: Bacteria > Pseudomonadota > Gammaproteobacteria > Steroidobacterales > Steroidobacteraceae > Bog-1198. Next base: position 24,119 of record CAZZZU010000006.1, read on the forward strand.
TCTTTATGTTTCTGGTGATTCGGCCCGGGAACTTGCTGCAAGGCTTTCCATCACCGAAGACAATTTTTTAGCCACTCTGAAATGCGTCAACGGCGAGCGAGAAGAGGGGAAAAAGCTGGTCGAGGGAGCTTACTACGCCCTTGGACCCCTGAAGCTGTGGGGACTGCCGGCGCCCGTTGGCCTGGCGGTCGACACGAAGCTGCGCGTTCTCGATCAAAACGACATCCCCATCAGCGGTTTGTTCGCCGCCGGCAATACCGGTCAAGGACGGTTTACAGTTTCGGGTCATGGGCATGGACTTGCCTGGGCCTTTACCTCTGGAAGACTGGCCGCGGCCGCGGCTGCGGAGCTTGCACACCTTCCGCCTGCGACCGGGGAATTGGCGCGGAACACAACTGCCGGCGCTCCGATCCAAGTATCGGCTCGTTGATAGCCGCGATGTGGCCTGGTACGAATGAGTCGGGATCGCGGGCTGCGGTCGTGATTGCCATTTTGTTTGCTTTGCAGGTGACTGATGGAATAGATCAGGCCGTGTTGTCATTCACCGCTCCGTTCTTGCGGGACGAATTGGGCATTGGATATGAGTCGCTGGGTGCGGCGTTCAGCGCCGCTTACATCGGCACTGCATTGGGTGCTGTGCTGTTCGGCTCGATCGCTGACACCATCGGTCGAAAGGCTGCGCTGCTCACGGCAACCATCTCCTTTTCGATCGGATGTTTCTCCACGGTATTCGTTCGAACGGGCGCCGAGTTGATCGTCGTCAGGCTTCTGACTGGGCTCGCGTTAGGGGGGCTCTTTCCGGTGGTCGCGTCTTCCATCTTCGAAATAGTGCCGGAGCGCTTGCGCGCGACCGCGGTGACGCTCACCTCGGTAGGCTCTGCTGCCGGCGTCAGTCTGTGCGGACCATTGGTCACGATCGTCGAGCCCCATTTCGGCTGGCGTGGTCTATTCACCATCGGTGGCGCGATGCCGGCTGTTCTGTCGATTCTTGCCATGGTATTCGTTCCGATTCACGCGTCTTCGAAAAAAAGGGCGGCCGAAGTCGACGTGGGCAGGCCTTTATCGCGAGCCGGCATCGCACGATTGTTTCGTGCCGGTCAATGGAAGCTCACGCTATTGCTGTGGGCTGCATTCGTCGCATCGGCGGTACCGATGTTCTTCGCGTTGAGCTGGTTGCCGAGCCTGGCGCGTCTGGCGCATATCAGTGCGGGCAGCGCCGCAATCGGACCGTCAATCTTTGCCATATCGGGCCTGATCTTCGCGATACTTCTTGCCCGCTTCATCGACAAAATCGGCAAACTGTTCTTCCCAGTCGCGGTGACCATGATGCTGGGTGGACCCGCATTTGTATTGTTGAGTCAATCCTTTGGCAACGAGCACGCTTTTTTTCTCGCTTGCGGCTTGGCGGGAGCACTGTCGGTGAGCTCGGTGAATCTCATGGGAGTCGTTGCAGGCGTCCTGTACAAAGAAGATCTCAGGGCGCGAGGCATCGGGTGGGCGGTTGCCGCGATGCGTCTCGGAGCCGCCCTCGCGCCGTGGTTAGGGGGCCTGCTGATCGCGCGCGCAGTTCCGGCGTCAGCGATGTTTCTCGGCCTGGCGGCAAGCCCGATCATTGCAGGCCTTGTCGTACTTGCGTTGTCGAAGAAGGCTGTAAGGCAAGGGTTGGACCCAGCCAATCCTCAGTGATTGCATTCGAAGCCGCCTGCGGCTGAGTTTCAGTGTCTGCGTGGAGCAGTCGCTCGCTGCATGGTGGCAGGCGGAGTCCTAGGTTCGGTCTCGATAACCCAAGTGGGCGGTCATGCGAAGGCTTAATTCTCGTATGACCGCCCGGTAAGCTAAAACTTCTTGGTCACCTGAACCCCAAAGGTACGCGGATCACCGAACTCGAACACATATTCGGACGGGGTATTGATGTACGCAGCGCGGGTCTTGACGATCTTGTCCTCGACATTATGCACATAACCGCGGACCGTAAAACTCTTGTTGGGTGTGTTGTATTCGAGGCCGAGTTCAGTTCGAGAGTAGCCCGCCTGTCTGTCGCTGGCCCAGTTATCCACAGATAAAAAGTAGCTGGTGGTGTAACGGATGGCACCGTCCGCGCTGAGCGTGCCGGCATTCCCCAGCGTGAAGGTATGATCATAGCCGAGCGAGAACACATAACGGGGTGCCAGTGGCGGCTGGTGATCCGCGAGATTTGCCGGATAGGCGGTGCCGCTCAAGGTGCTGAAGTTCCCTTCATACTTGGTGAACTTGGCGTTCAGGTAGTTGGCGGTGAAGTTCAGCCTGTCGGCCGCAGTCAGTTGAAAGTGGGTATCTGTCTCTAGACCGTAGATTCTCGATGCGCCGGCATTTTCTGTGGTGAACGCAATGGTCGGATTGAGAAACACCTGCACTTGTTGATTGGTGTAATGGTAATAAAAGACATCGGCGTTGAACTGCAATCGCCGGTCTAAAAATTCGTTTTTCGAACCGATCTCGTAGGCCAACAGGGATTCTGGGTTGAATGAGCCTGCGTTATCGAAGCCGCCCGCTTTATAACCCGAGGAAACTTTTCCGAATACGAGATGCCCAGGTGCCGGATGCCAATCGATTCCGGTGCTCCATGTCACTTTGCTGCCGGAGTACTTCTGAGGAGTGACGGTCACGCCGTCACAATTCGTACCCGGCAATGCGGTGACGTTACCGATCACGAAATTTGCAAAATTGAACGGACAATTATAAAAGGTGCCGGTCTTTTTGTCCGAGGTGTAGCGGATTCCCGCAGTCACGCTCAACGTATCCTGGATCACCGGAATGCTCATCTGACCGAAGACCGCCGGTGAGGTGTCTTTCAGGTCAGGCCGGTAAAACGTGTTGACGTAGATGCCGGTTGGGGGGAAGGGTGGGATGAAAAAATTCGTCGCGTACAGACTTTGAGCGACACTTTGAGTTTCGCGAAAGAAAAACACGCCGGTTTGCCAAATCAGCGGACTCGACGGGCTGCTCGACAATCGAAGCTCATGGCTCTGAGTATGCGAGTCCAGGTTCGGGTCGTTGGCGATGTAATGGATACCACCGTCCGGTGCCAGCCCGTCGTATTCCTGAACTTCGGCTGACCGTATGTAGCGAGCGCCACCCACGTAGGTCAGGACTGCAGAATCGAAATCGTAATCAATCCGTCCGCGAAGGGCATATTGATGCGATTGAAAAGACCCGTTCGTCGAAAGCGGGAAACGAGAGGCGTCGTAGACAAATCTGGACTGAGACGGAATGAAGCTCGACTGCGCGGGGTTCTGAGGGTTGGTATAAGGCACCAATCCGGGAGTCGACCCATCCACCGCCACGCCATATTGAGCGATCTGTCCCTGGTTCTCGTCGACGAATTCTCCCGCCACGTACATGGTCAGTCTGTCATTCGGCTTTGCCAGCAAGGAGATGCGTGCCGCCGACGTATTGGCGTTGTCGCCATTGATCGCAGGATGGTTATCCCTGTAGCCCGAATGGTCGTCATGAAATAACGACAGTCTAATGGCTACTTTGTCGCCGACAGGCAGGTTGAGTGCCGCTTCGCCGTGTTTGGCGTCGTAATTTCCGTAGCCCGCCGTCACGTAACCCTCGAATTGCGAAAGAATGGGTTTCGCCGCGATCAGATTAAGGGCGCCAGCGGTGGAATTACGCCCGTAGAGCGTCCCCTGCGGTCCACGCAGCACCTCCACCCGCTCCAAGTCAAACAGGGCGGCGTTGATGGCGGTCCCGCTGTTGATGTATTCGCCGTCGAGATTGACCGTCAGCGCAGGGTCGCTCGAACTCGACACATCGAGGCTGCTCACACCGCGAATGCTGAGTTGCAACGTACGATCAGTCTGCAACATCTGCAGATCAGGTGCGATGCGCGTCAAACCTGAGATGTTACTGATGGCTGAACGACGAATGTCCTCACCCGCAAAGGCGTCCATTGCGATGGGCGTGTCCTGGATGGAAGTCGAGCGCTTTTCAGCGGTCACTATGATCTCCGCGAGCGCGTTGTCCGGCTCAGAGTGCGGAGCCGTCGTGGCGTCCGACACTGCGTTCTCGCCATGGGCGGTTGCGCTCCACGTCGCCATTCCCATGATGACCGACAGCCCTGCCATTCGCATGCTGATAGATGCGCGCGCAAAATAGATCTTCATTCTGCCACTCCCCTCGCCGTGACTCGGCTCTGATTTATATGTCTCTCAGCGCAGCAAAAACAGCCGTTCTCGCCGCCAGCCTGGCAAATCGTGACAGTAGGCCAATCGCTAGTCAACCGTTAATACGTACACCATCCATTCGTCGGATAGAATTTTTTGGGTATGATCACCGCAGTTATGCCTTTCCCGGTGTTAAATAGAGTACTAACGAATGGTGTACTATTGAATTCACGGGCAGAGCACAATGTGTCTTCCCGGGCCGCGATCACTGGTTTAGCCACTTTGACATCCACTATTCTCATCATCGGAGGCGGTCAGGCAGGCGCACAAGCCATCGACACCTTGCGTCGCGAGGGTTTCGTCGGGCGGCTCGTCATGGTGAGCGACGAAGCGCATCTGCCTTACCAGCGTCCGCCGCTGTCGAAGCGATTTTTGTCTGGCGAACTTGCGCCCGAGCGATTGTTGTTGCGGCATCAATCTTTCTACGACGAGCACCAGATCGAATTGAAATTGGAGGTGAGCGCGATCCATCTCCAGCTCGCGCAACGCCGTGTCACGTTGTCGACGGGCGAGGATGTGGTTTACGACCGGCTCCTGCTGTGCACCGGGGCCACCTCGCGCCGGCTGACCTGCCCAGGCGCGGATCTGCCAGGCGTGCATTACTTGCGCAGCATGACCGACGCGACAGCACTGCAACGAGTCATGGCGACACACGCGCGAGTGGTGATTATTGGCGGCGGCTATATAGGCCTCGAAACCGCGGCGACGGCGCGCAAAATGGGATGCGAGGTCACCGTGCTCGAGATGGCGGACCGCGTGATGAACCGGGTGGTGGCGCGCACCGTCTCGGACTACTTTGCGGCAGAACATCGCTCCCACGGTGTCCAGCTCATCTGCAATTCGCGGGTGGTCCGCTTGGAAGGGGCGGGCCGGGTGGAGCGCGTGGTGTGCGCTGACGGCGGCAGCCACGGTGCAGACCTTGTGCTGGTAGGCGTCGGCGCGTCGGCTAACGTAAGGTTGGCAGCGGACGCTGGCTTAGCTTGCGATAACGGCGTGGTAGTCGACGAGTATTGCCGCACCAGCGATCCTGCTGTGTTTGCCGCCGGAGATTGCACCAGTCATCCCTCGCTACGCTTTGATATGCGGGTGCGCCTGGAATCAGTAGACAATGCCTTCGAGCAGGCCAAGGCCGCGTCGCTCAACATCCTTGACAGGCCTACCATCCACGACCGCGTGCCCTGGTTCTGGTCAGACCAGTACGACAGCAAACTACTTATCGTCGGCTTGTCCCAAGGAAACGATCAGCAGGTGACGCGTGGCGATCCGGCTCTGCGTAGCTTTTCGGTGTGCTATTTGAAGAGGGGGGAACTGTTGGCCGTGGAGGCAATCAACCGTTCGAAGGATTATATGGCGGCCCGCAATCTGATCGCGGAGCGCGCGCGGCCGAATCTCGACAAACTCGGGGATCAGCAAATAGCACTGAAGGACACGCTTTGACCTGGAACGCCGCGCCAAGCACCCTGAGAAAGCGCTGTTACTCATCCATAGCGGTGCGTTCAATTGGTGTACGTACGATCGCATGGTATTATGGGCCGTCAACGCAAACCATGAGCAATAGATGAATAAGCTGCTCGAGAGTAACGACGCACAACTCCCTTTCGAGGCCCGCCTCGATCATCTGCAACTCCTATCCAGCGATCCTCAAAAACTCGCAGAATTCTATGGAAGATGCTTTGGGATGTTGGTTACTTCGACGCACGATCAGTGGCTTTGCCGGGGGCCGCAGCGTTCGCTGTTGATTGCCCCGGGCGTCAAAGGAACGCTTGGGTATGCGTCGTTTGCCGTGTCCGACAGCAATGTGCTCACCGCGCTGACGCGGCGGCTCGATGCGGCGAACGTGGCATTTCAATCTGCGGCCACACCTTTTTTCGAAGCGTCATCGGTGGGAATTACCGATCCCGACGGCCACCGCATTATTTTTGGGCTCCGCAAGTTGGACGAGGTTGTGTCATCGAACGCCGGGGGGCTGCCGGCCAGATTGCAGCACCTGGTATTCGCCAGCACTCAAGCAGAGCGAATGCTGAACTTTTACCGCGACATAGTTGGATTCCAGCTGACAGATCGCGTCGTCGACGGAGTGGGTTCGATGCGCACATGTTTCTTGCGCTCGGATCATGAACATCACAGTCTCGCCATCTTTCATGCCGACTCGAACCGGTTGGATCATCACTGTTACGAGGCGTCGGATTGGAACAGCATCCGCGACTGGGGCGACCACTTTGCATCGCAGCGTGTTCCGATCGAGTGGGGTCCGGGCCGTCATGGCCCCGGCAATAATCTGTTTGTTTTCGTACATGATCCGGATGGAAACTGGGTGGAGATATCGGCCGAGCTGGAAGAGGTGACAGCGAAACGTCCCATCGGCGCGTGGCCTCACGAGGAGCGAACTCTGAATAGCTGGGGCCGGGCACCTTTGCGAAGCTGAGCATCTCGTGCGAGATGCCCTGTATCCGCACGATCCGACATGGGCTCAACATCCATTCCTGAGAAGCCGCTGGGTCTGCGCCCGGAACATCGGGCAGACCGTGTCGAAAACGTCGATATCTTGGTGATCGGCGCCGGTCCCACGGGTCTCATGCTGGCCAATTTGCTGGGAATTCACGGGGCAAGCGCGCTGCTGGTCGAACGCAATCCCTCCACTGGGCAAGAACCCCGCGCAGTTTCCATCGATGACGAGTCACTGCGCACCACTCATACGATCGGGCTGGGCGATACGGTGCTTCGCAGCCTCGTACCGGGCTACGGGTCCGACTACTTGATGCCCGACGGCCGCTGCTTCCTCACCGTTGAACCGTCGAGCAAACCGTTTGGATTTCCGCGACGCAATGCGTTTCGCCAACCTTTGTTGGAAGCGCAGCTGCGGCTAGGGACGGCAAGATTTTCCACCGTTGCAACATCCTTTGGATGGACTCTGACGAAATTCGAACAGGACCCGCATGGAGTAACTGCGTGGATCAATGACGAGCATGGCAGGGCCAGAACTATCCGCTGCAAGTATTTAATCGGATGCGATGGAGCCGGGAGCACGGTGCGTCGGCAGATGGGCGTGACATTGCAGGGTGAGACTTTTGCGGAACGCTGGCTCATCGTCGACTTGTCCAATTCGCCCTCACCACGCCGCAACACAATGGTCTACTGCGATTCCAGACGCCCCTGTATTGCATTGCCGGGTCCAGATTTGACGCGTCGTTTTGAGTTCAAATTGCATGCGCATGAGCGGGACGAGGACATGCTCACGAGCGACAAGGTGCAGCAGCTACTAGACCTGCATGGCGCTCACCGCGACAGCATCCTCGTGCGGAAAGTGATTTATGCCTTCCATGCCCGCGTTGCAACACGTTGGTCGGACCGGCGCGTTTTCTTAGCGGGCGATGCCGCCCACCTGACGCCGCCTTTTGCCGGCCAAGGTATGAACAGTGGCATTCGCGACAGCAGTAATCTTGCTTGGAAATTGGCTTTGGTTGCCTCTGAACGGATTTCGACTGCAGTACTGTCGACTTATGAATTGGAGCGGCGAACTCATGTGACCCAGATGATTCACCTGGCCTTGCGTATGGGCCGGGTTATGGCTCCAAGGTCATGGCTGCATGGATTCATCACTCAGCGCAGCTTTTTGGCTCTCAGCTTATGGCCGGCTGCCAAGCGCTTCTTTGCCGAAATGAAGTACAAACCTAAGCCCCGGTTCCAATCGGGCTTCATGCTTTCCGACGGCCTTCCGGCAGGAAAAACCTTGGTTGGACGCATGCTCGAGCAGCCGAAGGTAGTCCTGTCGAGTGGGGCTGCCGTGTTGCTCGACGAGTGTCTGGGTACTGGTTTCGCGCTACTCAGTATAGGAGTTGCTCCTGCAAGCCTACGGCGCGTCGGCAATAATCCGGCAATTGCCGGCCTGTCTCCTCGGTGCGTGGCGGTCGTCGATTCCACATTCGGCGAGCAAGTCATCAGCGCGGAGGATGTCACGGTTGCCTTTGTCGAACGCTATCCTGAGCAATTCGAACCGTATAATGGTCGAATTCTGTTGGTTAGACCTGATCGCTATGTTGTGACTTCAGGCCGCATCGACGAGCCGGGATCAATGGCGTCTGCTCTGGAATCCTTGGGCTCCCAATGGCAGACCGGTGGATGCGATTGATGATGGGTCGCGAATGATCATGCCGTCTCGACTCGATGGTTGCAATTAAAGGGTAGAGTCAACGGCAATTCGCTCTCATCATCGAGATGCGAGCGAGCGTTGCGGGTTGTCGTCGAATTCGGCAACCATCCCCAGGCGAACGGGATGGCGGAGGCGTTCGTCAAAACCTCCAAGCGAGATTACGTGTTCGTCCACGATCGTCCTGATGCTCAAACCGCGTTGTCACAGTTATCGGCATGGTTCGAGGATTACCGCGAGAGCCATCCCCATAAGGACTGCAGGTGAATTCCCCCGGTGATTTATCCGCACCTTTCAACCCTCGGTGTATCCGGCCTGATAGGGCAACTCCGGCAAGACGCAATGAAGATCGATATCTGGAAAATCTGATGGAGAATAACGTGACAGGACTAATCGCTATTTGAAATCAAGGCGCATCTTCTTTCTCTATCAGAATATCGGCTTTGCCTTGTGCTGGAGCAAGGGCGGCCTCGCCCTTTTGCATTACGGTCTCCACGGCGTTCATGGTGGGCCCGCCTTTCTGCTGCAGAACTATTACGTGAAGAAATTCGCTGAGAACCTACCGATGCACCTGCTTGCGCGACTAGCCTATACGAGACGATGAGAATGTCCCTGCGCTAGACTGATTGCTGCTGCACTGCCTCGAGGACCTGTCGATGAAAAGGCTATGGAAGACGCTGGGGTGGGTGGGTGCGGTGGTGCTGCTGATCGTGACGTACGCCGGGTATCGGATCTGTATCGGCACACCTTTCACCATTAACGAACTCGCAAATCGACAGGCACTTCTGTTCTTGCTCGACAACCCAGAGCTGCTGACACAGGTTGGGGTGGTGGATGGATCGGTCCTCGACCGGCACTCCGGCAAGCTGGCAGCGGTCGGAGTCGAAAAACGCGATCGTGACTATCAGCAGTTTGAAAAATTCCTGGGCGAAGTCCTGCATTTCGACCGAGCCAAGCTCGACCGCCAGGATCAAGTGACCTATGACATCCTCGTCAATCAGTACGAGACCTCGCGCTCCTTCGCCCGTTTCGGATGGTTGTCCTCCGAGGGCTTATATCCGCTTGCGCCCATGTGGGGAACGCAGGTGCAGCTGGCCCAGTTTCTGGAAACACAGCATGGCGTCAGCAATGAAAAGACCGCTCGTAATTACGTCAAGCGTCTGCAGGCCACTGGCGCGAAACTCGATGCAGCGGTTGCAGAAATGCAGCGTCAGGCCCGGGTGGGTGTGATCATGCCGCTCGCGCTGCTCGACAAGGCCGAACTTGGCATCAAGGACGCGACGACTGGCCCTCCTGAAACCAATGCGCTGGTCACGACGTTTGAAGAGCGCATGAAGCCCGTCACGGGGATCACGCCTGAGGTGCGACGCGATCTGCTGCGCCAGGCAACACAGACGGTGCAGTCAAAGATTTACCCGGCCTACTCGCGCATGTTAGCCGCGCTCGAGGCGCAGCGCCCGGCTGCAGCGACGCAGACGGCGGGCGTCGATCGATTGCCGGATGGACCTGCGTATTACGCCGCGACGCTGAAGCAGATGACCACGACCGATTACTCGCCTGACGAGATTCATGCCCTTGGACGCGCCGAGGTGGCGCGCATCGGCGGCGAAGTCGATGCGCTGCTCAAGGCGCAAGGGCTCGTCGCCGGATCGGTGGGCGAGCGCGTGCATGCGCTGCACGCGGATGCGAGGTTTTTGCTCCCCAATACGGAGGCCGGGCGCCAGCAATTGATGGAGAAGTATCGACAGATACTCGATGAGGTGAACGCAAAAATGCCGGCGTACTTCCGATCCATCCCGACGACGCCGCTGCAGGTGATCCGCGTGCCGCTGGCGGCCGAAAAAGGCGCCGCGGCTGCATACTATATTCCGGCGGCGCTCGATGGCTCGCGGCCCGGCACTTTCTACGTGAACCTACGTGATGTGCCGGAAACGGCGACCTGGACGATGAAGACACTGGCTTACCATGAGGGCATCCCCGGGCATCACTTCCAGATATCCGTTGCCCAAGGACTCAAGAACCTTCCCCTTATCCGTCAAGAAGGCCTGTACACGGCCTATGCGGAAGGGTGGGCGCTTTACGCCGAGCGGCTGGCGGCCGAGATCGGCATGTATACCGACGATCCATTCGGTGATATCGGGCGCCTGGAAGCAGAGATGTTCCGCGCGGCGCGGCTGGTCGTCGATACCGGGTTACACGCCAAAGGATGGAGCCGTGAGAAAGCCATCGCGTACATGACGAGCGTCACGGGTATGAACGAGAGCGAAGTCATTTCAGAAGTGGAACGCTACATGGGGCAGCCGGGCCAGGCATGCGCATACAAGGTCGGGCAATTGAAGATCCTCGAGTTACGCGAGCGCGCCGAGGGGGCGCTCGGTCCGCGTTTCGCACTGAAGGATTTTCATGCCGTCGTGCTCGAGAACGGTGGCGTCCCCCTCACCGTGCTCGACAAGCTGGTCGACGAATGGATCGCGAGCGTTCGAAGCGCCGGTTAGCTCCGGCACTCCTTGCAGTCATACGAATGTCACACGAGGCACGCACAGTGCGGCCGGCCGTTCGCGTTTCAGCTGCAATGGGGGATCTCGATGATGATTAGAGCTCGGTGGTGGTGGGTCGCATCGCTCGGTGCAACAGTCTGTCTTTCTGCCTGCGGAGGAGACCACAGCATCGAACCGGGGTCGACGACACCGGTGGTGAAACACAAAGTCATCATCTTTGTCTGGGATGGCATGCGTCCCGACTCGATCAATGCGGTGGACACGCCTCATTTGCTCGCCCTGCGCGATAGCCGGGGTGTCAACTTCACTGATAATCACTCGACTTACCCGACGTTCACGATGATGAACGCTTCAAGCTTTGCTACCGGCTCATTCCCGGGCACAACCGGGTTCTATGGCAACACCCTGTATCAGGCGAACCCGGGTTGTGCCGCGCCGGTCGATGCCAGCGGTGTGCCACTGAAAGCCTGCGCCACCGGCAGCTATGGTGTGTCGGCGGCCGCCGGCACCAACGCATTCGTTCAGCCGGTATTCACCGAGGACTATGCCATTCTCGATGACCTCGAGGCCTTTTATCAGACGCAGAGCAAGGCGCTGTTAAACGTGGGCACCCTGTTTCAGGCCGCGCAGGCAGCGGGCTTGAAAACCGCAGCGGTGGGCAAGACCGGCCCCGCCTATCTGCAGGATTATCTACGCGGCGGCGTGCTGTTGGACGAAAGCGTCGCACTTCCCGAGAGTCTCGCGACCGGCCTTCAGGCAGCAGGATTTCCTTTGCCGGCGCGCACGCCGTTGTCGCCTTATTACTATACGTATACCGGCGCCGGTGTGGGCTCGTCCGCGATCACGCTCGCCACCAATAACGGGGATCCGACAGCGGCGCAGGCGACCACGCGTCTCGCGGACGGGGTGACCGCCGATCCGCGCAGCACGGCGGGCTCGCTCCACAATGCGTCGAACCAATATATGATGCGAGCTTACGTCGACTACATTCTGCCGACCGTCAATCCTGATTTATCATTGATCTGGTTTCGCACGCCGGACAGCACCGAACATACCTACGGTCCCGGCTCGCCCAATTACCATAACGGTTTGCAGAGTCAGGATGCTCTGCTCGGGCTGTTGCTGGATAAGCTCGACGCGCTCGGCATCGCTGCTACGACCGATGTGATCGTCGCCAACGATCATGGTCACAGTCTCGTGGCCGGCGATTCGACGTTCTTTCCCCTGCGCGCACTGAGCGGTGATGCAGGTGGCGGGAGTGGCGTCTTCGACTTTACGACGTTGGACGCGACGGGTTATCCCGTATCGGGCGACGTGCGCACTGCCGACATCCTTAGCAAGCAGGGCGTGGTGGATGTATACGATGGCAGCGGCTGTCTCTACGACCCGGTCCACTCCGGCATCAAGGCGGACGGTACCAATGTCTATCCCACTCAGATTGAGGCTGCGCCGGCAACTCACGGCTGCGCGCCCGGCGCCAAATTCTCAACTGCCAGTTACCTGGTACCGGCTACTCTGCCGGGGGACACCACGGTCATCGCCGCCAACGGTGGCAGCGACTACTTGTATCTGCCGGACGGCGATGCGACGCGCTTGCAGCGCATCGTGACCATCCTGCAAAGCCGCAAAGAATACGGCGCTATCTTCGTCAAAAGTAAATTCTGTCCGGCAGGCGTCTGCCCCGCGGGGACGCTGCCCATGACGATGGTCAAGCTGGAAAGCACCTCGACGAGCACGCCAGATCTGGTGGTGAGTTTCAACTTTGACGAAACCTTCCGCTCGGCAATCAATCCGGATGTGCCCGGCCGTGAATACGAAAGCATGCAGGGTAACTGGGGCATGCATGGTAGCTTCAGCCCGGTCGACGTGCACAATACGTTGGTCGCGGTGGGTCCTGACTTCAAGGTCGGATACGTCGATGCGCTGCCGAGCGGCAACGTCGATGTGGCGCCCACGGTGGCCACTATCCTGGGCCTAAGCCTGCCGAATGCCGACGGGCGAGTGCTGCACGAAGCCCTGACCGCGGACACGACGGCCGCACCGACAGTAACGCCCGCCGCCGTGACGCCCACCACACCGGCCACGGGACTCGTGATCCAGAACCCGACGGATCCCACAGGCGCAAGCGTCGATGCCACGCTGAGTCAGTACACGTTCACCGTCAGCGAGAAAATACTCACGGATGCCACCGGCAAGTCGTTTACCTATTTCGATCAAGCGAAGCCCACGCGGCAATGAGCTGCATGGCAAAAACTGGCGTGTGGCTCGGCGGTGGACTGGCGCTGGCGGTTTTGTTGGCCGCGACGGCGGTTTCTGCGGCACCAGCGACCGTCGCCGCACCGTTTGCCAATTGGGATGCGGCGTTTGGGTTGGGGCATGAGCCTCAGGCAGTGCACTTCAAGGCGCGTTACCGGGATCGACGCGGAACCGATCACACGGTGGAAGCGTGGCGCGACGGCGTTCGTTTCCTGCACAGAGCGACGGACGATCGGGTGGATCTCTATCTGCTCGCCCGATCGTCTGCTCGCGGTGACTACCTCTACCGTCTGGTCGATCGCGACCAGCGTCGAGTGATCGATGTTGAGCGCAGAAATCTTTATCGCATCGGCGTGTTTACCGATTGGTATGGACTCGCGCACGTCATCGACCGCGTGCATGGCGCGAATCGTTTGACGCGTGCTGCGGCACCCTTGAACGCCGCTGCGCCACTCGAGTCGTGCGCCTGGCGCGCCATCGAACGCCTTGGCGATGACGGTGCCCGACACCGTACGCGGATTTGCTGGTCAGCGCGGTGGGGCGCACCGATGGAAATCTGGGATGACTCCGACCATGGTCAACCGCAGTTCAGGATCGTCGAGATCGATTCGCTCCCCCGAGAACGGGCGGCGGCGTTGCACTTCGAGGCGCCGGCGGACTTTCAGTACGTCGACGCCAATCGCGACATCGACCCGAACTCCGACTAAATCTCAAGCCTTCAATCCGCTGCAGTAAGACGCGAGACGCAGCGCATCCTCCCACGCGGCAAAGCGCGCAGTATTGTCGAAGATGCACCATGAGTCAGTGCCATCGAGCGCAGTGACTTCGACCGCGAGGTGCCTAAGCGCGACGTCGGGATAACTCGAATAGTATTTTCGCGGGCTGCCGTGCCAGCGAAAATAGGCGCACTCTCGACTGCCGCCGGGTTGGTCGGCGCCGACGATCGCAGTGGGATCTGCGGCGACGCGGCCACTTCGGATCGAACCAACAGGGCGTCGGCGGCAGGCGTAAACCAGCTCGCATGACGCGGCTCGCACACCAGGCGAACCTCCTTCCATCTCGGAATGGATTTTAAGAAGGCGCGCACGCTGCGCGGGTCAAATTCCAGGCTAGGAGGCAACTGCATCAGCACGGCGCCGAGTTTTGGGAGCAGTGCGTCGATAGCCGTGTAGAACTGCATCAACTCGACCTTCGTGTGCACCAAGCCGCTGTCGTGTGTGATCGTGCGCGGCATCTTGACTGAAAACTTGAATTGCGCGGGTGTTGCCACTCGCCAGGCGGCATAGGTCGCTCTTTTATGCGGGCGATGGAATGAAGAATTGATTTCCACGCACGAGAAGCACTCCGCGTAGTACTCCAGATGTGTCTGCGACGCGCGCCTCAGTGCCTTGTGAGCGGGCGGATTGCTCCATCCGGCGAGCCCGATACGCATGGCTCATCATAGCGGATCACAAAGTCGGAGCAACAATCACGATATCTTTGGGGTAAGTCAGCGTTTCGGTGATTGTGGTGGGTTTGGTATCGCAGACGCCTTGGAATGTGAGCGACGCCGGTAAATGCGTTCGATCGGCAATGACGACTGCCATGGTGCCGTGGCATGCAGGGCCGCCCACGCTCCATTGCAATAAACCCGTGTAAGTATGATCGTCAGGTCCGCTTCCGGACACCGTGACCGCAGTCATCCGTTCAACGAAGTGTGACTGCGGCCATAAGGAAACTGCCAGGTTGAGAACGTGATCACTCTTGATCCAGGCACCCGCATCCAGTCGGGCATAGACCTGGTTGCCCACCGCGATGACCTCGGATGACACCCTGGTGGTGGTGATTGTCAGGTGCATCGCTCCGTGGCTTTGTTCCAGGAGCCGCGTTTGGATGGCCCCAGCCTGCTCCATTTGCACCTTGATGCGCTGAGAGGTGCAATGCTGCGCGGTATCCATAGCGCGAGCGACTACGTCGCGCGGCAGCGGCTTAGCCGCCGCAGACTGAAGGTACGGCAACAAGATTGCTACGCTGATCCAGCGCGCTGTTTTCATAACACACCGCGTTCTGCAGGCAATCGCGGCACTAGCGCGACGGGCGGTCGTTCGAAGGCACCGATCGAGCAGGCTTTGCCGGCCGCCCCGCGCGATTGAAACAGCACATCCTTGCCAAACACTGGAGCCGTCTGGCAGGCGGCGACGTCGCCCCCATGACTTGCAAGACTGGAAAGACTCGGCACGTAAAACGAGTCTAGACGCGGATCACCGACATTGTCTGGGCCGCAGCTCGTTCCAGGAAACTGGAGGTTGTTTCTAGCGAACGCAGTGCCCGCAATGTTGCTGCAATTGGCACTGTTGCCATTGACGATGTTGTTCACCAAAACGATCGCTGACCCTGCCGAATCATTTCTTATACCCGTACCCGTGTTACTCGCGATCGTCGTGTTGACCACGGTGCCTGCCACCAGCCGTACAGCAGCACCGTCGGATGAGGCGACGTTTTCGACAATCAGACTGTTGGCAAGAACCATGGACGAATCGGAACTATCCGACAGCTGCAGGATCGCCGAGGCTGTGGGACCTCTGTTGGCCTTGAATATGCCGTGCGCTATGGAGACAGTGCCGTCCAAGGCAGCGAGGGCGCCAACTTTGGGTGAGCTATTGCGCAAAAACTCAGCGGCAGTGATCGAGGCGTTAGCGCCGGAGACGAGGGTCAGGTTCACCGCCCCAGCACTTGCGGTACTGGAATTATCCGAAAATATTTCGTAGCTCGACACAATGGCAAGGGGAGGCTTCGAGTTGAAGTACGCAGCGAGATCAGCCGATCGAACCGGTCGGCCGGTGTTGAAGATGGCAGGCGCTCCAGGATTTCCGACAGCCAGACCACCGGGCTGACTTCCGCCCTGGTTATTCGCGTATCGATTGGCAACGAGACTTGCGGTCGTCCCCGGAACGCCGGCTCGTTGCGACAGGTAGACGGCAGCGCTTCCCGAGTTGGATTCGAACGAATCATAGGCGATACGCACCGCTCCTTGCGGATAATCAACGACGATCCCGCCGAGCGAATTATTTTGGAAAGCGCTGTGTTCGACGCTGCCTTCGTGCATGAAAAGTGCAAGCGAGTTCCCGTTGAAAGCAGTGTTGATAGCCCTGAAGTATGGACCGATCGACACTACTGCAATGCCCGTATTTTGCAAAAACGAGGCACCTGCAAGGAGCAGACGACCCTGCGAGACGATGGGTGTATCCGTGGCGCTGACCGTCGTGTTGTTCATGTCCAATTCGCCGCCTTTGCTTACTGTCACGAGAGCGGCGTTGACGCCGTAGTACACATTGACCGGCGGCAGGGTAAAACCGGAAAACTTGATGTTCTCGAAAATCGTCGTCCCTTGATCGACCACGAACCGCGCTTCGTTTGGAATGGCCGGGATCAGCCCCCTGCCTTTGATCAAATAGTCATTGCTGACCAGGGTTATCTCGTTCCCGCCGTTGATGGCTGTAGTGAGATGAAGGTGTCGGGATTTCGTGAGAATGATTTTTGTCCCGGGCGGACAATTGAATAAAACGAGTCCGCCGCTGGTCAGAGCCTGCGCCAGATTGGTGCCGCTGCCGGTCTGTTCATCCCATCCGCACGCGGTCACCGTGCCTGCGCCGTGTGCGCTTGAAGCCACGATGGTAAGCAAAAAGCCAAGCGCAATCGCGGTTTCATTCATATCATTTCTCGATGCGCGTCGGATTGTTTCGATCGCTAAAGTCGATCACGATTGTCTTCCCACCCTGCGGGTCCAAGATTTGAACGTGGCCATTGCAGTCCGAGACGATCACACCACCCTTGCTGCACGCGCCGGGATCCGGAAGGTCATTGCCGGACGTATCAAGGATTCGCGGTCGGGATTGGGCCAGCGAAAAATTGATGCTTCGCCCGTCGAGAGTTTGGTACAGGGCACGGCCGCTGCTCGTTGGCAGGACCGACTTCAGGGAGCTATAGGCCTTCTGGGTGAAAGCAAAGTAGCCACCGGCAAGATCCGCGGCCCCCGCTTCAGCGATTTCGATCACACCGTAATGTTCGCCTATGTCGCAGAAATTGCCGTCACAGGGCGCATCCTTTTCTGCGACGTAGTAGTCACACGAAAAATTGGCGCCGAAGACGCACTGCCCACCCGCATCGATATCGTGTGAATTGAAGAAGCGGTAGGTTGCCCCGTCTGCTTCGGCGCGTCCGCAGGCCAAGTCCGCAGTACCGCTACAGTAGGGAAGGGTCGAGGGAACATGCGGATTGATTCCGCAGATAAAACCCTGGCTCACGCAAAGATTTTCAGTACGTTGTTGGCCGGTCCCGACACCATCGAACCGAAACAGGTCTGCGATCGAAGCTCCTATTTTCGATGACTGAAGGGATGAGAGGGCGGTCGGAATCACGACCGCGGGCATCGCGACGCCGTAGTCGTCGCCGATATTCAGCGGGCCCCAGTTGACCGCCACATAGTTGTACGGCAACGTGCGGATGCCGCCGGCGCTGATCGTGTAACTGGGACTGTGTTGATAGAGTTCCTCACCGTCGTGGTGGATTGCCTGGCTGAAACTTGCCGCACGCTCGACGTTGAGCGCTTGAACCGTATCCGGCTGCCGATAGCTGCTGGTAGCGGCATAGACCACGCCAGGCATGCAATCGATGGGCACCGCACTAGGTCCGCCGGACGTGATCTGAAAATACTGGGTTTGGTTGCTGAGCAGCATTGCGATGCCGATCTCGTGGTCGGCTTGTGCAAAACAGTTGTAGAGCGAATCGGTATCCGCCAGATTCTCATAGCTGACCTTGCGGCGGTATGGGGCTATGCGGCGTCCCCTGTCCGAACCGGTCGCGAATTTTGCTTCCAACAGGTCGAGGACGATCTGGCTGGCCGTCGACACGGCGGGGTCGTTGGAAAAATCGCGCAAGTTGACGAGCGCGTCCCGACTTTCTTCCGTGTACGGCCGAGAGTTGTATTCCTGAAAGTCGCTCATCACGATCTTTTGCATCTTGGTGAGTAGCCATGTGCGGACGTCGGTCTGCCATTCGATATAGGAGTCCGCGTTGCCGGCTCCGCCGAGATCTGTGATGTACTTTTGATTGTCCAAGAATCGCGACGATTCGATCATGAGCCGATGGTTCTCAGATTCCGGAATCTTGATATCGATGGTAGGTATGAGAGAGTCCCAAGCCGCCCCGTTGTCCAATGCATTCCATAGCAACAGAACTGCAGCGCCATCGAAGTTGCTGGCAAGCGCGGTGGCAAGGGCAGTGGTCAACAGCCGGAACAGCCACTGCCAAGCGTCGCCGAGATCGCGCATCACTGCATGCCCGAAATTCTGCTGGTTCTGTATATCCTCCGGCGTTCCGGTCTGGTCTCCGGCTGGATTTTCGCAACCCGTCAGGATGCTGTAAGAGTCTGGAGAGACCGCGCCGCTCGCAGAGATAAGCTCGGTTTCCAGGTAGTTGACGGTATCCGCGGTAAGCACCGGGGCTGATTGGTTGGTCCCCTGCCGCGTACCCAGGTACATGATGCGTACGAGTGCTTTCTCCGCGAAGTCCCATGCTCCTTCGGCGGCGGGCCCGATGGAAGACAGCGTCAGTGCTTCATCCAATGCGCCTTGGACACAGGGAATACCGGTGCCCATCGCGGAGTTCTTGATCATATTTCTAATGCCGTCGTTCACTTGCTGGCGCATACAATCGGGCGTCACCACAATGTTGATGACGCCCGTGCCGTCCATATTGAGACTATTGAAGTTGCAGTGCGCCACAGGCGTTCTGGACAGCAACGTCTGCAGGGCCAGGACGACCGCGCGCGGGCTGTAATTATTTGCGACCCGCACTTGCTGTACGCAGGGATCTGTTCGGCCGCCGTGCGCATTGAGCCAAGCTATCTTGCCGATGAGGATCGGCAGGAAATTGTCCGTTTCGTTTGTGTACTGGAAGATTCCCATCTCATATCGGACGACGGCGTAATCCTCCTCACGGCCGCATGCGTTCGCTTCGATCGCGATCGCAGAGGTCGTTGCTACCAGATTCTGTGCGAGGAGATGGTTATCCGGTGGTGCGGGAAACAGAACAGTCGTCGGAAGCGAATTCTTCACGATGTCGTAATTCGAGGGCGGGTCGCTTAACTCGCTCGGCGTGGCTGGAAGAAGAGCGAGCTGCTCGTCCGCAGGAATGCTCGGAAATGGCGAGACCTGGCAGACTGCGGGCCTGGTAGCCAGGCCGATCGTGGCCAGCACCATTGCGCAGAGTACGCGCCGCATGAGCCTCGTTCTTCGCATCCGCTGATGTCCGCCCCAGTTCTTCGCCACGCGCGAATTCTTTATACATAAACGATTTGGGTGGCGAATCCCGCCACTGCTGGCAAAAGAACGAATCAGACTGCGGTCAGTCAATCAGAGGGCGGGTGTACTTCGCGCGATGGCGAAGTACACCCAACCCTGGCTGCTTAGTGCATAGAGGCGCTCGAAGCAATGGAATCACAGACGACGATGCTGTCGGTGCAGGTGGCGATGGCGCGGCTTCCCGCCGATCAGCGCATGGCCGTGAGTTTGGTGCTGATCGAGGGGTTGCCGTATCGGGAGGCAGCGGAGGTACTCGACGTGCCCATTGGCACCCTCGGCGTCAGTTTTCTCGCAAAGTCAGGGGAGTATTGCCGCACGTTTTCAACCCGCGCAGAGCAGCCTTTGTCGGGGCTGGCGTGTCGGGCGGACGGCAGGTGGAACATCAGGGCACTGTCTCAGACGGATCGCGTGGATGGCGCATCGAGCGACTTTCGAACCGCGAGCAGCGTTATGTCGCCGCTCATCCTGCAACTGGTCGAGCAACAGATCGAGGGTGAACCGCTCGATGCGCCGGGGGAAATGGCAGCGAGGGACAAGCAATGGAAAGCGGACTCGCGCGATCAGAAGATGCCCTCTACACCCTGAAGATCGGTGCCCGCGGGGTGTTAGTGCATTGCCGCAGCAGGAAACGTGAGTCCGGTCCGGTAGTTTATGAGGCGTAGCTTAAGATCATTGGATGTCAGTCATCCCATTCGCCCGCAGACCCCATGCGTTCTTTTAGCGGCTGGCGTTCATTCGCACTGTATGCCTTCACCTACGGACTCATAGACTGCGGACTCAATCGCTTCGCGTTCAACGATGGTTGGACGATCATTTGGCCGCTCAATGGCCTGACGGTCGCATTGCTCCTGATGCGTCCACGTTCCTCCTGGCTGATGATGCTTCTGGCGATCGAGTTGGGCTCGGGCGTGGGCGAGTATTTCTCTGATACGACGCTCATTCTGACGTTGAGCGATCGAGCCTGTTCCGCCATGGAGGTCGTGATTTGCGCAAGCCTCCTGCCGGCGTTTACGACGTTAGACAGCTGGGCAAAATCGCCGGGGCTTTATCAAAAACTATTCATCGCCTTGCTCGCAGGCCCTGGGGCATCAGGCTTGCTCGCGGCCGCCGTGCACTCGAATCTATCCGATCAGTCCTACTTGGCCGCATTCAACGGTTGGGCCGTGGCCGACGCTTTGGGAATCATCACGACCCTGCCTTTGGCACTCGCGATGACTTCTCCGCAGATGCGGGCGCTCTTCCAACCACCGCTCGTGGTCAAGACGGTCGCCATGCTGGCGTTGGCATGCGCCGGTTGGGCAATCATCTTTTTCGTGAGCGATTATCCGCTGGAAGTCTTTCTGCTGCCTTTGTTGCTGCTGGTCGAGTCAACACTCGGGTTTGCGGGATCGGCAATTGCCATGGTCGGCGTCGTCCTGATAGCCATTTATTGCATCACCCATGGATACGGGCCCTTCGCCAATTGGTCGAGCCAGCTGTTCATATCAGGCTCCCTGGCCATGCAGATATTCATCGGCTTCACAGCATTGGCGCTCTTTCCTGCGTCGATGATGTTCATGGAACGACGTCGGATGACGGATGCCCTGCGCGATACCAATCGTGAACTGGCCGAGCGCGCGGCCAAATTGGAGATACTGACGAAGAATGCCGAGTCAGCCAATCGTTCGAAAAGCGAATTTCTGGCGCATATGAGTCATGAAATCCGCACGCCGCTGAACGGCGTGATCGGCATGTGTGGTTTGCTGCTCGAAACACCGCTCGGCAAGGAACAACGTGAGTTTGCCGAAATCGTCCGATCGAGTGGGCAGTTGCTGTTGGGATTGATCAACGACATCCTGGATCTGTCGAAAATCGAGGCCGGGCATCTCGTGCTCGAACGCGTCGAATTCAATATTGAAAGCATTTTGGAGGACGCAGTGGACGCGGTGGTGCTGCTAGCCGGTGAGAAAGGGTTGGACATCATCATGGACGTAGATCCGGCAACCCCTAAGCACTACAGCGGCGACCCTACTCGTCTGAAGCAGATTCTTCTCAATCTATTGAGCAATGCGGTCAAGTTCACGGAACACGGTGAGGTGGGTCTTTCTCTCAGAACGAGTCCCGGTAGCGCACGCGACGCCAAGATTTCCATAGAGGTCTGGGACACGGGCATCGGCATAGCACCTGAGAACATGGAACTGCTATTCGCTCCGTTCATTCAGGCAGACAGTTCAACCACACGGAAGTATGGCGGTTCTGGCCTGGGGTTATCGATTGCGAGGCAGTTGCTCGAAGCCATGGGCGGGAAGATAGCGGTGACGAGTCGGCAAGGAGAGGGCAGTATCTTCAAGGTGTCGCTCGAATTAACCTATGCGAGCGAGTCTGCTCCGGTAGTCGCGGTCGAAGACGATGCCGAGCAGATGGTGCTGTTGTTGATTCGCCATGAACGAATGCGTGACATCCTGGAGAGGCAGGTCATCGCGGCCGGATATAGCGTAGCGTCGACAGCCACGGCACAACGAGCGGTCGATATTTACGAAGACTCCATACGCACGAGTAAACCTCTTTTGGCAGTCATCGTGGACCAGCCGTTCGTGGACCAGGATGGCGCATGGCTGGCAGGGGAGATACGTCGTCACCCCATCACACCACCTGCACTGTTTGGCCTGCGCTCGCTCTCATCCGCTACCCGCGACTTGGACCGCACGCTATACGATCAAATCATCTTCACACCGGTGAAATACGAGGTGCTGGTTCGCGCATTGGCGAAGCGTCTTCCACTGCCGGATCCGATCTACGCGCAGCCGCTGCCGGCTGCTGATGCAGCCGCTCTCCGACAGAATCTTCGTATTCTGGTTGTCGACGACAATGCAGTGAATCAGAAAGTGGCGGTGCATATGCTAAAGGGGTTTGGCGCGGTCGTCACCACAGCCAGCAATGGCCTCGAGGCTCTGAAGGTACTCGAGGTTTGCGACTTCGACGTCGTTTTCATGGATTGCCAGATGCCTGAAATGGACGGCTATGAGGCTACCCGGCAATTGCGCCAATCGCCGCATCGATACAAGAGCGCGAACGTTCCCGTCATTGCACTGACCGCCAACGCGCTTGCCGATGATCGCGCGCTGTGCCTCGAAGCGGGCATGAACGACTACCTGACCAAACCGATCGATCGGGCCCGCCTGAGGGACGTTCTGCTGCGGGTCTGCGAGGATAAATCTTCGGGGTCAGAAACGCAGGCTGCCTAGATGATTCGCGGCATGCGGCGGCGTGTGGCAACATATCTGCGACGATGATCAAATCCATCTCGCGCTTGCCGCTCGGCGCACTCTATCTGCTGGGTCGCGTGACCTACCTGATTGGCTATTACATCGCCCGCCATCGCCACCAGGTCATACGCGAGCAATTGCAGAAAGTGTTTCCGGCCGCCACGGAGGCCGAGCGCATCGCCATTCACAAGCGCTACCTCAAGAATTTTTGCGATGTGCTGGCGGAGCTTCTCAAGTCCTACACCATGACGGCTGGGCAGCTGCGTGCGCGCGTGCATATGACGAATCCCGAGTTGCTGCAGGGCTACCTGGCAACCGGCCGGTCGGTACTCTGTGTGACTTCGCACCTATGCAATTGGGAATGGCTATTACAGGGCGTCGCGGTGCAGCTCGGGTATCCGGTAGAAGCAGCTTACAAGCCGTTGCACGACGCATGGGCGGAAAAGCTGATGCTCAAAGTGCGCTCGCGCTTTGGGGCACGACTCATTCCTGCCAAGGAAATTCTCGCCGAATTCATCCGTCAACGTGCCGCTCCCCCCCGCGCCGTCGCCATGAATGCCGACCAGGCGCCAATGTCGACCGACCAGCGCTACTGGACTACCTTTCTTGGCCAAGATACGGCGTTCTACATCGGGGCGGACCAGATTGCCCGGGCCATGCGGTTGCCGGTGCTGTATGTGCTGATGCGGCGGGTTCGGCGTGGTTTCTACGAAGTAGAATTGCGCGAGCTTTGGGACGGCAAGGAGCGCCTGGAGCCGAACCAGGTGACGGAGCGTTATGCCCGTGCCTGCGAAGTCGACGTGCTCAGGTCGCCGGCCGACTGGCTCTGGTCTTACCGCCGCTGGCGGCTGCGAAAGCCCTTGTACGGCACCGCTTGAGGGGCAGTATGATGAGGCCACTTTTTTGCAGTGTGAATGGGAGCAGGCCATGCGTTTGGATGACAGCCGTCGCAGCGACAACGTCGAAGACCAGCGTGGTAGCTCCGGCGGCTTTGGCCGGCGTGGCGCCGGAATCGGGCTGGGTACCATCGCCATCGTGGTCGTCGGCTACTTCATGGGAGTGGATCCCAGCACGCTGCTGAACTTGCTGGATGGGGGCGGAGCACAGCAGGGTGCCCCGACGAACCAGGCATCGGCACCGGCCGATTCAAAAGACCCCAATGTCGATTTCGTGCGTGCCGTGCTGGCCCAAACAGAGGACGTGTGGGGTGCCTACTTCAAGGACATGGGCAAGGCTTATCAGCCCCCTAAGGTCATCCTGTACAGCGGCCAGGTGCAGTCTGCATGCGGTTTTGCGAGTGCGGCCGCGGGACCCTTTTATTGTCCGGGTGACCAGCGCGTCTATCTCGACCTCAGTTTCTTCCAACAACTCGCCACTGAGTTCGGTGCACCCGGCGACTTCGCCCGTGCTTACGTGATCGCGCACGAGGTAGGCCACCACGTGCAAAACCTGTTGGGAATTTCGGATAAGGCATCGAGCATGGAGCAACGTGCCGGACGCACGGGTGCCAACAAGGTCTCAGTCGAAGTCGAGCTACAGGCCGACTGCTATGCAGGCGTATGGGCGGAACAAGCCAACGCTAGCCACAAGATTCTCGAGCCGGGCGATCTCGACGAGGGTCTGAGGGCGGCCTCGTCGGTCGGCGACGATACGCTGCAACGGCGCTCGCAGGGCAGCGTGGTGCCCGATAGCTTTACCCATGGCAGTTCCGCACAACGCGTGAGCTGGTTCAAGCGCGGCTTTCAGTCGGGCAAGATCGACGACTGCAATACTTTCAGCGCCGGTTCCTAAGCAGCGGGCACCTTCTTCAGCTTGTTTTCCAGATGCGTAGCGAGTTGGGCGACGGTGGGGTAGTCGAACAATTCGGTCAGGTCGACCATTCCCGGGAATTCGCGGTCGATGTTTTCGTGCATTTCGATGAGTTTCAGCGAACTCGCACCAATCTCGAATAAATTGTCATTGACGTCGATGCGCTTGCCGGGCAGCGCTGCCTCGACAATGGACAGCAGGCGCGTCTCGATGCCGTCACCGCCCAGGGTGTTGTTCCCGCCCTGAGCCCGCAAGGCCGCGAGCAGTTCGAGGTCTGCATCGTATTCGCCCTCGACGTAAGCTTGCTCGAGGAGATGGCGCTGCACTTTGCCGCTGGTTGTCTTCGGAATGCGTTTGGTGGGAATGACCTGGCCCACTTCCAAGCCCGTGTGCTCGTTGATGATCCGCCCGACTGCCAATGCGGTCGGCAAAAATTCCGGCATGTCGCCGCGGTGCAGAACAAAAATGACAAGCTCTTCGCCCTGCGAGCCGGGGCGATTGACTCCCGCCGCTACCACCTTGTTGAGGTCCAGCCCGGGTGCGCGCTGCGCGATGTTTTCGAGGTCATAGGGATAGTAATTCTGCCCATTGATGAAAATGATTTCCTTGCTGCGGCCGGCAATGTACAAGGCAGCTTCGTGCATGACGCCAAGATCGCCGGTGTCGAGCCAGCCGTCGGCGTCGAGTACGGCAGCGGTTGCGGCGGCATCGCCAAAGTATCCTTGTGTGACGCTCGGGCCGCGAATCAACAGGTGACCCAGTGCGCCATCGGGGACGGCGGCGCGCGCCGCGTCTGTGATCAGCAATTCAGTGCCCGGTACGAGTGTGCCCACGCAGATGAACTCGAGGCTGTCGCGCGGCTCGACCGGATTGAGCTCGACCCGCTGGCCGACGTTCAGCAGGTGACGGTTGGCGCGAATCCAGCGGTAGTCCTGATCGATCTTCGGCAAAGTCACAGCGAGCGTTGCCTCCGCCAGTCCGTACACCGGATGCATGGCGCTGCGTTTCATACCGTAAGGCGCCATGGCGTTCATGAACTCATTGCACAGCGGCACGGAGATCGGCTCCGCACCGTTGTAGATCAGACGCAGCGACGACAGGTCGGCGCCCTCGAGCTTGCGATCACCCAGCACCTTGAGAAAGTGCCGGTAGCCGAAATTAGGGGAGGAGGTGATGGTGGCGCGTTTTTTCGACGCCAATTGCATCCACAACAGCGGACGGCGGACGAACAACTCGGTAGGCATGAGATTGATGTGCGAGCCGTTCAGGAAGGTCATCAAATAGAAACCAATCAGGCCCATGTCGTGGGTCAGGGGCATCCAGCTCAACGACGTGTCGGTGGGCGCTACGGCATCCAGCTGCGTGACGCCGTATGAGTTGGACAGCAGATTGGCGTGCGTCAGCATGACGCCTTTGGGCTCACTGGTCGAGCCGGATGAAAACTGGATGAATGCAAGGTCGTCCGGCGCCGGCTTGATGAGTTTCGCCTGCCGCGTAATGTCGCTGATGTCATCCACCAGGAAGGCGCGCGCCTTGAGTCGCGCAAACAGCTCGCTCTCGTCCACCTGAGCGGCGAGATCGTGCAGCCGCTCCAGCGTCTTCGCGTCGGTATAGAGAATGGGATCGCCCAGCTTGCGGGCCACGCGCAGCAACTTATGACGATGTTCGTCGCTGATACCCACAGCAAGCGGCACTGGCACGATACCGCCGCAGATTCCAGCCCACCAGGCATCCAGGAACTGCTCGTTGTTGTTCAGGAAAATAATCATCTTGTCGCCGCGCCTGGCGCCGGCGGCCTGCAACAAATGCAGGATTCCCAGGGCGCGCGCGTACACGTCCTTGAAAGGCACCCGGCGCTCGGCGCTTTCACCTTCCACATAGGTGACGGCCCGATCCAGCGTTCGGTTGTGTTCCAGCAAATCAACCAGGGTCGTAAACTTCATCGCGTCTCTACCATCATCAGGAGATTGGAGCGGGGCCGCAAATTGATCTGCGCCTCGAGCTCAATGGGTTCATTTGTTGCCCGTGTCAGGCGAAAGCGGCGCACGATGCTGTGCACGTGCGCCAGCATCTCGAACATGGCGATGTTCTCGCCGATGCAATGGCGCGGACCGACAGCGAAAGGGATATAGGCGAAACGGTGCTGCTCGGCAGCGTCTGCGTCCGCAAAGCGCTCCGGTTGAAATGCCTCTGCGTTGGGCCAGTATTCAGGATGCCGGTGCAGCATGTAAGGACTGATGAACACGTCGGTCCGGGGCGCGATCGGGAATCCGCCCAGTTCGTCCGCCTCGAGCGCGCGGCGCGTGATCAGCCAGCCCGGCGGGTATAAGCGCAGTGATTCCTGCAGCACCTGATGGGTAAAGGATAAGGACTCGGCCGCATCCAGTCCGAGCGGTCCGCTGAAGGCCATCCGATCGGCCTCGGCTTCCAGGGCGGCCGCGGTTTCGGGATGCTGACTGATCAGGTACCAGGTCCATGTCAGCGACGAAGCAGTGGTCTCATGGCCGGCGACGATCAGCGTCAGGACTTCGTCGATCAATTCCTTGTTCGACATCGGTTGGTCCGTTTCCCGATCATGCGTTTGCATGAACATGCTGAGAAAGTCGAAATGCTCTTCGCCGTCACGGCGGCGGCGGTCGACGATCTCGCCGACCAACTTACCCAACGACCGGAACTGGAAGGCAAACTTGAGATCACGGTTCGAGTGCTTGGCCACCACGTCGAACGGGTTGACCCCTTTTTCCTGTGCCATCCGCGCAAGGTCGGTGCCGAAAATGGCACTGAGCACGATCTCGAGTGTCAACTCGCTGGCCTCATGCGAAACGTTGACCGGCTCGCGGCGCGCTGCGGCAGCCGCCCAGCGCTCAGCATGACGTTCGTTGATTTCGTGAATCAAGGTGGCAAAACGGTCGATGACGCGGCGATGAAACGCAGGCTGCATCATGCGCCGCTGGCGGCGCCAGAAATCACCCTCACTCGTCATGATGCCGTTGCCCAGCAGGATCTTGACCCGATCCATGCCTTCGCCCTTGGTGTAGTTGCGATGGTTGGAGAGGAGTACCCGTTTGACATCGTCCGGATGATTGACGATGTAGTTGTAAACACCGCGAGAGGGTGCGAAGACCCGATAAACGTCGCCGTAGCGCGTGTAGAAGTCATGCATCCGGTGGATGGCATCGTCGCTGCCGTCGATGTCGTAGGCTTCGGCGGGGCCCGGGGGAATTGCCGTCATTTGCATGGCGCGCATTGTATCGGACAATGCCCTGGTGCAAGACAAACGCGACCCTGGCTTACGCAACACCATCTACGATCACCAGACGCGTTCGGGTCGGCGCCTCACCAGAGGCCGACTGTGGGCATATCGCGTCGCCGTGCCGGTTTTCATCGCGGCACTGCGCATGTTGTGGGCCAGTTGCCGGGTGGTGGGTTGCGTGGGTGACAAGCACGTGGCGCAGGCACTCGTCAGAAATCCATCTTTCATCCCGGTCTATTGGCATCAACACCAGTTGTTTTGTGCCAAATACCTGCTGGATCTCGTCTCGCAGGGCGTCAAGCCGGGCATTCTCGTCAGCCCCTCGGTCGACGGGGAATTCGGCGCCCTGCTGGTGCGCCGCCTCGGCGCTACCGTGATCCGTGGCTCGTCCAGCCACACGGGCGCGCGCACGCTGCGAGATTTCTATCAGGCCTTGGTACAGGAAGGCGTATCGCCCGTGATTACACCCGATGGGCCCAAGGGTCCTGCGGGACGTTTCAAACCCGGAGCCTTGCTGCTGGCGCAGCTATCCCAGCGGCCGATCATTCCGTTCAGCTACTACGCGAGCCGCTGCTGGAAGATCAGTTGGGACCGGTTCGTGATACCCATGCCCGGTGCGCGAATCGGTTTTGCCATTGGCGCACCGGTGTATGTGCCGAAGGGCGTGAGTCCTGCAGCGCTCGAAGCCCTACAAGCTGAAATGGAACAGACGCTTGCACGCCTTTTCCAGTCTGCCAGGGCAATGGCGGATGGAAACCCTTGATGGGACTGTCGGCAAAACTCCGCTTTTGAATGGTTATTGCGTGAACGCGTATTAATACAATCGCTTAGCTTGATATCCTTAGACATTATGCGAGAATCCATCCGTATGTGACGTGCGAAGGGATAGGGAAGTGAGCACCGCATTCGATTATCGCGTCGGATGCGGTGGCAAACTGTTGATATACAAGTAGTGACTCGATTCAAGGGATAACCGCTCGACGCGCATGGCTATAGTTCCCCGCGACCCTCGCCAACTGGATCTCACGGCCTCTGACGTGTTGTCGCCTGTCATGTGGCCCAAGCGGGGCCAGAAGACCGTGAGCGGTCTGGACGTGATCTGCACCAAGATCGCGGTCGACTTTCAGACCATGAGCGCCGAGAGCGTGCCGGACATCATTGCCGCCAATCTCGAAACGCTGCGTGAGTCAACGCGCGTCGATACCGCCTTTCATATTCCCATCGACGCGGATCTGGACGTGTTTGGCGACATCCAGGTCGCGCGCGGCATGCTGGCCACCGGTACCCCGGAACAGTTACGCGGCCAGCCTGTCGATCTCTTGCCGTGGCTGCGTTCGCGGCTGGCACCGTTGCGAGTTTCTGAAATACGTGACACGGGCGCGCCGCGACCGGATCAATCCGATGACGCCGCGCAATGGAGTCATCTGGGTATCGGGTCGGTGCTGATGATTGGGTATTTCACCCGCGGCCGGGCTGCCGGCGTGCTCGGCATCGCCAACGCTCAGCCGTGTGAGAATTGGGACGTGCAACTGCACCTCTTGATGAAGTTGGTTGGCTGCAGTCTGGCCACGGGTCTGGAACGCATCGACATCCAGCATCAGTTTCGTGACCTGGAAGAGCGCAACCAGTTGGCGTTGTACAGTGCCAACGACGGTTTGTGGGACTTCGACATGGTCAATGACCGCGTTTACCTGTCGCCGCGTTGGAAGACGATGCTGGGCTACGACGAGGCGGAGACACCGCCGCCCGATTGGCGCAGCCTGGTGCACGGCGACGACATGGCGCGCGTGCAGTCGGCCATCCGCGATCACGTGGCGGGCCGTACGCCCCTGTTCGAGAGCCTGCATCGCATGCGGCACGCCACCGGCGAATGGCGCTGGGTCATCAGCCGCGCGAAAGCCAAGGTGGACGAGAAGGGCCGATTGCTGCGATTGGTGGGCGTGGAACTCGACGTCACAGAGCGCAAGCTTTACGAGGAGGCGCTGTTCCGCGAGAAGGAAAGCGCGCAGATCACGCTGCAGAGCATCGGTGACGGCGTCATCACGACCAATGCCGAGGGTCTGATCGACTACATCAATCCGGTGGCGGAGTCGCTCACCGGGTGGCGCCTGGAGGACAGCCAGGGGCGTGCGATCGAGGAGATCTTTCGCGCCTTCCACGAGGAAACCTGCGAACCGTTGGAAAATCCGCTGGCGGTGGCCATCCGCCGCACCCGCTCGATCAAGTCGGTGCGGCCCATGCTGCTGATCCGGCGCGACGGGAACGAGATCTACGTCGAGAGCACCGCGTCACCCATCCGTGACGGCAGTGGTCAGGTGTCGGGCGGCGTGCTGGTGTTCCATGATGTCAGCGAAGCGCGCGAGCTCAACCGCCGGCTGAGCTATCACGCGAGTCACGACGTGTTGACGGGGCTTGTCAACCGCCGCGAGTTCGAGACGCGCATCGAGCGGGCGCTGAAGAGCACCAAGGCGCGGGAAACCGCTTATGCGCTGTGCGTACTGGACCTCGACCAGTTCAAGATCGTCAACGACACGTGCGGTCATAGCGCTGGCGACGCCTTGCTCGGCCAGGTCGGCGCACTCCTCAAGTCCAAGGTCCGATGGCGCGATACGCTGGCACGTCTGGGCGGTGATGAATTCGGCATTCTGCTCGAGAGCTGCTCGCTCGACGAGGCAATGCGCAGTGCCGAAGCACTGCGCGAGGCGGTGCGCAACTTCAAGTTTACCTGGGAGGAACGGACCTTCCGACTCGGCGCAAGCATCGGTATCGTGCCGCTGTCCGATGCCAATCCTGACGTCGCTTCGGTGCTGAGCGCGGCCGACAGCGCCTGTCAGGCGGCCAAGGAAGCGGGCCGCAACCGGGTGCATATCTTCGAAGAGAACGACCTCGACCTCATGCGCCGCCGACGCGAGATGCAATGGGCCGCACGCATCAATACCGCGCTGGAAGAGGGCCGCTTCGAGTTGTTCCGCCAGACCATCATGCCGTTGCAGAAGACCGAGACTGGTCTGCACTACGAATTGCTGCTGCGCATGCGTGACGAGGCCGGCAAGATCGTGCCGCCGGATAATTTCATGAAGGCGGCCGAGCGCTACGGCATCACGCCCAATATCGACCGCTGGGTGGTCGAAAATGCTTTCCGCTGGTTGGTATCTGAAGCAGACGAACGCGAAAAACTCACCATGTGTTCGATCAACCTGTCAGGACAGTCTTTAGGGGACGACAAGTTTTTGCCCTACGTCATCGATCAGTTTCATCGCAGCGGTCTGGATGCGTCCAAGATCTGTTTCGAAATCACCGAGACCGCGGCGATCGCGAGTTTCTCGCAGGCGAATCGTTTCATTCAGGCGCTGAAAGAGCTGGGCTGCCGTTTTGCCCTCGACGATTTCGGCACAGGCCTCTCGTCGTTCGGCTACCTGAAACACTTCCCGGTCGACTTTCTGAAAATCGACGGTAGTTTCGTGAAAACAATTCTGACCGATCCCATCGACCGCGAGATGGTGCGATCGATCAATGAAATCGGTCATTTGACGGGCAAGAAAACTATCGCAGAATTTGCCGAAAATCAGGAAATCATCGACATGCTGCGCAGCATCGGCGTGGACTACGCGCAAGGCTACGGCGTCGCCCAGCCGCAGCGGGTGCTCAAGGCAGCCGGTACCGGCTGAGCCGGTTACTCCCAGACGAAGCGCATCGACAAATCGATGGCCGCAATGTTTTTGGTGATGCCGCCCACCGATATGAAATCGACGCCGGTGGCGGCGATTGCGCCGATGGATTCGAGGCTGACGCCGCCGGAGGCTTCGAGTTTCATCGGCCGTCCCGCGGTGCTGTTCAAGGCGACGCCGGCGCGCAAGGTCGCCAGGTCGAAATTATCGAGCATCGCGATGTCCGCACCGGCATCGATGGCCTGTTGCAGTTGAGCCAGGTTCTCGACTTCGACCTCGATAGGCACGACGCGCGGTGACCGTTTGGCCGCCGCCACCGCCGCGGCAATGGAACCGGCAGCCATGATGTGGTTCTCCTTGATCAGGATCCCGTCGAACAGGCCGATGCGGTGATTTTGACCGCCACCGACGCGCACTGCATATTTCTGTGCCGTGCGCAGACCGGGGATGGTCTTGCGGGTGTCGAGCAGCCGACAGTTCGTACCTGCAAGCATGGCCACGAAACGGTGCGTGGCAGTGGCTGTGGCCGACAGCAACTGCAAGAAGTTCAGCGCAGTGCGCTCGCCAGTGAGCAGGGCGCGTGCCAGTCCCGCCACCGCGAACAAGGTCTGATCGGCAATCACCGCTTCGCCCTCGGTAACCTGCCAGTCGAAGCGCACGGTGGGGTCCAGCAGCCGCAGACTGGCCTCGGCATAGGGTATGCCACAGACGATGGCGGGTTCGCGCGTTATGACGGTAGCGCGACCCTGGCTGCCGTCCGGCACCAAGGCGGCAGTCAGGTCGCCGGCACCCACGTCCTCGCGCAGCGCCGCGTCCACCTGCGCTCTCAGGTCCGCAGGGACTGGAACGGGGTCGCGAGACGGGCGTTGGCTCATTGGGACTGGAAGAATAGGTGAGCATCCCCAATAATTCAACGATGCCCAACGTTGAAGTCCAGTCACCCTGTATAGCGGTCTGTTGCCTGCAAGAAGGGTACTGTCACGGCTGTTGGCGTACAATCGAGGAAATAGCTCGTTGGCCGCGCATGAACGACGCTGAGAAGCGCGGGGTGTTGGCGGCGCTGGGCGGGCGGAAGATGCGCGCCAGCGCGGCATCGATGTGATGAACCCCTTTGGAGATTTGACCCATGAATGCCATTGAACGAATCAAGACGCAGCTGTCGGCCGAACGCGTTGTCCTTTACATGAAGGGTACGCCTGACTTTCCGCAATGCGGTTTTTCGGCGCAGGCCGTGGGGGCATTGCGCGCGTGCAAGGCGCAGTTTGGCCACGTCAACATTTTCGAAGATCCGGAAGTGCGCGACGCCCTTAAAACCTATTCGAACTGGCCGACATTCCCGCAGCTCTACGTGAACGGAGAACTGGTGGGCGGCTGCGACATCACCATGGAAATGTACAAGAGCGGCGAGCTCAAGCAGCTGCTGGCCGAAGCAGGCGTCGTCGCCGCTTAGGAGCGCTGCGGTGCTTTGGGTGGCGTCATGCCGGACGGCATGGCGCTGCCGCCCGGTATCTCAGGGGCCGCCGCTTCCGCTGCCGCTTCGAATGCGTCGGACGGCCTGACCTCGAGAGGCCCCATGGCGGCGAGTCGTCGACGGCTCG
The DNA here is from genome assembly GCA_964658805.1 of uncultured Steroidobacteraceae bacterium. Classification (GTDB taxonomy): domain Bacteria; phylum Pseudomonadota; class Gammaproteobacteria; order Steroidobacterales; family Steroidobacteraceae; genus Bog-1198. The sequence goes on from CAZZZU010000006.1 coordinate 57,142, forward strand.
CCTCGTACACGCCTTGAAACTGATTGCACACCGTGCAGAAGAGGTCGGCGCTGCGTTCGGCGTCATAGCCGGCGGAATGCGCCGATTCACTGTTCCATTCGAGACCGGCCGCGAGTGTGGCACGCATCAACACGGTCTGGCCGAAAGCCACACCGCCGAGCGTCGCCGTGTCGAAGCTTGAAAATGGATGAAACGGGCTACGCTTGATCTGCGTGCGCGCGATGGCTGCATTGAGAAAATTGAGATCGAACGATACGTTATGGCCGACCAACACGGCGCGCGTACATTCCGCGATGCGCACCGCGTTGCGGACTTCCTTAAAGATGCGCAGCAATGCGTCTTCCTCCTGAATGGCCGGCCGCAACGGATGGTAGGGATCGATGCCGTTCACGGCCATCGAGGCAGGCTCCATGTTCGAGCCGGGAAAGGGGACGACGTGATAGCGGAAGGTGGTACCGCGCGCGAGCGTTCCGTCGCTGCGCATGTCAATCAGCACCGCGGCAATCTCGAGCAACGCATCCGTCTTCGAATTGAAGCCCCCGGACTCGATATCGACCACCACCGGCAAGAAGCCGCGGAAGCGGGTTGCAAAGGTGATGGGAGGCAAGCTCATGTGGCAGCGTCCGTAGCAAGGCGCCATGCGATGGTCTCGCCGGCGCGGTAGGGCATCACCTGGCCGCCGTCGAACGCGTAGCCGGCGGGTGGCGTCCACGGCTCTTCGCGCAGGGTTATCTGCCGGGGGTTCCTGGGCAGCCCGTAAAAATCGGCGCCGAAGTGGCTGGCAAAGCCCTCGAGCCTGTCGAGGCAACCGACCGCTGCGAAGGCTTCGGCATATAACTCGATGCCGGCGTGGGCGGTGAACATCCCGGCACAACCGCAGCTCGATTCCTTGGCACGTTGCTCGTGCGGCGCGCTGTCGGTGCCGAGGAAAAATCGTGGACTGCCGCTGGTCGCGGCCTCGACCAGTGCCGCACGATCCGGCTCGCGCTTGAGTATGGGCAGGCAGTAGTAGTGCGGCCGCAGCCCGCCGCTGAAAATGGCATTGCGGTTGTGCAACAGATGCTGCGGCGTGATCGTGGCCCCGACGCCATTGCGCGCTTGTCGGACGAATTCGACCGCACGCGCGGTGGTGATGTGTTCGAACACCACCGGCAACGACGGGAAGCGCTCGAGCAGAGGCGCGAGCGTGCGGTCGATAAAATCGGTCTCGCGGTCAAATACGTCGACATCCGCTCCGGTGGTCTCACCGTGCAGCAGCAGGGGCATGCGCAATGCTTGCATGCGCTCGAGCACTGCATCAACGCGTCGGATGTCGGTCACGCCCGCAGCAGAGTGCGTGGTGGCGCCGGCGGGGTATAGTTTCACGCCTTGCACGATACCCGAATCGCGCGCTGCGTCGATATCCGCCGCGCGGGTGGAGTCAGTCAGGTACAACGTCATCAACGGTTGAAAGGCGCTGTCCGGCGGCAGCGCGGCCAACACGCGCTCGCGATAGGCCTGTGCCGCGGCCACGGTGGTCACCGGCGGCTGGAGATTCGGCATGACGATGGCGCGGCCGAAGCGCGCAGCGGTAAATTTCGCGACCGCGCGGAGTGCTGCGCCGTCCCGCAAATGTACGTGCCAGTCGTCCGGTTGCGTGAGTGTGATCGATTTCATGCGCGAGCGGCCGGTCTGCGGGGGGTCTGTTTCTTGTCTGCGGTCGGCCACCCGCGACGTATCAACTCGATGGTGTAGCGCACGCCGAAGCCGGTGATCTCCGTCGGAATGTGGGCCAGGCCGCCGGCGCGCGAACCGGCAGCGAGATCGATGTGCAGCCAGGGAATGCGCGCGGGGACAAAACGGTTGAGAAAGCGCGCTGCGAGTATGTGGTCGCCACGCCCGTCCACCGGGCACTGCACGACATCTGCAACCGGACTGTCCAGGTCGGAGTCGTAGTCCTCATCCATGGGGAAGCACCACACCCGTTCACCGCTCGCGACCCCGGCGGTCTCGATGACGTCGCGCGTCTCGAGCCGATTGGTGAAAGCGCCGCTGTAGCGGTCGGTAAGTGCATTCACGCAGGCACCGGTCAGTGTCGCGTAATCGATCATGGCGCCTGGCTTGCTGCGTGCAGCAAGACTCAGCGTGTCAGCGAGCACCATGCGACCCTCCGCATCGGTGTGGATCACCTGGATCGTAGTCCCGTCGAGCGCGCGCACCACGTCCTGCGGCTTGTAGGCAAGGGGTCCGATGCGGTTTTCGGTGATGGCCAACCAGCAGTCAATGGCGAGCGGCGAGTTCAGCTGATGCAGTGCGTACAGCGCGCCGAGCGCGACAGCACTGCCCTGCATGTCGGTATGCATGTCGAGCATGCTTTTATGCGGTTTCAGATTGGTGCCGCCGGTATCGAAGCAGATCCCCTTCCCCACGAGGCTCAACTGCGGCGCCGTTGGCGCACCCCGTGGCCGGTACGACAGATAGGCGATACCGGCGTCGCGCGTCGCATTACCTTGCGAGACGGCAAGAAAGGCGCCGGCACCCAGACGCTTCAATTGCGCTTCACCGTAAAAACGGTAACGCAGCTTCAGGCTGCGCGCCAGTTGTTCGATCAGGCGCCGGTAGCCTTGTGCGTCGAGCAGATTCGGCGGCAGCGCGGTCAACCAGCGGGCGAGGTTATTGCCGGCCGAGGTTGCGAGTGTTGCCGCCAGATCGGGCAGCTTGCCTTTGCGCGCAATGTCGATACGTTGCAGCGCGGACCTCGGTGCGGGCTTGCTCTTGAAAGTCTCGAGGCGAAACCAAGCGGCCTGAACCGCCGCAAGCAGTGCATGCAGTACCGGGTCGGCAACGTCCGGCGCGCAGCCCTGCTGCAAGACGAGCAATTCGGAGGGATCAGATTCGAGCACGCCGCGCGCGACGCGCGCAGCGGCACGTAAGCGATCAAAAGTCGCCCCGCGCGCGTCGACACAGGCGACGGTGAGCAAAGTCTGCGCGCGGGCACCGATGCGCAACTGCAAGGTGTCGCCGCTTTTACGCGCTTTGCGCTCGAACACCGCGCGAATTGCGTCGCCGTGCGCCAGTGCCGTCCAGTCCTCAGCCGTCGGCTGCGGGGGCAGCAATAGCACCGCACCCGAATAGCGCGCCAACAAAGCCGCGGTTGGGGAAGCGGTGGTCTGATTGACCGGAACAACCAGGCGGGCTAAGGGCAAGCGCAGCGGCATAACGTTTTATCGCGAAACGCTTCGCGAGCTAATCCCTTGCTTGACCGAGAAAAACCAAACCCCGAAAATACGCATTCAGCCTAAAGGGCAATCGGCGCAGCGGCGCCGTAACTTCCGTGCCATCTTAACAGGACACGTTGGCATGTGCATGAACGCGAATCCTGTTTTGAGGCCCTTTATGACGCAGCATTCCCCCTTTGAAGACATCGATCCAGTAGAGACCCAGGAATGGGTTGAATCCATCGATTCGGTGTTGCGTGCCCAAGGGCCAGAGCGCGCGCACTTCCTGCTCGAAAAGCTGGTCGATTTCACCCGCCGCTCCGGCGCCTATCTGCCGTTCAAGCCGAATACCGCGTACCTGAACACCATCTCTCGCGCGCAGGAGCCTGAGTACCCGGGTGACCGCTCGCTGGAGCGACGCAATGAGGCTTACATCCGCTGGAACGCCCTGGCCATGGTGGTGCAGGCGAATCGTCTGAGCAGCGAATATGGCGGCCACATTGCGAGCTATGCGTCAGCCGCAACCTTGTACGAAGTGGGGTTCAATCATTTCTGGCGGGCGCGCAGCGCCACCCATCCAGGTGACATGATTTTCATGCAAGGCCACTCCGCGCCAGGCATTTATGCCCGTGCCTATCTTGAGGGTCGGATGGATGAAACGCAGCTGCAGCGCTTCAGGCAGGAAGTCAAAGGCGGCGGATTATCCTCGTATCCGCATCCCTGGCTGATGCCGGACTTCTGGCAGTTTCCGACCGTGTCGATGGGTCTTGGCCCGATGACGGCCATCTTTCAGGCCCGTTTCGTCCGCTACCTGGAACATCGCGGCATCGTGCCGGCGTCGGATCGCAAGGTCTGGGCGTTCCTGGGCGACGGCGAAATGGACGAGCCTGAGTCCATGGGCGCGCTGACCATGCCAGTGCGCGAGAAGCTGGACAATCTTGTGTTCGTGATCAATTGCAATCTGCAGCGT
>CAZZZU010000007.1:0-61211 GCA_964658805.1 uncultured Steroidobacteraceae bacterium
CAGGCACTGGAATTGATCGGTAGCTTGCAGATCCAGCCGGTGTTCGCCGGGCACCCGACCGAATCGACCCGTCGCACCATCCTGCGCAAGCAACAGCATATCGCCGACGACATGCTGGAACGTGAGAATCCCCTGTCGACCCAGGCGGAACTGGATTCGCTGCTGTCGCGCATGCGCCTGGAAATCACCAGCATCTGGCAGACCGACGATCATCCGCGCGAACGCCTCACCGTTGCGGACGAGCGTGAACACGTGCTGTTTTACCTGATCGATATCCTGTATCGCGTCGTGCCGCTCTTTTACGAAGAGCTGGAGGCGGCACTTGCCTCGGCTTATGCAGTCCCGTCCGAGTCGTTGAATTTGCCGCATATCCTGCGTTTCGGCTCCTGGGTGGGCGGTGACATGGACGGCAACGCCGACATCCACGGCAAGACGGTGCGCGAGACGCTGCATCGGCATCAACAGATGATCATCTCGACGTACTACACCGAATGTCTGCAGCTGGCGGAGGCGCTGAGTCAAAGCGCCAATCGGGTCGGCGTCAGCGTGGCATTCGCAGCCCGCGTCGATGTCTACAGCGCCCTGTTGCCGGGCGCGCAGGCCATGGCGCCGGCGCGCCACGATCGCATGCCTTATCGAATCTTCTTCGGGCAGATCAGCGAGCGTCTCAAGGCTACCTATGAAGGACGACCGAACGCCTACCAGGCACCCGAGGAACTGTTGGCGGACGTTGAGCTGGCGGCGCAGAGCCTGATCGAAAACCGCGGGCGTCATGCAGGCTTTTTCCTGGTGCGCCGCCTGCTGCGCAGGATTCGTACCTTCGGCTTTCATCTGGCCACCCTGGACGTCATTCAGCACGCGCATGTGCATGATGACGTCATTGCACAAGGATTGAACCAGCCTGAATGGGCGGCACTGCCTGGCGATGAGCGGCTGAAGCAACTGCGCGATCTGCTGACGCGCGATCAGGGGCCGACGGGATCGTTCGATGCCACCGGCCGTCGCAGTCTGTGGGTGTTCGAGGCGATCGCGCAGGCGCGGCACAAATTTGGCGGTCGCGCCATCGGTGAGTATGTCGTGAGCGGCGCCAAAGGACCCGAGGACGTGCTCGCCGTGCTGTTGCTCGCACGCTGGGCCGACATCGCCGACAAGCGTACCGGCGAGCTGCCGCTCGATGTGGCGCCGCTGCTCGAGTCCATCTTTTCCTTGGATCAGGCCGGCGACGTGCTGCGCGGCTTGTGCCGCGAACCGGTGTACAAGCGGCATCTGCAGTCCCGTGGGAATCGCCAGGTCGTGGTGATTGGCTATTCGGATACCAACAAACAAGGCGGCATCGCCGCGTCGCGTTGGTCTTTGCAGGTCGCGCAGACGGACCTGCTCAAGGCGGGCGCGGATGCCGGGGTGGACATGGTGATCTTCCACAGTCGCGGTGGCACACCGGCGCGTGGCGGCGGCCGTACGGAGAACCTGGTCGAGTCCATTCCGCATGGTGCCCTGCGTGGGGCGCTGCGTCTTACCGAACAGGGCGAAGTCGTCAATCAAAATTACGGATTGCGCGCGATCGCGATGCGCACGCTCGAACGCACTTTCGCCTCGGTGGCGCTGGCGACGTCGCAGGCGCAAACCGGTGTGGCTGCGCCGGCCGATCACGGCGAAGCCATGCAGACGGTGGCGTCACATAGCTTCGCAGTTTATCGGGAGCTGGTGTACGGCGAGAATTTCTTCGACTATTTCCGGGCGGCCACCCCGCTCGACGTGATCGAGCGAATGCACATCGCTGCGCGCCCCGCGGTGCGTGCCGGTGGCGAAGGGGTCGATGCATTGCGCGCGATCCCGTGGGTGTTCGCATGGACGCAGAGCCGCCACATGCTGCCGGGGTGGTATGGGTTCGGCAGCGGTCTCGAGGCGGCGACCGAGCGGCACGGCTTCGAAGTACTGTCGCGCATGGTCGCGCACTGGCCATTTTTCAGCCACTTGCTGGCCGATATTGAAACGAGTCTCGCCCAGACCGACCTGGCGATTGCCGCCTACTACGACGCGCTCGCGCCCGAAGCGCTGCGCCCTCTCGCAGCGCCGATCCGTACCGAATACGACCTGGCAGTCAAGCATGTGCTGAAACTGCGCGGCGCGCACCATCTGCTCGAAAGCGAGCCGACCCTGGAACGATCCATGAAGCTGCGTGGCCCCTACATCGACCCGATGCATCTCATGCAGGTGGACCTGTTGCAACGCTGGCGTGCGACCGACCGGCAGGATCAAGCCCTGTTCGGCGCGCTGCGTGCGACGATCAGCGGTATCGCGCAGGGGCTGCAAGCCACGGGCTAAAGGGTCAACATTCAGGGACGTTGACGGCCAGGCCACCCTGCGAAGTTTCTTTATAGGACGTGGACATGTCCAACCCGGTTTGTCGCATGGTCGCGATGACCTGATCGAGCGATACTTTATGCGAGCCGTCTCCGCACATGGCGAGCCGCGCGGCGTTGATGGCTTTCACGGCGCCCATCGCATTGCGTTCGATGCAGGGTATCTGCACGAGTCCCGCCACCGGATCGCAGGTGAGTCCGAGGTTGTGCTCCATCCCGATTTCCGCCGCGTTCTCGATCTGTTCATTGCTGCCGTTGAGTGCTGAGACGAGGCCGGCTGCGGCCATCGAACACGCAACGCCGACCTCACCCTGACAGCCCATTTCCGCGCCGGATATCGACGCGTTTTGTTTGTAAAGCATGCCGATCGCGGCAGCAGTGACCAAAAAGCGCAAGACGCCGGCGTCATCAGCGCCGGTTTCGAAGCGCCGATAGTAATGCAGGACCGCAGGTACGATGCCCGCAGCGCCGTTGGTGGGGGCTGTGACGACCTGGCCACCGGCGGCATTTTCTTCGTTGACGGCGAGCGCATAGACATTCACCCAGTCGAGTGCATGCATAGGGCCGGACGCCGCGCCGCTCAGCAATTGACGGTGCAGCCTGGGCGCACGCCGGCGCACACCGAGCACCCCCGGCAGCACGCCTTCTGCCGCGAAGCCGCGCTGCACGCAGGCTTGCATCACTTCCCAGATCCGCAACAGCCCGGCGCGGATCTCGCTCTCGCTGCGCCAGGTGCGCTCGCGCGCCATGATGATCTCGTCTACCCGCAGTCCTTGCTCCCTGGCCTGCGCCAGGAGACTTGCGCCTGATTCGAAATTGAATGGGGGCTCGAGTGGCGCCGTCCCCAGCGGCGCGTCGGCACCGGCCAGCACGATGAAGCCGCCGCCGATGCTGTAATACTCTTCCCGCGCCAGGACCTCGCCCGCTGCGTCATGGGCGGTGAAGCGCATACCGTTCGAGTGCCCCGGCAATACCTGGTCCCGATGAAAGAGCAGATTGAGCGGCTCGTCAAAATCGATCTCGTGGGTACCCAGCAGGCGAATGCGCCGCGTGCTGCGGATGCGCAGCAGGGTGGGCTCGATCGTCTGCGGATCGACGGTGTCAGGTCGCAGACCTTCGAAGCCTAAGAGAATCGCGCGATCGGTGCAATGGCCGCGTCCGGTCAACGCGAGCGAGCCATACAACTGCGCCGAGATTTCGGCGGTCTGCGTGAGCAGCTGCCGCGTGGCAAGCGATTCGACGAATGTGCGCGCTGCATTCATCGGCCCCATCGTGTGCGAACTCGACGGTCCAATACCGATCTTGAAGATGTCGAATACGCTCAGACTCATGCCGCATGATACGCCGTGACGTGGCGACTCACGCCGGTGTTAACATCGGGAGGCTGTTCAATGGGCTGGTTGAAGGGAGTCATTCATGAGACACAATTCGCTGATCCTCTGCGTCGCGACCGCGCTGCTATCGCTCACGCAGTCCGTCGCGCACGCGGCGGGCGTCCCTGCAAACGTCGCGGCAGCGATCGCGGATAGTGCGCGCCCTGCTGACGACAGGAAACTCGACGAGAATCGCAAGCCTGGCGAGACCCTTGCGTTTGCCGGCGTCAAGAGCGGCGGAAAGGTCGCGGAATTATTACCGGGCAAAGGCTATTTCACCCGCATCTTGAGCAAAGCAGTGGGCGCCCGTGGCCGTGTCTTTACCCTGGCCCCTGAGAAGGGCGCGGACGCGCCTGCGGATCGTCCAGACTTCATCGCATTGGCGCAGGCCGTCGCCGACGATCCCGGCTATGGCAACGTCACTGTCGTCAAGCTGCAGAAGGGCGGCGTGACCGTGCCCGAGCCGGTGGATGTGTTTTTCACGGCGCAGAACTACCACGACTTGCACAACTATCCGGGTCTTGACCTGGAAGCCTTCAACAAGTCGGTCTTCGCGGCGCTCAAGCCGGGCGGCGTCTACGTCATTCTCGATCACTCGGCCGAAAAAGGCTCCGGAGCGCGCGATACCCAAACTCTGCACCGCATCGATGCGGAGCTCGTGAAAAAGGAAGTAACGGCGGCCGGTTTCCAGTTTGTGAGCGACAGCGATGCGCTGGCCAATTCCGCGGACTCCCATACCACCAAGGTATTTGATCCCAGCGTGCGCGGTAAAACCGACCAGTTCATCCTCAAGTTTCGCAAGCCCGGGAAGTAGCAACGGCACCTTGGGAAACGAACTTCACACCCCATTTTGATGTCAACGGTAAGCGCCTGAGGGCGTTTTCAGGCGTATGGAATGGAAAGGAAGAAGTCGTATGACGATGGTCCGAGGAATTCGGTTGATTCGCGCGCTGGCAGTGCTGGCTGCGGGTACCGCGTTGGCCGCCTGTGTCACACCGCCGCCGCGGGCAGTCCGGGTGGCCGGTCCGCCGCCGCAACGCGTGTTTGTCTACCCAGCACAGGGGCAGAGCGCCGAACAGCTGGAACGCGATCGATACGAGTGTCACGTCTGGGCCGTGCAACAAACCGGTGTCGACCCGAGCCGGACGGACGCGGGAGCGTATGAGCGGGTGGTGGTACAGCCCGCGACACCACCCGGTGCGAATGCGGCGGGTGGCGCCATTGCCGGCGCCATTCTCGGCGCCATCATCGGCGGGCCCCGCAATGCCGGCGCTGGACTGATACTGGGTGGCGCTACCGGCGCCATCATCGGCAGCGCAACCGATGCCAATGCGCAGGCGCAGGCTCGACAGACTCAGGCGCAGATCAATCAAGGTGAGGCGCAGGGCCGGTCGCGCGCTGAGTCTTACCGTCGCGCCATCGGTGCATGCCTGACAGGCCGCGGCTACACCGTGAGCTGAGGTCAGTTAACAAAATGCCGTGAGTCGAGTCCTACCCTTTTTGCATCGCGCAGGCCTATTGTGGCGTTGGAGACCGCACGATACCGTCGCGCGAGGAATTGGTTCAGGCTTGCCGGTTGTTGATACAGGGAGTCTCCATGTTGACCACGCATCCCAGTGCTGTCGCCCAGAAAAAAGACTTACACATTGGTGGGCTGGGAATCAACGCTGCGAACCCGTCTGGCACTTGGTCTGCACGCCCGCACCGGCAGAGCGGCCGCAATGACACGGCATATGCCGCCAAATTGAGCCAGGCGTTGAATCGAGTCGACCAACTGGTGAGTGTCAATCCGCGCCGTGCGCTGACGCTTGCCGCCGTCGTAGGAATCATCGCAGGCCTCCTGCTCGCGCGCTGAAATCTAGTCGACGTCGAGGGCCTTGGCGGGCAGGCCCAATCTCTCCGGGTGCGCATAGACGTTGCAATGGGAGCCACGCAGAAAGCCTGCGAGGGTCAGGCCGGCAGCGCTCGCGAGATTGACCGCGAGGCTCGAGGGCGCACCGATCGCCGCCAGAATGCTCACACCGGCTCGCAGGGCTTTCTGGGTCAGCTCGAAGCTCGCCCGACCGCTCAACAAGACGATGCGCTCGTGGAAGGGTAGCCGCCCCTGCAACAGGTTTTTTCCCACCAATTTGTCAAAAGCGTTGTGGCGCCCGACGTCCTCGGTGAGGTCGAGCAGCTTTCCATTGAAATCGAAGAGCGCGGTGGCATGGATCCCGCCGGTGTCGGCGAACTTGGCCTGCGCCTCGCGCATGCGCGCCGGCAATTCAAAAAGCAGGGCGAGATCGATCGCGCCGGTTGGCGGAATTCTCGTGGCCGCGGCTCGCGCAATGGCCGAATCGAGCCCGGTCGTCCCGCAAACGCCGCAACTGGAGCCCGCTGAAAATCGTCTCGGTGTCACCTGCAGCTCGAAATCGACACTGTGATGCAGGCGGACATTGACGACGTTCGGCCGGCGCGTGCTGGTCTCGACACTCTCGATGTCGGCGGCTCGATTGATCACCGCCTCGCCGTAAAGCAATCCCGCAGCGAGCCATTCATCGTCGCCGGGGGTACGCATGGTGGTGCCGAAGGAAATGGGATCGGGACCGATCGCCGGATGGTGCAACTGAAATTCGAGCGGCGCTTCGACGACGACGCGGTCACTTTTCGGAATCTGTTCCTGGGCAGTCGCACGCAGAATGCGGACCTCGGCGATCCCGCTGCTGGATCGCAGCGCGGGCCCGGGCGGAAGCAAATTGTCGGCTGCGCTCATGCTTCATTGTAACGCTCAACGAGCGCACAGCGCGCCAGCCAATTCCAGGCCTCAAGCCGTTTCAGCGCACCTCAATGCCGATACGTGAACGTCAGGCCGACGGTGCGCGGGCGGAATGTGAACTGACGCTCGAGTCGCGTATCCGCGCTGGGGATGGTGTAGTTGTAGTTCGTCACCGTGTGCGAATCGAACAGGTTGTCGACGAACGCCGCCAGTTGCACTTTGCCGACGCTGACGCCGGCCCGCGCCGAGGCGAAATTGGTGGGCGACAATCGATAGTTCGCGTCATCGAACTGCGCGGTGGCGCCGTCCTGCTGCGGCGAGGTCCAATGCGGCCGGCTTTGGAATTCATCGTCGAAGCGTACGAACGAGGCGTACTGCATCACCTTGAAACGGTATTCAAGTCCGATGGACGCCGTGAACGGCGCATTCGGCTGACCGGACTCGCCGGTGATCGCATCGCCCCGATTGGCGATCGGTGCGTTGGCGATGCCGGTGGTGGGGTCGATCGCCGCGCCGAAGAACGACGTGCTGATGTAGCGAGCGTCGGTATAGCCGGCCGTCAGCTCGGCCGTGAAGCTGTCGGTGATCGCCGCCTCCACCTGGATGTCGCCGCCCTTGGCAATGGCAGCGCCGAGATTGGAGATGAACGAGATGGCGCATACCGGTGGCACGACAGTTTGCTGAATGTTGTTCCAACGGATGTAGTACAGGCTGCTGGAAATCTTGACTCGGTTGTCAAAATTGTTCTTTGCGCCGAGTTCGAAGCTGTGGACGCTGTCCGAGCCAAAGGTGGGCGGAGACTGGGTGATGCCGAAGCTCGCGAAATCGCCTGCGCAGGCGGCATACGGCACCGGATTATTGGCACCACCCGGGCGGAAGCCTTTCGAATAGGTGAAGTAATACAGGTTGCGCGGATCGTACTGATACGCAAGGCTCAATTTGGGGGTGAATGCTTTCTCATGTTCTGACGAGTCGATCTCGGTGGGCGAGGTGAAGAGTTGCGGGCCGCCGGTCAGCGATTCATTGCGAAATTGCGTCCAGGACATGCGGGCGCCCGCCGTGAGCTTGAGCCGGTCCGTGAAGGCGAAGCCACCTTCGCCGAACACGGCTATCTGCTGATCCTTGGCTTTGGTGTGCAGGAAATAGGAATCCGTCGGATACCGTGCATCGAACGGCGTCGGCGTGTAGATGCCGCTGTTGGGGTCCGTGTAGCCGAAAAAGTCGGTATAGGGTGCGCCCGTCAACGCGGTGGTGAAGTCGTTCAACATCGGATCATGGATCTGTTCGAAATAGGTCTGGCGATTGACGCTGGCGAACAAGCCGGTGGTCCAGGTGAACCGCGCGGTCGGATCGTTCGACTGCAGCCGGATTTCCTGCGAGAGATTCCGCTGCGCATTGTCGATGGACGCAGGCGAGCGGTAATTCGTCACCCCGTCCGGCAGGTGTACGCCCGTGCCGTCGAGCAGCGTCGCGACTGGATCTCCGGCCGGATCGGTCAAGAACGACTGGTAGAAGCCGAGATTGTAAAGCGTGCCGTCGTAACCGGTTTCTTCCTTGCGATGGTAGAACGACGTGTTGGAGATCAGCTTGGCGAAGCCTAAATCGCCCTCGACCTTGAGCGCCGCCAGATAAAACCGATCGGGATCCGATCGCTGCGTCGGATTCGCACTCACGTACTGGTCCTGATTCGGATCGGAGAGGGTGGGCCAGTAGTTCCCGACGTCGTTACGATATCGATCCTGGTAGTAAATGGACGGCGTGACGGTCAGGCCGTCGAGCGGCGCCCACACCGCAGCAAATCGGACCAACAACGTCTGGTCATAATTGGCGTTGGATTCAATCGGCGCAAACGTGGTCGGATCGACGCGGTCAATGTAGCCGGCATCGCGGCGGTACCAGACCGTCAGGCGCGCGCCAAGCTTGTCCTCGACGATCGGGGCGCCGAAGGCGGCACCCACTTCGTAACTCGTCCCGCCGCCTTTGGTGGTCGACACCTCATCGCGGCTGTAAAAACTGGTCTGCGTCAGGCTGGGCTGGGTGGTGATATAGCGCACCGTGCCGCCTTCCGAGCCGGCGCCGAACAGGGTGCCTTGCGGTCCGCGCAGTATCTCGACCCGGTCGACGTCGAATGCTTTCGGCAGCGCGTCGTCCGGATTGAAGGCGAGGGCGCGGATCTGAATAGGCGTGTCGTCGATATAGATGCCGGTCGTACCGGCGCCGCCGCTGGAGGAAATACCGCGAATCGAAATGTTGTTGGTGCCGGAATTATCGACCGACACGCCAGGCGTAAAGCGCGCCACGTCGGTGATGTCCTTGATGCCCTTGAGGTCGATGGCTTCCTGGGTGATGGCGGTGACGCTGATCGGAACCCGGCTCAGACTCTCTTCTTTGCGGGTGGCTGTCACCGTGATTTCCTGCAGGGGTCCCTCGGCATCCGTCGCATCGGCAGCGGCGTGTGCGATGATGGGGGCTGACAACGCAGCCAGCACCGCACAGTAAGCGTGGGCGCGCCGCGATCCCGCACAGCTACCAGGCCGTGCAGCCTTTTTATTGAGTCCAGGCATGTTTCATCCCCATTCTTCTTGGAACGATGCGCTCGTTCAACGCGCCAAAACCCCCGTGTCGTCCAATTGGACCATATCGTTTCGGCACGGGAAAGTCACCTCGGCGATTTTGATTACACTTGTCATCGCATGAGTGATTCGAGCGAACGTCCGCGCGCAAAGTCGCTCACGCCGCTGCGGGCGTTGTTGCCCTTCCTGCGTCCCTATCGCGGCATGTTGATTGCCGCCATGTCTGCCTTGCTGGTGGCCTCGGCCGCATTGCTGATATTGCCAAAAGAGCTGGGTTCGCTGATCGACAAGGTCACGGCAAGTCGCGACCCCTCCACCGTCAATCTTTATTTCCTGGGTTTCCTCGCAGCCGCCTTGGTTTACGGTGTCGCTGCAGCCTTGCGATTTTACTGGGTGACCTGGGTGGGCGAGCGTGTGGTGGCCGACTTGCGGGCCGCCATCTATCGACGCGTGGTGCGCATGGATCCGTTGTTCTTCGAGACCACCCGGGTGGGCGAGGTGCTGTCGCGTCTCACGGCGGACACCACCGTGGTGCAGTCCACCTCGGGCGTCAACCTGTCGATCATCCTGCGCTCCATCTTGAGTTTCTGCGGCGCTCTGGCGCTGTTGGCCTGGACCAATGCGAAGCTCACCGGCATCATTTTGATTTTGATTCCGCTCGTCGTGGTGCCACTCATCTTGACCGGCCGGCGCGTACGCGGCTTGTCGCGTGCATCCCAGGACCGCATCGCCGACACCAGTGGTCTTGCAGGCGAGACGCTGAACGCGATTCAAACCGTACAGGCGTTCACCCTCGAGACACTGCAAGCAGACCGCTACAGTAAAGCGGTGGAGGAGAGTTTTTCGACCGCCATCCGTCGAACGCGGGTCCGCGCCGTACTGACCGCTGTCGGTGTCTCGCTCGTGTTCAGCGGCATCACGTTCGTTTTATGGATTGGAGCGCGTGCCGTGCTCTCAGGCACCATGACCGGCGGCGATCTGACGCGTTTTCTCCTGTATGCAGGCCTCGTGGGCAGTTCGGCTGCGCAACTTACGGAGATGTGGGGCGAGATTCAGCGTGCCGCCGGCGCCATGGAGCGCTTGAGTGAGCTGCTGAGCGCCACCCCCACGATCACGGCGCCGGCGAATCCCATTGAATTCAAGAGTCGCGCGCGTGGCGGCATCGAATTCGACAACGTCAGTTTCTGTTATCCATCGCGTCCCGACAGCGCCGCCCTGCAGAATTTCAGTTTGAGGGTGGCGCCGGGCGAAACAATCGCCTTCGTCGGTCCGTCGGGCGCCGGCAAGAGCACCACCTTTCAATTACTGCTGCGCTTCTACGACCCGGATTCGGGTCGGGTTTGCATCGATGACCTGCGGCTGGACGAGTTGCGACCCGAAGATATCCGGGCTCAGATCGGCCTGGTTCCGCAGGACACCGTGCTCTTCGGTACGAGCGCGCGGGAGAACATCCGCTACGGTCGACCGACGGCAAGCGATGCGGAAATTGAAGCCGCTGCGGTGGCCGCCGAGGCGGACGCTTTTATCAGAAACCTGCCGCAGGGCTACGATACTTTCCTCGGTGAACGCGGCACGCGTTTGTCAGGCGGACAGCGGCAGCGCATCGCCCTGGCCCGCGCCATTCTCAAGGACCCGCCCATTTTGTTATTGGACGAGGCGACCAGCTCGCTCGATGCGGAATCGGAGCGACTGGTACAAGAAGCACTCGAAAAGCTGATGCGTGGCCGCACCACCATCATCATTGCGCACCGTCTGGCTACGGTCCTGAAAGCGGATCGCATCGTGGTGATGGATCACGGGCGCAAGGTGGCGGTCGGCACGCATTCGGAACTGCTGCAGAGCAGCCCGCTGTACGCGCGGCTCGCTGCGCTACAGTTTTCCAGCGATCAGATGAGCCTCGACGCGGCGGCTACTTAAGCCAAGCCTTCGGCGCGCATCGCCTCCTGCACTTTAGGCCGCGCGGCGATGGCAGCGTGATAGCGTGCGAGTGCCGGCCACGCATCGAGCGCGATCTTCATCGGCTTGGTCCAATTGAGTACCGTGAACAGATATGCGTCCGCGCCCGTAAACGACTCACCCAACAAGAACTGCTTGCCGGTCAGTTGGATCTCGAGCCAATCGAATTTCTTCTTCAGCGCTGACAAGGCAGCCGCTTTCCATTCGGGCCCGGCAACGGGATTGAACAAGGGGCTGAATCCTTTGTGCACTTCCGATCCAATGTAATTCAGCATCTCCTGCAGCTGGTAGCGCTCGAAGCTGTCACGTGCGGGCGCCAGTTTCGCATTCGGTTTGAGGTCGGCGAGATACTGCACGATGGCGGGGCCTTCGGTGAGTACCCGCCCGTCGTCGAGTTCCAGAGCGGGCACGCTGCCCTTGGAATTGATCGCCAGATAATCCTTCCCATCGGCAGTCTTCTTCGTCTGTTTGTCGATGCTGACAATGTCGAGGGGAATACCGGCTTCCAAAGCCACGATGTGCGGGGAGAGGGCGCAGGCGCCGCGAAAATAATAGAGTTTCATGCGCTCATCATAGCCTAACGGTCGGATACGATGCGCCGCGCTTCGATGAAGGCAGCGGTATAAGGAGGCTCGTCGAGGGCATCGATGCGCACATGTTTGCCCGTCGCGGGCGCGTGGATGAAGCGCCGCTCGTCGAGCGCGATGCCGACGTGCAATTCCTTGTGTCGAAGGTGCATGAACACGAGATCGCCTGCTTGCAGTTCTTTGCGGCGGATAGCCACACCGGTTTTTTGCTGCTCATGCGCTGTGCGGGGCACGTTGATGCCGGCTCCCGCCGCTGCATAACTGACCAATCCGCTGCAATCGAAGCCGCCCGGTGCGGCGCCGCCCCAGCGGTAGGGTTGCCCGAGCATGGCTGTCGCATGATTGATCAGCTGCATGCGCGGCTCCGTGCCAGGTCGGAGCGCTGGCTGGAGCGGCGGGTGCGCGGCGCACGCAGCCAACCCCAGGGTCAGCATGACCGGCGTCAGGAAACGCGCGTGGCCATGGCCGCGCCGACGATGCCCGCCTCTGAACGCAAAGCACCAATGCATACTTTTGCCTCGCAGCGCAGTTTGTCGAGAAACAGTTCGGAATCTTCCGTTATTCCACCACACAAGACGATCAAGTCGGGCCACAGCAAGGCGTGCAGTTCATTGATGACGACATTCAGTTCCTGCGACCACGCGTCCCAATTCATATTGCCATCCACCTTGGCGCGGCCCGAAGCGCGTTGCTCCGCCTCCCGACCGCCGACTTCCAAATGGCCGAACTCGGTGTTGGGTACGAGATGACCGTCCACGAACAAGGCGCTGCCGATGCCGGTGCCGAGCGTCAGCACCAAGACCGTGCCGGCAACGTCGCGCGCGGCGCCGTGCTGCAGCTCAGCCAGGCCAGCCGCATCTGCATCGTTGATGGCCACCACCCGGCGTGAAAGCCGTTTCTGCGTCAGCACCTCGAGCGACTGTCCGATCCAGGCCTTGTTCAGATTGGCGGCCGTGCGCACCACACCGCGGCGTATGACACTCGGGAATGCCACGCCCACGGGGTCGTCACCCGGAATGTTCGCGACGACCGACACGAGCGCATCGAGCAATGCATCGACGGAGTCGTGGGCGGGCGTCGGCGTGCTGAAGCGCGGCCCGACAAACGCACCCGTTTGCGTGTCGACCAGCCCACACTTGATCGACGAGCCACCTACATCGACACCGATCGCTAACGTTGAATCAGACATTGAAAGTCCTGCACGGGCCTGGGACCTCTATACTAACCCGTAAGATGAAACATCCCGCGATACGCATTCGCTGCGTCTACCCTTGATATGAAGCTGATTGAATCGGGCGCGGCGCGCCCTCTTGGGGCAACGTGGTCGCGTCGAGGCGTCAACTTTGCGGTGTATTCGGTCCAGGCCACGCGGATTGAGGTCGCTTTATACGATACGCAGAGCGGTCGTGAGACGGCGCGCTATGACCTGCCGGCGCGCAGCGGCGACGTCTGGCATGGTCTGATCCCGCCGACGCGCGCGGGGCCGGGCAGCGAGTATGCGTTTTTCGTGCATGGTCCGAATGAGCCGGAAAACGGCCAGCGATTCGACGGCAGTGTCCCCTTGATCGATCCTTATGCGCTTGCACTGACCCGGGGCGAAACGCTACGCGGCCGCGTGGTCGACAGAACATTTGATTGGGGCGGCGACCGGCCGCCCGCCGTCGCGTGGCGCGACAGCGTGATTTACGAGCTGCACGTCAAGGGCTTCACGCAGCTTCATCCGGCGGTTCCCGAGGCGCGACGCGGCAAGTACCTGGGTCTGTGTGTACCGGCGGTCATCGAACATCTCAAGTCCATCGGTGTGACGGCGGTCGAGCTGTTACCGTGCCAGGCGTTTCTCAGCGAAGCATTTTTGCGGCAGCGCGGCTTGCGTAATTATTGGGGCTACAACTCGGTCGCCTGGTTTGCTCCCGCCAACGATTACGCCGTGGACGATGCGGTGGTCGAATTCAAGACCATGGTGAAAACGCTGCATGCGGCCGGCATCGAAGTGATTCTGGACGTGGTGTTCAATCACACCGCCGAAGGCAACGAACTCGGGCCGACCCTCTCTTTCAAGGGTTTGGCGAATCCGGTCTACTACCGGCTGCTGCCCGATAAGCGTTTCTACGACAATGTCACCGGTTGCGGCAACACGGTCAACTGCGAACATCCGCAGGTGCGCAGCCTCATCATCGAATGCCTCAGGTATTGGGTCGAAGACATGCACGTGGACGGTTTCCGTTTCGATCTGGCAACCGTGCTGGGACGCGACGCACAGGGCTTTCAGGAGGCCGCGCCCATCTTCAAGGCGATGCGTGCGGAAGCGGCCCTGGCGTCGGTCAAGTTGATTGCCGAGCCCTGGGACGTAGGCCTGGGGGGCTATCAGCTCGGCAGATTTCCGGCGGGTTGGTCGGAATGGAATGACCGTTATCGCGACACCGTGCGCGCGTTCTGGCGCGGCGACGCGGGACGCGTCGGCGAATTCGCGGAGCGCTTTGCCGGATCGAGCGACCTGTTTCGTCACAACGGTCGCAAGCCGAGCGCCAGCATCAATTTTCTGGCGGCGCACGACGGGATGACGCTCGAGGACGTGGTGTCCTATAACGAGCGGCACAATCAGGCGAATGGTGAAGACAACACTGACGGCACCGCGCACAACTTGAGCTGCAACTACGGCGTCGAAGGGCCGACCGACGATCCGGCAATCGCACAACTGCGCGGTCGTCAGGTCCGCAACATGTTCGCCACGCTGTTTCTGTCGCAGGGCGTGCCCATGCTGCAGGCGGGTGACGAATTCGGCCGCAGCCAACGCGGCAACAACAATGCCTACTGCCAGGATAATGAGATTTCCTGGGTGGACTGGCACTTGCGGGCCACGCACCACGATCTGCTGCATTTCGTGCAGCTGCTGGCGCAGTTGCGGCGCATGCACGTGGAATTTCGCCGCGAGACATTTCTGAAAGGGACGGCGTCTCGCCATGGCGTGAAAGATGTGACATGGTTGAACGTGCGCGGGACTGAGATGACGCAAGGTGAATGGCAGGATGCGAACACGCGAGTGTTGGGTGTCTGGTTCGGTGAGCAGAGCGGCTCGGTCGAACATCTGCTGTACTTGTTGAACGCCGGCGACAGCCCGCAAGTTTTTCACCTGCCGGCGGCGCCGGCCGGTGCGCCCTGGATCGTCAAGTTCGACACCGCGGTGGGTGCAACGGCGGCCCGCAGTCTCGGCGACGCGGCGGCCTATTCTCTGGCCGCGCGCAGCAGCGCACTTTTGGAGTGTTGAATCCTTGGACACCGTGATGATTGCCAGAATGGCGCGCCTGCGCGGCATCGGCGACGCCTATTTCGACTACCGTGGCGAGCTGCGCTACTTCAGTCTCGAGACCAAGATCGCGTTATTGCGGGCGATGCGCTGCGATGTGGACAATGCCGACGCGCTGGCGCAGGAAGTGTCACGGTTGGAACGGTCGCAGTGGCTAAGCCTGTTACCGCCCGTGGTGGTGATACGCGGCGCTCGTATCGCATTTGACATCAACGTCCCGGCGCGCGATCTCGGCGGCGGCGTGTCGTGGGCGATCACGTTCGCCGATGCCACCCGACGCGAAGGAATCGTCTTCGCCGCCGATTGCCCGGAGGTCTGGCGCGGCGAGGCAGAAGGCACCGTGATGACGCGCAGGCGTTTGGAGCTGCCATTCGACGTCGAGCCGGGCTACCACGAATTTGAACTAAAGCTCGCCGAGCGTGCGGCTGAACAGGCGCTGCTCATCGCCTCCGCCCATGAGTGTCATGAGCCGCCCGCCATCGTCGCAGGCGCGCGCCTCTGGGGTGCCGCAATACAGCTGTACACCCTGCGCTCGCGCAACAACTGGGGGATGGGGGATTTTGAAGATCTCAAGATGCTCATCCGCTGGATGGCGTCCTGTGGTGCGGGATTCATCGGACTCAACCCGCTGCATGCCCTGGCGCCGTCCGATCCGGCACGCGCCAGTCCCTACAGTGCCTCGAGCCGGTATTTCCTGAACGTCTTATATATTGCGGTACCCGCCGTGCGCGAATATGCGCAGTGCATCCCGGCGCAGCAACGCGTCGGCGAGGTCGAGTTCACGGCGCGACTCGCGACGCTGCGGGCCGGCAGCCATGTCGACTACGCGGGCGTCGCCGCGGCGAAGTTCGAGATTCTCGCGCTGCTGTATGCGCACTTTCGCGAACACCATCTCGCGACCCGCTCGGCCCGGGCCGATGAGTTTCGTGCGTTCGCCACCGCCGGCGGCGCGCCGCTCGAGGCGCATGCGCGCTTCGATGCGCTGGACCGCCATTTCTGCAAAACCTTCGGAACACCGTCCGGGTGGATGAACTGGCCTGAGGCGTATCGTGATGCACAGGGCGCCGCTGCCAAAGCCTTCGCGATCGAGCATCCGCAAGACGTTGAATTTTTCATCTACCTGCAATGGCTGGCCCATGAACAGCTGTTGAGCGCCCAGTCACTCACGCGGGACCTCGACATGCCGGTCGGTCTGTATGGCGATTACGCGGTCGGCGCCAACCCGTCCGGTTCGGAAACCTGGTCCGACCAGAGCAGTTATTGCATGGGTGCGGAGATCGGCGCGCCACCGGATTCCTTGGCATTGAAGGGGCAGGGTTGGGGCATCCCGCCGCAGGATCCTTTCATCATGCAGACCGAACGCTTGCAGGGATTCGTGCATCTGATCCGCAACAACATGCGCTACTACGGCGCGTTGCGGCTGGATCACGTGATGTCCTTGTTCCGGCTGTGGTGGGTGGCTGCCGGCGCATCGCCCGTGGAGGGCGCTTATGTGCATTACCCGCTCGAGCAACTGCTCGGGGTGCTGACCCTGGAGAGCGAGCGCAATCGTTGCCTGGTGGTGGGAGAGGATCTCGGCGTGGTACCCGATGAGATGCGAAAAGCCATGCCCGCGTTCGGCATTTATCACTACAAGGTGATGTTGTTCGAGAAGATCGACGGGCGCCTGCGCCGCCCCGACGAATACTTACAGCGTGCGTTGGCAACGGTGACGACGCACGACATGCCGACCTTGCACAGCTATTGGGAAGACCACGACATCGAGTTACGGCGCAGGCTCGACCTGTATCCGAGCGTTGCGATCGAAGCCGAAGTGCGGCACGAACGCGCGCAAGATCGCGAGATCGTGCTCCAGGCGCTGCGGGAGCAGGGTCTCGCGCCCGCACAGCCTGCCACAGGACTCGAGCCCTTTACGCCAGCGCTGGCTGAAGCGCTGCACGTGTATCTCGCGCGTTCCGCCACGATATTGGTGGCAATACAGGTCGAAGACCTTCTCGGGATGGTCGACCCCGTCAATGTTCCGGGTACCTATCTGGAATATCCTAATTGGCAGCGCAAACTCAGCGCGGAACTCGAGGACCTGATCGTGCGTGAGGATTTACGGGCTACGCTCGGGAAAATTAACGCGGCGCGCCGCGGATGAAGCTTCGGTCATTTGGCGAACACCGCCCGCAGCGCAGGGTCTGAAAGGGTGTGGTCACCGCCGTCAGCCGCTCCTTCGCATACTTCGTTCTCGGCAGGGCGGGTTTTGGGGCCAATGCGGCTGCGCTCGAGGAACTGGAATCCGAAGGATTGGCGGGCTGGCTCGATGCGCAACTCAAGCCGCGCGATGCTGCGGACACCGCGCTCCTCACACGCCTGCGGAGCGCGCAACTTCACATAAAGTATGCGGCGGGCGACGGTTGGGCCGCGCTCGATGAAATGCGTCCTTTCAAAACCCTCGATGCGCCGATCGCAGTGCTGTGGCCGCTGCTCGATCATAAAAATCCAATGCATCCGCTCGAGCGTCGCAGGCCGCGCGATGAGGTCGTCGCCGCCACCGTGCTACGCGCAGTGCATAGCCGCTGGCAGGTGCGTGAAGCGATGTGCAGCTTCTGGCACGATCATTTCAGCGTCGACGCAACCAACGAAACGATTGGTGTGGCGCTGCCGGTCTACGATCGCGACGTGATTCGCGGTCACGCACTCGGCAATTTCCGCGAGTTCCTCGAGGCGGTGGCGCGCAGTACGGCCATGCAGTACTACCTGTCGAATCGTTCGTCGCGGGCCGGTGCCGCCAACGAAAACTTCGCGCGCGAGTTGTTCGAACTGCACACGATGGGCCGGGCGGCGTACCTGAATGATCGCTACGATCGTTGGCGCGAAGTGCCGGGCGCGTTGAAAGGTGCGCCGCAAGGCTACATCGACCAGGACGTTTATGAGGCCGCGCGCGCATTCACGGGCTGGACCGTGGAGGACGGCAGCGCGATCGATTCGCACCGCAAGCTGCCCCCCACCGGGCAATTCGTGTATGTCGATAGCTGGCACGATGGTTATCAAAAGCGCGTGCTGGCCAGCGAATTCGATGCATTCGCACCTGCCATGGCGGATGGCCGCCGGGTACTCGATCTGATCGCGGCGCATCCGGCGACGGCGCGCTGCGTGTGCGAAAAGCTCTGTCGGCGCTTTGTCGGCGAGCCGGTGGCGCCACGGTTGCTCGAGCAGCTGACCGCCCAATGGCTCAAGCAGGTCGAGTCGCACGACCAGATTGCGCAGGTGCTGCGTACATTGTTCTTGTCGCCGGAGTTCGCGGCTGCGCACCGGTCGGCCAAGCCACAGCTGAAGGTGCGACGACCGTTGCAGCTGGCGGCGGCGTGCGCGCGTGCCCTGGGGATCGATCTCACCTATTCAGACCCGCTCGGCAATGAACTGGCCGCTGCCGGGCAGACGCTGTTCGGCTGGCCGACGCCGACGGGGCTGCCGGACGCGCCGGCGCCGTTCCTGACCTCGCAGGCCATGCGACACCGCTGGTCGCTGGTGCTGGGTCTCGCGGAGAACAGCTGGGGCACCGGGCGTATTGCAGCGCCCGCTGAATTGCACGTGGCGGCACCGACGACGGCGTCGGCGACGCGGGCGCTGCTGACGGCGCTCACCGGCACCGCGGACGCCGCGACGGTCGATGCCATCGTCGCGGGCAGCGGCTGGGGTGCCGACCAAGCCGTGAATGTCAGCGATGCGGGAGACGGTGCGCATCGGTGGACACGGCTCGCCGGGCTCTGTGCCATGTCCCCTCAATTCCAATGCACATGAGGGTGTCATGAAATATTCACGGCGTGCGGTGTTGAGGACCGCCGGGTGGAGCGCTGCCGCGGGATTGTTGCCGGTACCCGGCCTGCGCGGTGCGTTGTTCGCCGCAGCTGCAAACACGGATCGTATCCTGGTGGTATTGCATCTGCGTGGCGGTTGCGATGGTCTGAACCTCCTGTCGCCCGCCAGTGATGCGCAGTTCATCGAGGCGCGTGCGTCGGATCTGCGTGTGGCCGCCGAGGGTACCGACAAGGGCCACGAAGTGCGCCACATGCAGCCGGGTGCGCCGGAATTTCGTCTGCACGCGAGCGCCGGCGCCTTGGGAGAGCTGGTGGATTCGGGGCACCTGGCGTTCGTACACGCGGCGGGTCTGCCCGATACGACCCGCTCGCACTTCGTCGCCACCGACATGATCGAGCGCGGTGTGGCCGACAACGCGGGGTTGAACCGATCGACGTCGGGTTGGTTGACGCGCGCGACCTCAGCCGTCGCACCGGATGCGGCGATCCCGAGCGTCTCCGCCGCGCCGGCGCCGAGCGGCGCGTGGCAGGGTGATGCGCGGGTGATTTCGGTCGCGGATCTCAACAACGGCTTGGTGGCACCCGGCGGCGTACAAGCGGGCAAGGTGTTGAACGCGCTCTATGCGCGAGCCTTGAGCAACACGGCAGTATCGGACGCGGGACGCCTGACGCTGGCCTCGATGCAAACCATCGATGCGCGATTGACCCGGGACGCGCATGGCAAGGTGGTGCCCTACGCGCCTGATGCCGGTGTGAACTATGAGGCGGCCTCGGAGTTCGGACGACCGCTGCGCACGCTGGCACAGCTGATCAAGATGGACCTGGGCTTGCGTGCGGCCACGATCGATCTCGGCGGTTGGGACACCCATGAATACCAAGCGGGCCGCTTCAAGAATCAGGTCGAGCGGCTGTCGCAGGGTCTCGGTAATTTCTATAATGACCTGGCGAGCTATCACGACCGTCTCACCGTCGTGGTGCTCACCGAGTTCGGCCGCCGCTTGCGATCGAACCGCAGCAACGGCACCGATCATGGCCGCGGCAGCGTCATGCTGGTACTCGGTGGCGACGTGGCGGGTGGGCGTATATACGGCAAATGGCCGGGCTTGAAAGCCGAAGAATTGGAGGAGGGCGTCGACCTCGCCGTCGCCAATGATTACCGCCAGACGTTGAGCGAAGCCGTTGCCCGCTGGCGGGTACGGCCGGGACCTGAACTGTTTCCGGGTTTTACACCGGGTCCGCCGCTGAGCCTGTTTTCATAGCAGCCCCTATCCAGATCACGCCGCCGAGCAGAACCGCCACGGGCACGATCTGCACGGCCTGGCCCAAGGTCGAGGCGTCTGACAGCCAGCCAATCAACGGCGGCGAAATCACGTCGCCGAGCGCATGGATGACAAAGGTGCCGAGCGCAATGGCCGTCGCACGCTCACCGGCCGCCACCAGATTGACGATGGCGGCATTGATGGGGCCGGTGGACAGGAACAAGCAGAGTTGCGCCACGACGATGCAGACGTTGTACACCGCCGTGGAGTGCGTCGTGAGTGCCAGCCAGACGAACGGTGCAGCGACCAGCAGCGAGACCGCAGACAGCCACATGTAGGCTTGTCGCGAGCGCCTGGCCAGGTAATCGCCGAGCCACCCACCGACGAACGTACCGATGAAACCGGTAACGACGACGATGGCGCCGAAACTGACGGTCGCTTCGGCACGAGGAATACCGCGCACGCGCTCGAGAAAGACGGGCATCCAAAAGCCCAAGCCCCCGACCGCAAAGGTATAGGCGGCGTAACCCAGAATCGTGAGTCGGTAGGCGCCATTGCGCAGCAGTCCTGCATAGGTGGCCCAGATGCTGCGCGGCGCGGCGGCGCCCGGCGCAGCCTCGTCCTGAACGCCGCGGGGCGGATCGCGCAGGAACAGGCAGGCGACGGCGAGCGCAATACCCGGCACACCGGCGACGAAGAAAGCCTTGCGCCAGCCGTAGTGTTTGTCGACCAGGCCGCCGACGATATAGCCGAGTGCGGAGCCGACCGGGATGGCACAAAAAAATATTGCCATGACCCGCCCGCGCAGCCGCGCCGGAAAATAATCAGACAGCAGGCTGGGTGCAATGGTGACGTAAGCCGCTTCGCCGATGCCCACCGAAGCGCGTGCGAGCAGCAGGGACAGATAATTCGTGGCAAGTCCGGAGAGCGCGGTCGCAAAGCTCCAGATGGCGACCCCGACTGCGATCAGGCGAGGCCGTGAGCGGCGGTCACCCAGCGCACCGAAAACCGGTGCCGTGACGGTGTAAACGACCAGGAAACCGGACATGAGGGTGCCGAGGTTGGCATCAGTCAACCCCATTCCCGCTTCTTTCAGGCTCTGCGCCAGCGCCGAGACGATGAAGCGATCCAAGTAGCTGAACAGATTGATGAAAGAGAGGATGGCCAGCCCCCAGCCGGCGGCACTGGTGCGGGTATTCGGTTCGGTCATTGCCTGGGGTCCGCGCTACACTTGTGGCCGCCACTTTGCCGGAGATTTGCTTGTCGATCCACGTTGCCTTGAATCATGTCACGCACTATCGCTACGACCGGGCGGTGGGCCTGAGTCCCCAGATCGTTCGCCTGCGCCCTGCGCCACACTGCCGGACGCGCATCGTTTCGTACGCCATGACGGTGACGCCGGCAGAGCATTTCATCAATTGGCAGCAGGATCCCCAGGCGAATTACATGGCGCGCCTGGTGTTCCCGGACAACACGCGCGAATTGAAGATCGAAATCGATTTGATCGCCGAGATGGCGGTGCTGAATCCGTTCGACTTTTTCCTGGCCCCGTATGCCGAATGGGTGCCATTCAAATACGACTCGACCGAGCGACGCGAACTCGTGCCGTACCTCGTCAAGGGGCCGACCACGCCGCTCCTCGAGCAGTACCTGCGCGGCGTGCCACGCGCCCGGCATCGCACCACCGAGTTCGTGGTGGAGTTGAACCGCCGGCTCGCGAGTGACATCGGTTACGTCATTCGACTCGAGCATGGCGTGCAGGAGCCTGAAGAGACGCTGGCGAAGCGCACCGGCTCATGCCGTGACTCGTCCGCCTTGCTGGTGCAGTTGTTCCGTCATCTGGGGATCGCGGCGCGCTTCGTCTCGGGTTACCTGATTCAACTCGTGCCGGACGTCAAGGCGCTCGACGGGCCGGTCGGTGCGAGCGTCGACTTTACGGATCTGCATGCCTGGTGCGAAGTGTATCTGCCGGGTGCCGGCTGGATTGGCCTTGATCCCACGTCGGGATTGCTGGCGGGCGAAGGGCATATTCCACTTGCCTGCACGCCGGAGTCGGCGAGCGCCGCGCCGGTGAGCGGCGCGGTGGATGAATGCCAGATGACCTTCGAGCACAGCATGAGCGTGCGCCGCGTGTGGGAAGCGCCGCGGGTCACCAAGCCCTATACGGATGCGCAGTGGCAGAGCATCGATGCGCTCGGCGTCAGCGTCGATGCCAAACTCGACGCGCTCGATGTTCGCCTGACCATGGGTGGCGAGCCGACTTTCGTCGGCATCGACGCGCCCGCGGCGGATGAATGGAACGCCGCGGCGTTGGGACCTGCCAAACGCGCCCTCTCCCTCGATCTGTATCCGCGCCTCAAAGCGCGTTTCGCGCCAAACGGGTTGTCGCACTTTGGTCAGGGCAAATGGTACCCGGGCGAGCAGCTGCCGCGTTGGTCATTGAATTGTTTCTGGCGTCGGGACGGCGAGCCGGTCTGGCGCAACCCGGAGTTGCTCGCCGACGAGCGTAAAGATTACGGCGTCGACAGCGAGAAGGCGCAACGCTTTCTGGAAGGCATCGCCACGCGGCTGAAGCTTGGCATGGAATGCATCTTCCCGGCATTCGAGGACGCGTTTTTCCTCATGTGGCGCGAGCGAAAACTGCCCATCAACGTCGATACGATGGACTCCAAGGTGCAGGATCCACTCGAGCGCGCACGCCTGGCGCGCGTTTTCGGCCAAGGCCTCGACAAGGTGGTTGGCTATGTGCTGCCGGTGGCGCGCAGCGCCGATGACAAGCGCTGGCTGACCGGGTCATGGTTCCTGCGTTCGCAGCGCTGTTACCTCGTGCCCGGCGATTCGCCGCTCGGCTACCGCTTGCCGCTCGACTCGCAGCCCTGGGCCACCGCCGAAGATTATCCCTATATCAACGAGCCGGACCCGATGCGCGATACCGATGAGTTGCCGTCGGCGGATGAATTGAAGGAGCAACTGGAAGATCGGCCGGCGGCATCGGCGGATACGACCCGGCCAAAGGCGGGCAAGTCGGCTGCGGACGTGGTGCGTACCTCGATGTCGACCGAGGCGCGCCATGGCGTGCTCTACATTTTCATGCCGCCGACCCGGGAGATCGACCATTACCTGGAGCTGGTGGCGGCGATCGAGGCCACCGCGCAGGCGATGCAGTTGCCCGTGGTGCTCGAGGGTTACGAGCCGCCGGCGGGTGATCCGCGGCTGCTGAATTTCAAGGTGACACCGGATCCTGGCGTGATCGAGGTCAACATCCATCCGTCGGCGAACTGGCGCGAGCTCGTGGATCGGACCACGTTTTTGTACGAGAGCGCACGCGAGTGCCGCCTCGCGACCGAGAAATTCATGATCGACGGGCGACACGTGGGTACCGGCGGCGGCAACCACATCGTGCTCGGCGGCGCGCAGGCGGCCGAGTCGCCGTTTCTGCGCCGGCCGGACCTGCTGCGCAGCCTGCTGTCGTATTGGCTCAATCATCCGTCGTTGTCGTACCTGTTTTCCGGCTTGTTCATCGGCCCCACCTCGCAGGCACCGCGCGTCGATGAAGCGCGTAACGATTCCTTGTATGAGCTGGAAATTGCGTTTTCGCAATTCCCGCCGATGGGCCAAGCGGTTGCGCCGTGGCTGGTGGACCGGCTGCTGCGCAATTTGCTGGTGGACGTCACCGGCAACACGCATCGCACCGAGTTTTGCATCGACAAACTGTATTCACCCGATGGTCCGACGGGGCGTCTCGGACTGCTCGAAATGCGCGCCTTCGAGATGCCGCCGCATGCGCAGATGAGCCTGACGCAGCAACTGCTGTTGCGGGCCATGGTCGCGCGTTTCTGGCACACGCCCTACGCGCCGCCGAGCCTGATTCGCTGGGGCACCGAGCTGCACGACCGGTTTTTATTGCCGCATTTCATCGAACGCGATTTCGCCGACGTGCTCACCGAGATGCGGGCGGCGGGCTTTGCGATCGAGCCGGAATGGTTTGCACCGCATTTCGAATTTCGTTTTCCGAAATACGGCGAGGTCGACGCGCTCGGCATGCAGCTCGAGCTGCGGCAGGCGCTCGAGCCCTGGCACGTGATGGGCGAGGAGGGCAGCAGCGGCGGCACCGTTCGCTACGTCGACTCGTCGCTTGAGCGCTTACAGGTGAAAGTCACGGGACTCGCACCCAATCGCTACCAGGTCACCTGCAATGGCCGGCTGATGCCGCTGCGTCCCACCGGCACGGTCGGGGAGTATGTGGCGGCCGTGCGCTATCGCGCGTGGCACCCCTCCAATGCGTTGCATCCGACCATCGGCGTACATACACCGTTGACCTTCGATTTGTACGATACGTGGATGCGCCGTTCCGTCGGCGGCTGTCAGTACCACGTGGCGCATCCGGGCGGGCGCAATCACGAAACGTTCCCGGTGAATTCGTTCGAAGCGGAAAGTCGCCGCCTGGCGCGCTTCACGCGCATCAGTCACACCCCGGGCGAGATGGTCGTCGCGGCGGCTACGCCCGATCCTGAGTTTCCCTTCACGCTCGATCTGCGCAAATGAATGCGATCGAGCCATGCCTCGACACTTATCACCGCGATGTGGATCGCTACGATGAGCTGATGGAGGCGGACGGGTCGCTGCGGGCGCATTGGCGGCCGGTGGTCGGCTCTCTCATGGCGGACGATGCCCAAGCGGTGCGTCGCGGCGTCGAGCTGTCGCGCCGTTTGATCATCGAGAACGGCGTGACCTACAACGTCTACGCGGATGCGCAGGGTCGTGACCGACCCTGGTTGCTGGACCCGTTGCCGGTGCTCCTGACCGCTGACGAGTGGTGCGCGATCGAGGCGGGCGTCAGGCAGCGTGCGCAGCTGTTCGATGCCGTGCTCGCTGACTTGTATGGGGCGCAGATGCTGATCAGCGAAGGCGTGATCCCCGCGGAGCTCGCGTTCGGTCATCCGAATTTTCTCTGGCCGTGCCACGGGCTGAAACCATTCGGTGGACGCTGGCTGCACGTGCATGCCGTCGACGTAGCGCGTTGCGCCGATGGCCGGTGGGTGGTGCTCGCCGATCGCACCCAGGCGCCATCGGGCCCCGGATATGCGCTCGAGAACCGTCAGATCATGTCGCGCGTCTTTCCCGACCTTTTGAGCGAGACGCGCGTGCGGTCGCTCGACGGTTTTTTCCTGGCCTTGCGCGAGCATTTGCTGGCGGCTGCACCGGAGGGCGAACCGCCCCTGGCAGTGGTGCTGACGCCGGGCACATTCAACGAAACGTATTTTGAACACGCCTACCTGGCGCGCCAGCTCGGCCTGCCGTTGGTGGAAGGCAGCGATCTCAGTGTCCGGGGCGACACGTTGTTCCTCAAAACGCTCGCCGGACTGCGGCGGGTGCATGCCATCCTGCGGCGCCTCGATGATGACTATTGCGATCCGGTGGAGTTGCGCGGCGACTCGGCCCTCGGCGTGCCCGGGTTGCTGGCGGTGGCGCGGGCCGGTCGTGTCATGCTGGCCAACCCGCTTGGGTCCGGCGTGCTGGAATCCGCCGCCTGGCTCGGCTTCGTGCCGCAGCTGGCGCAACGCCTGCTCGGCGAACCCTTGACGTTGGCGTCCGTCAGGAGCTGGTGGTGCGGCGAGGATGCGGCGCTGGAAGCGGTGCTCGAGCGCCTGCCCGAACTCGTCATCAAGCGCGCTTTTCCGAATCAGCAATTCGAACCGGTGTTCATGCATGACCTCGATCGCGCAGAGCGTGCCGCCCTGCGCGCGCGGGTATGCGCGCGACCGCATGCCTATGTCGCACAGGAGAGGCTGCGATTCAGTCAGGCGCCCGTGTGGCGTGATGGCACGCGCGCGAATGACTTCACCGGGCGCGCCTTGGGGATACGGGTGTATGCAATCGCCACGCCGTCAGGCTACAGGGTGATGCCCGGTGGTCTGGCGCGCATCGCCGCGGATACGGCCGATATCGTGTC
This sequence comes from uncultured Steroidobacteraceae bacterium, assembly GCA_964658805.1. GTDB lineage: Bacteria > Pseudomonadota > Gammaproteobacteria > Steroidobacterales > Steroidobacteraceae > Bog-1198. The sequence goes on from CAZZZU010000007.1 coordinate 25,930, forward strand.
CATGCAGCGCGGCGGCGCCAGCAAGGATGTCTGGGTGGTGGATCGACGCTGCGGGCCGCGCGACGAACGGCCTGCGCCGTACCGGACGCGCAACCCCGTGCGGGAGGACGATCTGCCCTCGCGTCTTGCAGAAAATCTCTTCTGGCTGGGACGCTATTGTGAGCGCTGCGAGGACAAGTCGCGCCTGTTGCGCGCCACGCTGAGCATACGCGGCCAGGGTGCGTTCTGGTCCGAGGCGCTCGAAACCTGCAAGCATTTCGTGTCCGTCGCGCGCGGCAAAGATGCGATGGTGATGTTCGACGGCAGCGAGGAGTTCGGGCTGAAAGCGGATCTCGGCCGTTTGGGGTCGTGTGCCGCACAGGCCCGCAGCCGGCTTTCCGCGGAGAACTGGCGCGCCATCGGGGTCATGCAGCGCGATTTTCAGGAGGCCGCGCGCGCCCGCTGCGATGCACGCGAGGCCCTGGATGCGTTGCTGCTGTCGCTCGCCGCGCTGGCCGGCTACGCGCTCGATGACATGACGCAGGACAATGGCTGGCGCATGCTGATCATGGGCCGGCGGATCGAGCGTCTGCAGTTCATGGCGGACCTGTTATCCCGTCGGCTGGCGTCGGGCCTGACGCCGTCGCAGACTGAACTGGAATGGCTGCTCGACATCGGCGACAGCACCATCACCTACCGCACGCGTTACCTGGCCGTGCCGCAGCTGACCGAGACGGTGGATCTGCTGATCTTCGATCAGGGTAATCCGCGCGCCCTCGCGTTCCAGTGGCACGGCATCGAGCGCACCTTGGTGCGGTTGGCGGCAGCGGTCGGCGGCGTCCCGGATGACGCGTTGCATGCTGCGGTGGCGCAGATACGCAGCAAGGAGCTGGCCGGCCTCGACGGCCCCAGCAGCCGGGCGGAGCGCGCACGTCAAGGCCTGGCGGGCGCGCTGGCCGACTTGAGCAGCGCAGCCGGAGGCCTGTCAGATCGCCTGTCGCGCAAACATTTTTCCCTCATGGACGCGAGCGTGCGGGTGGTGGCGGCGTGAAGTCGGGCCGGTACAACGTCAGCCACGAGACGATTTACCACTACGGCGGCGCGGTCGCGCACTCGCATCAGCTGCTGCATCTCGGACCGCGCGACTTCGAGCGCCAGTCCTGCCTGTCGCGGCATATCGACCTCGATCCCGTACCCAGCATGCTGCGTGAAAGCGTCGATGCCTTCGGTAATCTGGAAACCCGTCTGGAATATGACCTGCCGCATGAGCGACTGCGGGTGGTGTCGCGGTCCACCGTGGAAGTGCGGACGCTTGAGCAGTGTGCGGCGTCCGACTCGATGCCATGGACGACGGTGCGCGACCAGCTGCGCTATTCCGGCCGGGCGATGCCGGCCGGGCCGCTCGAGGCGGCTCGATTTCGTATGGAATCCACCTACGTCAAATTGAAACATGTGTTCGCGGACTATGCCGCAAGCTGTTTCGCGGAGCGACGACCGATACTGGCCGGCGCGCTTGACCTCATGCACAAGATTTACGAGGATTTTACCTACGCCCCCGGTGCTACCCACATCCGGACTTCCGCGGTGGAAGCCTTCACCGCACGCCGAGGCGTGTGTCAGGACTTTGCCCACATCATGCTCGCCTGTTTGCGATCGCTGGGGCTCGCAGCGCGCTACGTGAGTGGCTACCTGCGCACGTTTCCGCCGGCGGGTGCCGAGCGCAACCCGGTAGGCGCCGATGCCTCGCATGCGTGGGTGTCGGTCTTTTGTCCGCCGCTCGGCTGGGTCGACCTCGATCCCACCAATGACGTGCAGGTGGCGGCCGGCCACATCGTGGTGGCCTGGGGCCGCGACTTCGGCGACGTCTCGCCGCTGCGCGGCATCATCATCGGCGGTGGCCGTCACCGTCTGGCTGTGCGCGTCGCGGTACGCGCCATCGGAGAACCGTGATGAACATTCGGGCGCTTGGGCGCGGTTGGGTGTGCCTGTGGCTGGCAGGCCTCGCCGCCTGCAATGGCAAGGCGGTCATCACCCTGACCGGCACGCCATCCACCGACAATTTTCTGAGCTATCGGGTGGCGTTGGCTGCCGTCAATCTGTCGGGCGGCGACGGCGGCTCGAATCTGCAGCTGCTGCCGTCGGCCACCACGGTTGATTTCGCGACTTTAGGCAACGTCAACGAAGTGCTGGGCGTGGCGTCCGCGTCGAAAGGCAGCTACAGCAGCGCCACGGTGACGCTCGACTACACCGCGGCGCAGATCGTCTACGACGACGGTACCCGCAACGGCGTGGCGCTCACCGCGGTGGATGCAAACGGTCAGCCCGTCACGCAATTAACGGTGAATCTCAGTCTCGATCCTGCGGCGGTTCTGAAGGTGTCGACGAGCCAGACCAACCGGCTCGCCCTCGATTTCAAACTGGGCGCGTCGAACGTGGTGAACGCCGCGGCGAAAACCGTCACGGTGACGCCGATGATCACGGCGACGGCGTCGACCAACGATACCAAAGCGGTGCGCGTGCGCGGCGCCGTGGTTTCCAGCAGCGCGGGCAGCAATACGTACACGACCACGATCGTGCCCTTCAACGGCACCGTCAAAGGCGAAGGCGAATTGAACATCACACCCGGCGCGTCGACCCGCTATGAAGTCAACGGCATCGCCACCAGCGGCAGCGCGGGCATCAACGCCATCGCCGCCGCCGGCAAGGATGCACTGGTGATCACCTACGGCACGCTGGCTTCGCAAACTGCGCTCGCCACCGCTGCGGCAGAGACTGATCTGAGCACAAATCAGACCACCGACACGAATTTGTTCGGCACCACCACGACGCCTGCGCAGCAGGTCACCAGTCAACCGACGTCGCTGTTCAAATCCTCGACCACCTCGAGCGTCGCGTTCAACGCCACCCAGGTCCTGGGCGGCAGCAGCGTGCAAGGCTTTGGCCTGGATCACGTCTCTGGGATCGTCTCTGCGCGTCTTGGCAACGTGATGACCATCGAGGATGGCACGGTGCTCACGAACGATGGCATCGAAACGTTCCTGCCCGGCACGATTACCATCGGCCTGGGCGCAAATACCGTCGTTACCACGTTTGGAGAGAGTGCCGGCGTTTTGGGTGACACCATCGGGCAGATCTCGGTCGGCACGACCATCGACGCGTTCGGAATCCTGTCGGACTCTAACGGCACGGATGCGACGCTCGATGCGACCACCGGCCGCGTCCGCATCGACAGCACCTATGCCTCGGGTCTCGTCACCCTGGTGCAACAAGGCGCCTTGATCATGAAGCTGGTGTCGCTCGACAACCGCTCCCTGGCCGCTTTCGATTTTACCGGTACCGGCACTTCGAGCGCCGTCGATGCGAGCGCCGCAGAGTACACGGCGACCACCACGTCGGACGTGAGCAACCTGGGTGTCGGTTCCGCGGTGATCCTGCAAGGCGCCCCCGCCGCATTCACGACAGGTCCGCCGGACTTCACCGCATCGACGCTGCTCGATCCGACCACCATCGAAGCGCAGTTCGTGCTCGACTGGGCGGCCGGTACGGCCGCACCGTTCAGCAGTGCCAGCGGTTCGACACTGGTGGTCGACAACCACAATGCGGCGATCGCAGGTCGCCACGTCATTCAGCTCGGCGCTTCGTACACTGACCTGACCGCACTGTCCACGCCGCCGAGCATCACGTCGAACACGGCCGGCGCGGCGACCACCGCGGCGGTGTATGCCATCGGCCACGCTGTCAGCAAAGTGATCGAGAATTACGACAGCCTGCCGACCTTCGTGTCGCGCCTGCAGAGCGAACTCAACGGCGTCGTGCTCGCCACCAATATGACTGCGGTAGGTCAATACACGGCCGGTAGCTCCACGTTTGCAGCCACCAGCATCACTATTCTTTTAAACAACTAACGGCGGCGGTACACCATGGAAATCGCAATGGTCGGTCTGGGTCGGATGGGTGCCAACATGGCGCAGCGCCTCGTGCGTGGCGGCCATCGGGTGGTAGGGTTCGATCCGGCCGAGGCGGCACGCAAAGGGCTCGAGGAAAAGGGCGCCGATACGGCGCCTTCACTGGAAGAGATGGTCAAGAAGCTGAAGGCGCCGCGGGTGGTCTGGCTGATGGTGCCGGCAGGCGCCATCACGGACGGCACGATCAGCAACCTGGTACCGCTGCTCGCGAGCGGCGACACCATCATCGATGGCGGTAACTCGAATTTTCACGACACGCAACGGCGTGCTGCGGAAGTAGCGAAGAGCGGCATTCACTATGTCGACTCCGGCACCAGCGGCGGCGTCTGGGGCCTGACCGAAGGCTATAGCCTGATGGTCGGTGGTGATCCTGCCGTCGTCGATCGATTGAAGCCGATCTTCGAGACGCTCGCGCCGGCCAAGGATCAGGGTTGGGGTCACGTCGGACCCGTGGGTGCCGGGCACTACACCAAGATGGTCCACAACGGGATCGAGTATGGCTTGATGCAAGCCTATGCCGAAGGTTTCTCGATCTTGCAGCACAAGAAAGAGTTCAACCTGGACCTGCATCAAGTGGCGGAGATCTGGCGCTATGGCAGCGTGGTGCGTTCATGGCTGCTCGACCTGACGGCCGATGCGCTTGATAAGAATCCCACCATGAAGGGCATCGCGCCGTTCGTCGCTGACTCGGGTGAAGGCCGCTGGACGGTCGCGGATGCCATCGAACTCGGCGTGTCCTCGCCGATCATCACGTTGTCGTTACTGGAACGACTGCGGTCACGTGACAAGGACTCCTTCACCGACAAGCTGCTCGCGGCCATGCGCAATCAATTCGGCGGTCACGAAATCATGAAAGAATGAGAATCCTGATCGTCGGGGCGGGTGCGCTCGGCGGCTACTTCGGTGCGCGCCTGCTCGCGGCGGGACGGGACGTGACCTTTCTGGTGCGCGAACCCCGCGCCCGGGCTTTGGAACGTGAAGGGCTTAAGGTGAAGAGTCCGTTGGGCGATCTGACGATCCCTTCTCCGCCGACGGTGACGGCCGAGACGCTCCACGGTGTCTACGACCTGATCATCTTGAGTTGCAAATCATGGGACCTGGACAGCGCCATCGGCGACTTGGCCACGGCAGTGGGGGACGACTCCCGGGTGCTGCCGCTCCTCAATGGCATGCGTCATCTCGACGTGCTCGATGCGCACTTCGGGCAAGCGCGCGTTCTCGGCGGTGTGGCGCGTATTTCCTCCACCCTGTCTGCGGGCGAGATCCATCATTTCGGCAAGCTACAGGAGATTCTGTTTGGTAGTCGTGCACAGAGCGATAACCGTATCGCCGCGGTGCGCGAAGCCCTGACCGCCGACGGCTTCGACGCGCGTGCCAGTGACGACGTGACGCATGACATGTGGGATAAATGGTTTTTTATTGCTGCCGCGGCGTCCTTGACCGGCATGATGCGCGCTGCCGTGGGCGACATCGTTGCAGGCGGGGCGACGGCTCTGGCGACCGGTTTGTTGGAGGAGTGCGCTGCCGTGGCGACCGCTAACGGCTTCGCGCCGCGCGCCGAGGCGTGGCAGATGGGACTAGGTATTCTCACCACACCCGGTTCGCCGTTCAGTGCCTCCATGCTGCGCGACATCGAGAATGGCAGCCGTATCGAGGCGGAACATATCGTCGGCAACCTGCTCGAGCGCAAGACGCCGACCTTGCCGACCCCGTTGCTGGACGTGGCGCTTGCGCATTTGCGGACGTATGAAGCTCGCCGAATGCGGCTCGCAAGAAAGAAAGACTAGCGTGTTTTAACTGCTGAGTCGGCGAAGATCGGGCGCCGAACGTGATGGCCTCCTTTGTGGACCCGTCCAACCACAATAGTCACGACGTACGCTGGTACGAAAGGTCTGATCAATTCCCAGTCGCATCTTGACGCGTGACGCTTTGCAGTACAAAGCTATCAGGTGTACATTCCGGATCGCAGCCAAGCGCTAGCGCAGAGGCTTTTTTTCGGCAGAAAGGATGTGTGCATGGTGCGTTCGATAGGCTGCGGCTCGGCGGACGCCCGCTCGACAGCCGCAGATTCCGTCATCCGGGATGTCAGTGACACGGCTTTCTGGGTCGCCGATTGCCGAGCCTGCGAGGGGCGGCGGGTGGATGCCGCATTTGATGACCCATTGGCCGCGATCTTATCGGGTGAGCGAGGGCGAGCCATTGCACGCTCCATGCCGCGCGCGAAACTGGTGGAGTGGGGCATGATCGTGCGCACCTCCGCCATCGACCGCTTGGTCCACGACGCGCTTGATAGCGGTGTTGATACGGTGCTGAACTTAGGCGCGGGACTTGATACCCGGCCGTACCGCATGAATTTGCCCCAGACGCTGCGTTGGGTCGAAGTGGATTTCCCTCACCTCATGGAACTGAAAAATAGGCAGCTTCTGGACCAGCAACCTGTTTGTACGCTTGAACGCATCGGAATCGATATGTTGGATCGCTCCGCGCGCAACGGCATCTTTGCCCAGTATGCGAAGATCTCGCAGAAGATATTGGTGATCACGGAAGGCGTCCTGACATATTTCTCTGTTTTCGACGCAGCCACCCTCGCAAGTGATATTCACGCTTGCTCCCGCATTCGGCTGTGGGTCCAAGATTTCGACAATGCCGGCCAGGGAAGACTGCCCAGGGGTTGGGCGGAAAAGCTCAAAGCGGCGCCGCTGCTGTTTAACGTGAAGGACTGGTTTGGGTTTTTTGAATCGAACGGGTGGCGACCTGCTCGAGTGATCACAAGTTTTGAGGAATCCCAACGCATCAACCGACCCTATCCGTTGGATTTCCCCTACGGTGTGCTGCTGCGTGCGCTGCCTCGAAACATGCGGGAACGAATTCATAGTTTGAGCGGTGCGGTAGTGATGCAACGCATGGATCGCCTTTAGCCGTGTCGCCGCTGATGGAGATACCCTTCGAGTGAACAAGAGCATGAATCGATTATCCACCGTGTGCCTGCTGCTTCTGGTGCTTGCGACAACTCGCGCATATGCCGGATTCGATCACGAGCTGCCGCTCGATCAACACGGAATATGGGCGCGCGGTTACCAGACCGGCCTCGAGAATGGCGTGATCGCGCTAGAGGTCGCCGGCAGTTTGTGGTTTGGAAACGATAACGAGTTAGGACACACTTTCTGGCAAACCGTCGATGCATCGGCAATCTCGGGTATCGGCGCATCGGTTTTAAAGTACGCGTTCAGCCGTTCCCGCCCTTACCAGGGCAACAACCCCAACGCGTGGTTCAAAGGTAGCGGTAATCAGAGTTTCCCGAGCGGCGAAGTCACCCTCCAGGCAAGCTTTGTCACGCCGTTCATCGCGAACTACGGAAAGCAGGATCCCTGGGTATGGGCCCTGGAAGCCCTGCCGATCTATGACGGTATAGCTCGGTTAAAAAGCCGGGCGCATTGGCAGACGGATGTCATAGCCGGTTGGGCGCTGGGCACAGGAGTTGGATATTGGAGCACAACCCGCGCCATACCGCTCTCCGTGCAGCTGTTGCCCGGTGGCTTATCGGTCGGCTTTTCCAAGCGCTTTTAGTTCAATCATAAGATCAGGCGCTTTGGATTTATGCCGCGCCGGCGGCCATCGACGTATGGCGGTCTCTAGCCTGCGGGAATCTCTACGCTCTTGTGCCGGCTTACGGCAGCGCCGTCGGATGACTGCAACTCAACGAACACCAGCGTAGACAGCATGGTGAGCACGGCGAGGCCGAGCAGCGCCAGATGAATTCCGTGCAGCATGGCGAGCGGGTCAGCGTGCAGCCGCGCCGGAATGAACAACGCTGCGGCGAGCGAAGCGGTTGCCACGCCGAAGCTGACCGCCAGTTGTTGTGCGGTACTCGCGATCGTGCTGGCACCGCTCGCCGCCATGGCAAGACCGATGCGGAGGGTCAAGGCCGGTTGGCTTACTTGTCGCGTGAAGTGGATCTCGATTTGGTTGGAGCATGCGAAAATACTCGAGGGCGCAGTATTCCGACGACGCGTCGGGCGTGGTCAAATCGGAGGATCCCTGAATCCGGGGAGCATCGCTCCGATCTTTCAGCGGGTGGCGCAATGGATCGGGATGCCGGCGAGATTCATTGTGGAAGTCAGTGGCCATTCGACGCGAGTCGGCGCAGCTCATGATCTTGCAGCACTCGATATTGACTTGGCAGCGATCACGCAAGCCGGTGGATGGAAGTCCCCACGGATGCCGCTGCAGTATGCGGAGAAGATCAATGCGTCCCGGTCGGGACATCTTTGCTGGACGATACGACGTCAACGTTAACTCCGATCTCGCCGCAGCATGGTACGCCAAGGTGAAAGCGCCATCGAAACAATTCATATGGTTCGAGAACTCGGCGCACCTGCCGATGACCGAGGAACCGGGAAAGTTTCTGATTTCATTAGTGCGAAACGCAAGGTCGCTTGCAGGAAAAGCGCGTGACGTACCGTCCAAGCGGTGAGATCAGCAAAGCGAATCAATATGCCGGACCCGAACTGTTCGTGAGCAGTAATAGCAATCACAGACGAAATCTTGACGAAGAACGCCTCCACAGGGTTCAATCAATCAGCAGATCTTTCCACTTATCCCCGAAAGATTTCTGTCCGAACTACCCGAGCCACTGCTATCGCTTACGCGCGTGGTGCCTGTTGCAGGCCTCTGCTATGGGTTCAAATTAGGGTGATATTCTGGTCACTTGGCATTGATGGCGGTGAGCGTGTTGATGCCCTCAAGGTAGAGCACGCCATTGCTCGACAGGGCCAGATTACCTGTCACGGGGTAGCTCCAAGCCGCCTTATGCGTCGTTAAGTCGACAGCGTAGGTGGATAGATTGGTGCTGACGAATGCCAGGTTTTTTGTTAGCAGCACTTCGCTCTTGAATCCCACATCCCCGGATGCTGGCGGCACCCAGCTCCACAACAGGGATCCATCCTTTTCCGATCGAGCCTCCAGTTGCAGCGGGTTGTTGTTCACGGCGTAGAGCACCCCAGCGTTGTAAGCAGGACTGGCTGGGTAATCTCCTGCCGACTGCCAATCAACCGCTAAAGCCTGGGTGTTGTAATGAATCAGAGAATTGCCGATACCGCCGCCATTCAGCCAGCTGTTGTCATAGGCTGCAGCGAACGCGGAATTTGCCGCCCCCAGCACGACCGAGCCGCCGACCACGTAGATGTAATTGGTAAAAGTGGGATCGACAATGGATCCTTTTACCCGTCCGGTCAGCGGATCGACGAGACTGAGTCCCGATCCGTAGTATGCATAAACAGTGTTCTCGTCCGCCGCAGGAGTCCAAGCGGATTGCTGATCAAGCGGCGTGAAGAATAGCTGCTGGCCCGTGGGCGCGAAACCATATATCCCGCCGTAGGTACCGGCATTCGTATAAACGCCTTCCGGGCCAATCGTAGGCGCCAGATAGCTCTCCCATTGGGAAGACATTGGCGACTTGAAGATCAGGGAACCTGAAATCGCATCAAATGCGAACATGTAAGTCGATGACTGTTGGCCAGCGGCGATATAAACAAGACCGTTGGCTACCGCTGGTGGGTTTGCGGAAGGAAAAGACAGCCCGCTAAAATCGTATCGCCACACGAGACTCGCATCCAATTCTTTTCGTGCCTCCAACGCATTGCCACCGGCTATATAGTACATGCCGTTGCTAGTCGTCACAGTCGCGAGATTGACCAGGCCGTTGAAGTATTGGTTCGGTGTTACCCCGTGCTGCCATCGTGTGATGAGTTGATCGGGCGATATGGTTACCGGCACGTACCCGGTATGGGCGGAGTTGCCTTGGAAGGTTTGCCAATCTGGCACGTTAGTCCAAGCCATCAGCGCGCTCTGGTTGTCACCCGGCCAATCTGATGTGGGTGACATGACGCGGATATCGTAGTTGATAGAAACGCTCGAGACCGGTTGGACCTTATTGCACTCCGAATCGCTGCACAATTTCAAGGTCGCCGCGCCTGAGTAATGAGCGGCCGTCGCCGCAGTGGAGGTGGCGAACTCAAGCGTAAAGGAGCCGTCATTGTTGTTGGTGACCGATACGGGCTTCGCAAATACATTGTTAGGATCGCTAGCCATCGAGTATAAAGTGCCGGCGAACTGAAGGTATCGCGGTTGGACCACGACATCAACGTACACGGCAGTGCCTGCCACCACGCTTCGCGTGATGCTCGACTCAGACACTACGTCGACAGATCCTATAGCAAAGAGCAGCGTGGCCGTCGTCGAGCCACCGCTGTTTGTAGCCTCTACAACGTAGGAAGTGTTTGGAGTTGTGGCGGTAGGCGTGCCCGAGATGGTTCCTGATGTCGCGTCTAACGTCAGTCCAGCAGGCAACGCAGGCGTAACGCTATAGGCACTCACGGTGCCCGTCACGGTCGGTGTGAGCGCAGGCAAGGCCACTCCCACCACTAGCGTGCCCACATTTGGATAGGATAATCCGCTCGGAGCCTGGGTCATCGGTGGCGGACTTACGGGGTTGCCGCCGTCTCCGCCGCCTCCGCCACACCCCGCAGCCATCAGCGTGACTCCCATTACAAGCGTGGCGTAGCAAAACGCGCGTCCGAATTGCGCAAGCATCGTAACTCCCTGTATTCCCTTAAAGGCCTTCGAAATCGGGTTCTCGTCCTACCGGGCTGCATTGTAGGTTACGTGTGCGCAGATAAGTCTTCGACACGACATATCGAGCGATCGACCGATGGGAAAGGTCACTCAGGCATTGCCGATACCGATCCGTGATCATCTATTTGAGAGGTTGAAATGCACACAGTACTGAGAGCTGGCCCGGGTTTTTCAGACAGGTTGATAAGTGGAATGACTGCTATATTTTTACGCAATAGCAGGAGCAATTCCGATGCCGCCGATACTGTGAATCTATCGTCAAACTTCCCGCCCATGGTTTCGGCCGCAACGCCGCCAACCGGGCTGGCCTCCACCGTGCCGTTAAAGGTACCCTAAATGGCCAACGACTCCCTAGGCGGCCTGACCAATCCTGCAACGAACGCGCTGGACCATGATGCGGACATTACAAAGGTGCAGGAATAGCTGGGTCACGCCAACATCGCAACCACTTGGCTACGTCTGCGTGACGACACAAGTCAACGTTACCTACCAGTGCTCGGGCGGCGCGACGTGATTGAACATCCCCCTAGCAGGACTGGCGTGCACCACTCGTCACGCGGTCTTGAGGTATGGCGCAAGCTCGACGGCTGATTGAGTACCAGCGCGTTACCACGCGGCCCTGCTCACTGATTCTTGTGGACTTCAGTGTATTTAGGAATCAAAACATCCAAGTCGTGAAATATGATTCTGACATTTCGCAGATATTGCGTTCCAATGTGGCCCCAGACTTTGTCGTTGGCTGATATCGACTCGGAAAACCCCGGCGGTAAGGTTCAACGAATCTCAACACATCAGAATATGCACAGTCCACCGGGAAGCGCGGCGTGTCATGACCTGGTAGTGATCTATCGTGATGAGTGCACAGAAATTGTTGACGTTCGTTGTGAGGTCCAAGTCTGGACGCGGATTGGAAGTTTCCCATCTAGAATTGTGAAAAAGAATAATTGAGTGTCGAATATTCTCTGAATTCAAATTGGTTATATGCCACCCGCAAGCGCCCAGCTGATGCTTAACTAAGGCAAACCTGCCGGTACACGTGTCGCCTCTTCGTTCGAGCGTAAGGGCTTCCGACTTAATAAACTGAGAATCGTGCGTCCAGTCACAACCGGCCGGGCTCGCTAGTCGACATGGGCGACTATCAGTCTCGTGGTCTCAACCCCGTAAGTGATCGAAAAACTTGGGCGAATATCCGTTCGGCACAACTGCCTTGAACTCTACAACTTCTTTTGGCGCATCGCTTAGCCTCGGATAGTCAGAGTCGCCCGGCTGGAGTTGTCAGAATGAAAAAGGGACGGTTTTCTCGCGATCACATCCACTCTCGGAAAGGGCAAGGGCAACACACGCTGAAAAGAGCCTATCTGTTTTTGACCGCCGTTCGCGTATTGTCACTCTCGAAGTATAGCGCCGCGAGGCTATTGCAAGCTGTGATAGAGACCGGGCGGCAAAGTACGTGCGTACAGTTGCGCTGCACTTGTGATTGACGCGCGCCAGTTTCATGCACTCTGGTGATGACCAGGCGAAGCGGAACAGATCGGGATAGGTTGTCGCGCCATCGGCGATCAGTCTTTCCAAAACCTCTTGAACCGCTCCGGACTCAATTCCGTGTAGCGCACTGTGTGCAAGATGTTCTTGTGCCCGAGGTACTGCTGGATGGCCCGGGTGTCGTGCCCGTCGCTCGCAAGCTTGTAGCCGGTCGAGTGCCTGAGCATGTGCGGATGAATCGGGAAGGGGAGGCGGGCGAGCATCCCCGCTCGAGCAATTAACTTCCGCACCGTCGCCGGCGTCATCGGACCGCCGCGCTCGGTGACAAACAAATACGGTGAGTCCGGATACTCACGCTTGAGCTCGCGCAGGGCTCGGAGCTCGGGGCCGCGGATCGGCTGGGTGGAGGGGGTGCCGTTCTTGACCCGTGAGACGTGCACCAGGCCCGCCTTGAAGTCGACCTGCTCCCAGCGCAGCGCGACGAGCTCCGACACCCGCAGGCCGTGCCGGTACCCGAGCAACAGCAGCGTCCGATCGCGCGCACCGTGCCGGCCCACTTGGGCACTGGCCTTCAGGAGTTTCTCCATCTCCTCCGGGGTCAGGTATTCGCGGCTGCGCCGATCCAGATTGGAGCTTCGCCGTGGGGGGATCCGGGAGGAGGGGGCCTGGCCCGATCGCCGCGCTCCGGCCTTCCTGGCGCGTCGTTTTGGGGCTACTTTCCCATTTTGGGGTATTGGGGCTGGCCTCTGAGCAACAGAGGCCTTTGAAGATATACGGGATTTTTTCGCAAGCGTCGCCATGCGGTGCGATCATAACATTCCCATGAAGGGTTGTTTTTGGGAATGTTTTCAAAGCAAGAAACTAAGTCGCTGTAGTATCCAATTTCCGCCGCCTGATTACCGCTCGTAATCGAAAAATCAGCCAGCAAAGAATAACGTTCTCGCCAATTACCGCGAGGGCTGCGGCCGGCATTGCTGACCACGCCGGCGCGCCATGTAGGCCACCAAACATAGCCAAGCAGATATACCAGGCAATACCATATACATGTACTGCCACAGACTCCGCCAAAGACACGTCTTTTGTAAACAAACCTTCGTGGAGCAGCGGGATAGCAATCCCCGTAGCTATAAAAAATGCCGACATAATTAAAATCTTAGAGAGGGTCATTTTTGGGAATCATGTAAGTGCGGCGCGGCAACAGAAGTTAACCAAAAGCCCGCTATCGACAGCACAAGAGGAACAACATAGGCAATGGAATAGGCGCTTATTCTTTTCGCTTTCGTCCAATGCCCGAACTCCATTTCGGCTCCTCGTTGACCATGCCTCAAAGCTCTGTTGGGACTTAAGAGTACGAAAAAGTTGATTACCGATAAGGTCAGTGCTGCGGATATTCCTGGCCACATCGGGATCGGGACTGGTATAGGCCTACTAGACAACAATGTAGAAAGATCAAAGGCTATTATGATTAAAAAGAGTTCGCTAATTACAACTACAGCACATGCTTTCATGTCGTCGAATCCATCATCAAAAACGCCCTTCCACAGCCGCCTCCATGCGTAATATGCGAAGTAATAATATTTCCCAATCATGGGTTATTTATTGCACTCTAGAAGCGAAGACCCAGCATACGACGACGAGAATAATTGCTGTGAATATTGAACCTATTAACAGCCCTATCGATATGACCTTGGTGGGATAGGACAGAGGAAAGACAATTGGCGCTATTTGATAAATAGCGAGTGCACTAAGAACTCCAGCCAAACCGACTCTAATGACGGAAACTATGAATATCTTCGTGAGCAGCGCTAGGACCGAAACTCCGATCAAGAATGCGCACACTGCTGCGATCAGATTAACAATGATCCCGACAATTAGAATAATGCGATCAGTGTCTTTTAGACCGAATGGTATCGGCGTCGTCATTAATTGCAAACACAAGTATTGGGCGACGGAGAGGTAACCCGCAAGGGCTAAGACTGTCTTGTTAATCATGATGCCTAATGACTAGGTGTCCGCTGTCCCATTCCTGGGTTATTTCTAGGACTGTTTTAAAAAAGAAATTCGCATTATTCGGAGCTGTACTCGTACCGGGATACCAGCTTACCCCGTCACCTGAATAGCCGAATGCGAAAGCATGCAAGAAAACGTTGTATCGATAGACCCTCTCAAGTCGACCCTCTGGGCTGCCTTTCGCGAACGTCGGCTTGGCGGACCACTGATTAGAGGAAGCAAGCGTCTGGCGTTTACTTTTAATAGCCGTCAAAGGCTTTGGTCCTGATCCTGCCGATCTCGTTCATTGATGTAACGTGATACTCTGGATCGAAAACCCAGTACTCCTGCGGGTCCCCGGAATCTCGCCCTAGATTCAACCTCATCTTCATTCCATTACCCTCCACGCTTACGTAGATCATTTTGGTTGGATGCGAATGATGTGCTAACACTCTGGCAGTGCTTTTTAGTGCTTGAAGAAGGCCTGTGTCCTCAGGCACAACTCGACCATTGACTACGACCAAATGCGAGCTTGGAAGGGCATCAATGAAGCTTAGCGCATCGACCCTCGCCCTATTACCCATCCAATTGGTAAGGGACATGCCAAAACCAATACCGCCGAAGAAAAGCATGAGGCTCGTTACAGGAAAACTCGCTACTCTGGCAGCAGCGTTGGGATCGGCTCGGGCGCGCCTCACGTCACGCAGAATCACGAACGCTGCGAAGGGAAACGCGATAAGCGAAATGGCAAAGCAGAGGTAGACGGCGACATTTATATAAATCATCGTTGCCTCGCTATTTTTCATTCAATGTGAGGCACAAGGGTTGTCGCCGCCCGCCGCTGCCGTCATTGTTGGTGCGCTAGCCCAGCCATGCAAATTAGAACTTCCCGAGTCTACCGCGACATTCGAACGTCGCTTCGTGGTGGGAATTGCTTATGTGACGAAATACCGTTGTTGGCCGACAGCTTCCGGATGATCTCGAGCGTGTCACACGCCCAACGGGGGTTATTAAAGAGAGTCTTTAGAAATCATAGTTAGGCAATAAAACCATAAAACCAGATCCCAGAAAGGATTGCACAGTGGAGCACTGCATAAACAATAAATCGGCGTTGCCAGCGCGACCGATATGCCAAAAGCACGTGGAGGCCCAAGACCTATAACGCCGGAGCGATCGCCCAGGAGTCACCGTACCTAGAATGTGGCGATACAAATGCGGTCCACAAAATCTGTAGAGCCGTTACGCCGAGGGGGCCATATGCAAGCAAGAGCGGGGGCTTCGTGGTTACTGTTCCCATTGGGATTATTTTTGAGAAGCGAAGCTATTCAGTACTTGCACGCCTAACGCTGGTTACCATGATTGGCACTCCTGTCATACAGATGGATTGAATACCTCCAGGCTTCGTAAACGATATGACGAGTTGAAGTCCCTCAACCCTGAATTGCTCATCCAGATTGAGTATCTCAAGCCTCCCATACACGGTATCGAGGTTCCAACACCCGGCAACGACTGATCTTACAGTACCAACTACAGACGATGCCTGGGCTGGGGGGACACTCACATTGTAAGCCCTGGACGATGAAGGCATGGCGGGTAAGCCCAAGAGAACTCTTAAATCATAGCGACCGAGAAAACGCACCGCTACGAAACACAGCACCGATGCAGTAACGATCCCGATTAATAAGTACCGAAACGTTTTGCTTAAATTCATCAACTATTCGAAGCTCATTCTCGATCGATCGCGGGTTATTTTTCGGAAGTTGGCGCGTTCTGGGAAACACCGAGGCATCTGGCATGACGAAAGTTGGAGACTGGAAAATGCTCAATTGACATGTCTCGCGGAGTCGCTTCAGAGAGTTTCAGACGCGCTAGCTCAGGAATGATCGTGTCGAGTACGTAATTACCAGTTTCGCCAGGTATGTAGAACCCCAAAGTCGGTGTGGGATTCACGATGGAATCGGCAAAACAGCCAATTGAGATTAGAAAGCATGAAAGCAAAACGCAGAGCTCAAGCCTCATGACTTTTCCTTTCCATCTTTCGACCACATCCGCTGTTATTACATCTTTGACCGAGTGGGTAACGCCGGTCAACGCATTCCCACTTGCGGGCTATAAATAGGAATCTACCGGCCACCATCGACCGTCCGCTGGACCCGTTGCGGTCGGTGGCCACTGGCAGCTCTAGGGCGCACGAAATAAGTGCAACATGGAGCGACAAAACTCCAAGGATCCCCTGCCTCGCAAAATGTAACCGGTGGCCTACGGACCAAGACAGAAACGCTCATCGCCTGGCTTAAACGTTATTCTGGCGCGGTAGTCGTCTTTGAGCCGGCCTTCCAAGGCATTCATGATTTGCTGATCGAAGTGGGAGGCAGGGCTTCCCGTAGAATTATTGAAGTCGAATATCGTCACTTGCGCTGATTTCAGGTCCAAGCTGACATCAACACGGTCGCCGAACATCTTCGGCCATCCGCCGATGGAAAATGCGACAAACGGATCGGCAGGACACGCTGCAAGCCGCCTGTAAACCCAAGTGGGGTGAGGGCGCTGCTCATTGAATCTGTAAGCGCCGGCGACAAGGGACTAGGCTCACCTGCCTGAAATACGACAATTCCAGTGGATCTGTAGCGACAGGTTGACAGCGACGCGCATCCGCAAATCGACAACATCAATGTCGACATTGCGACGCCGACTAGTTGCGTTCTGTAGTAAATCAATTGAAGCAGCCCTCTACAAGGAGCCTACCGTAACTCACGAATGGCTGCTTCACAGTAGTCTTCAATGGGCTGTGATAGAAAGCATTTGGCCGGAAGCAGACAATCCCATTGCGAGGTCATTAATTCGACTCTTAGCGTGTCAGCGTTGTGCGTCGCTCAAATTGGGCCGGGGCAGTCTTTTATCGGGAAAGCCCCCTCACCAGCTGGAAGCGTTTCAACATGCCAATGTGCGCTCAGTTGTTTGACTAACTTTTCGGCGAACTGGCGATCTTCAGAGGATTCTCCCGAAAACCCTAGTGCGACCTGGTAAGTGGGCAAGCCTAGGTTACCGCCCATCATGAGATTGTGTTTGTCGCGATCGACACCAATATTAATGACTGAGCCGGGCGTCTGCAGTTTATCCATTTTTGCACCGATGATTTTCAGGTCTCTCTGCGATTGAGCGCTGCCATCAATAAAGCGTAAGTGTTCTGAAGCCGCCGTGGCCCGTATCACCTCGAGAAAGTGCGCAACCCCTTCTTTATCCTGTAAGCAAAGATTAACGGTTTTGTACGATGGACTCGGAGACGTACAACTCACGATAAAGCCACCCAAAACGATGGCAGTGGAAAGATAGCGCCCGGCACTGATATGCCGCCTTTTCGTGGATGCCACACTCCCGTTTCTCACTTAAGACATGACCGTTCTGAGGTTATTTGCTGGAAAGATCGTCGTAGCCCTGAATAGCTTCACGGGACCGCTTTGATGGGAGGTGATGCAGTGTACGGCCTCCCGACAGAATACGACCCGTCGTAGCCACTGCGATGCTGCAGATTGGTCGTGATACCTCGGTCTTTGATCGGGGCGTTGCTCATGGGGTACACGCCGCAACGGTCGCCGCGGCAATTCCATACGTTTCCGCCGGAGCTGTCGTTTAGCAATGCCCGGACGTCCTGGGAAGGGAGAAACGACGCTGCCGGCCGAAGACCGGCCATTGAGGTCTTGCGAGCGTGGATGTTGCCAACAAGCGCGACGATAATTGCATCAGGATGATGTGTCGCTGCGATACGGAGATGGTTTGCCATTCCCAGCTCATAGTACGACTGGGGTAAATCACCGGGATCTTCTGGAATAATGCCAGCGACCTCAATCGACCGGCCGGTGAGGCGCAGTTGGCGAAGCCGCTGAATCAGCTCGAACATGGCGGCGCTGGTTCGACCGTCTCGATCGTCATCGGTCCAGGCGCCCCTGGAGGTGATCGCTCCACCCGTGATCGAGCCAGTTCCCGAGACATAGAGTTGGATTGCGTCGGCATCCTGAGTACCAAATTCTAATGCAACCACGACAGTCCGACCGACGCTGAGTTGGCACACCGCATCGAAAAATAGCCTTGGAATCTCCAAGGTGCCGTGTATCTCGCCAAAAATAACGAAGCGTGGTTTGCTCGCGTCCATTAAGCGCGACAATCCTGGTATTGGGTCGCAAACGGGCGGGGCAGTGGCAAGGTAAGCCTCTTCCGCAAACACGGGCGTCACCAAGCGTGCCGAACAAGCCAATGCAGCGCTGATACCAGCGAGTTTAGTTAGTTTGACGCCGTTCATCCGTGATCAGTCATCCCCATTCACGGGTTATAAAATAGGAATCTACCGGCCACCATCGACCGTCTGCAGTCGACCCGTTGCTGCCAGTCACCAATGACCGCTCTGCACGATTTAACTTGATTCGCAACGCAATTCGTTAATTCATGCCGTTCGACCTTCATGGAGCTGACAGGTCCAACGAATCAATCCGGTGAACGAGTTTCGCGCAGAGATTCGTGGCCGTTGGCGGGCATCGATGGATGGCAAGAGTGCGAATCGTCTTTAGGTCGTCCAAATCGTCGGACTCATTGAGATGCGCCAGTACAAAGGGCTCCAACTCCGGTTGTGAATGTATCAAGGAAACTAATGCAGGAACTTGTGCCCACTGACGAGCGAGTAACCGCGCAACAGCGTCAGAAAAGCCCTCGGCGACGCCGCCATCGTCGCAGCTCGCCAATCGCTTTCTCGCTCGGGCCACCTTCTTCCACGTATCCAGGTTTTCCGCAGCGGCCTCCGCTATGAAACCCTCTTGCTTCGAGCATTCCTCGGCGAAGGCCATCGGCGCGCAGAACCAAAACTCTGCGAGTACCGTGACGCCAATAATCATCAGTACCTTTGACATCGACCTAGCCTACCGTACGCCGTGAACGGTCGCTTGGCGGCGATCATTTCCCGACGCCCACCGGCCGGAGTTGGCCGTTTGCGGACGTTACGAATGTGAGCGCGACTCGCCCATTGCAGGTTATTAATAGGGACCTAGGGAAAAGTAAATATTGAGGTGAAACCTATTTAGGAGGTTGCGGGGGCTCCCGAAACCGGGATCGTTTGCAATAGCCGCTCCATACAGTCGTGTGTTGGCCGCCATTCCAGATAACCGACCAAGCGCCAGAGCGGCGATTTATTGAAGCAGTCCAATAACCGTGTAATGCCGGCCCTATCGTCTCGTCTGCCAGAATAATCTCTGGCATGCCAACTGAGTGAATTGCAAACCAGCGGTGCTCTTTCCAGTCCCAATAATGTCCTCCGGTTTCGGTGAATTCCAGCGTGTAGTCATGGGTGACGTGCGTCATGGCAAAGTTCCCGGGAGTTACCTGCTCGCTGCCGTTGCAGTGGTATGTCACGGCCGTGCTCGCAAAAGCCAAGTGCGGCAGCAGGAGCATCGTTAGCAGACATCGAATAACTACGCCGTGCATAGCTGATTCCTTTCTAAGAAAGGTCGTTTTTGGGAATGTTCAGACGTCTTGGCGTTGAGGCAGGGAATCGCAAGGATACATATCCGGCGCGCCCGTTTAGCTCAGAGAGTCATTTATCCGGCGGTCTTGCTCACACAGAGCGGGCGTACCTGCTTTAGAAGGACCTTGGAGAGCACGTTCCACGAAGTTGGCGAGGGCTCATGGGCTGTTTTCGGCACCAAGAAAAATTGCTTCTGAGGCGCGGTAATGCTGTCAAAATAGTTTTCGTGAGATCAGGCGGAGTTCTCAGGTCGTATTTACCTTGAACGATGAAGATGGGTATCGCGAAATCGGTCCCCAGTGCGGGAAGGTCCACATGCATGAGATCTCCGGGCAGATCGGCACCAAGAAAATGCCGTACAGAGAGCGCCTCTCCGTCACGATAGTTGTTTTGGTTCTGGATGGATGAATATTCAGAGGAACGTCCGTAAGTCAGCATCGGCGCTGCCTGCACCTCGTATGTGCGAGCCCATCGAATATATACGAGCATTTTCTGTATGGAATCCCACGGCGGCCCACCTATCTCCTCTAGCTAACTAGCTGCTTGTTTATCCTCGCCAGCGCTTGTGCCAAAAGACGCGGATAGCTCGACGCAAAACTCCCTTGCACGTTGACGTCCTGGGCCGTGCCGACATAGGCGCAGAAAAGATCCGGCCGCGTCCTAGCCATGTGGATGCCCAGGGTCGTCCCCCAGGAAGCACCCACAAGTACTATTTTCTTTTGGTGCAGATGCCTCGTCAGAAATTCGGCAACTTCAACACCGTCCTGCGTCAGTCGATCTATCGTCAACGTAGGTTCGATTGACGGCCCTGTTTTGCCATAGGTTCGGCCTGCCCCCGCTGGTCCCACATAACCACGGTGAAGTGCCGCAGCCACGATTTGAAAAATCCATCGGCAAAGGGACTCATGACGTTGCCGGGACCTCCATGCAGGTAGAGCACAATGGGATTGTCGGCATTTCCCCCCTCGATAGTGATCCACTGTTCTATCCCTCCAATGGGTACGAACATTTTCTCGCTGATTGCATGCGAATGTGTCGGCGGTGCTGCTCCGCCAGCCGTCGTTGCGCAGGTGAAGCAGATCGTGAGGGCTAGGGTACTTACGAAATGTTGTCGCCAAGTGCCAGGCCGCGAGTTTCTCCAAATGGTCATCGATAACATCTACGCTTTATCCGTCGCAATGGCGTTCCTCGTCAACTATTACTACTAAGACGGGCTCTTTCGGGAATGTCGTCCCACCGCAGAAAAGGTTGCTTCCAGCCATGACTCGTCGTTGAATATCCCGAACGGATGGTCGCGAAGTGTGAGACACAGTTTGGTAAGACAAACTTTTTTCCTCTCTGCCTGGGCGGCTCTCAGCATTTCCGGCGCGTTGGCATCACCTCAAAAGAATGTAATTACGGTGAGTGCAGACCCTGCAGTTGCGGTGGGTGGTGGTAGGTTGCTGATTTTTGCTACGCGTAAAAAAAGCAACGATGAGCTAGTTCCCGACCAGGTCGATATCGATCTATTCCACCCGAGCACTTCCGCTATCGTTATGGGTCAGGACGTGGGTTCGTTAGGTCAAGGATACCCAGTCAAATTAAGCGTTGCGCAGTCAGCGCCAGTAGCGTTTTCAGATCTTGCAGCGGGTGATTATTGGATGCAAGCCGTGCTCGATGGCAATCGCAATTACGCCCGTTATGGGCGCGGTGGGGGCGATGCTGTGTCAGCGGTCCAAAGTATCCATGTTCCACTCCAATCTCCTATTTCGGTGAGATTGATCCGCCGAATAGCAGAAGAGGACCCCTGGAACCCCGCCAATGCCTCGACCGCGCAGAGAGAGCAATTGTCCCGCGCTCGCGCGCGAGTAGTTGACTTCGAAACGCCCAGTCCAAGCCTAAGCGCGTTCTCAAAACGCGCCGTGTCGATCAAAGCATGGGTATTGCTGCCTAATGGATATTCCTCCGAGTCTTCCCAAGTCTGGCCTACAGTCTATATTTTGGGGACGTACGGATCGCATCATCTCGATCGAAGCGACATCGGCCTTCTTGCGCTTCTCGCTCAGCTCAGCGATGACGGCTCATTGCCGCCATTCGTATGGGTCTTTGCAGACTATGCGGTAGACACCGGGGTCACCGAATTTATCGACAGTGTCAATGACGGCCCTTGGGGAAGAGCCTTTACTCAGGAACTCATGCCGGCGCTCGAAAAGCGATTCCCTATGGATAATAGGCGAGCTGCGCGATTTCTTTGGGGGCATAGTTCGGGAGGGTGGGCCAGCATTTGGCTGCAGCTGCACAATCCGTATTTATTCGGTGGGGCATGGGCAACGGCACCAGATTCAACCGACTTTCACGATTTCGTCGGGGCAAACCTCTATTCGAAGCATGCCAATTTTTATTATGACGAAGCTAACAGACTTCGGCCGATCGTTCAGGAACACGGCAGTGCTACGGCGACGCTGAGGGACTGGGTGCATATTGAAGACGTATTGGGTGCGGACGGGGGAGTCTTTAGATCCTACGACTGGATTTTCTCTCCGAAGGGCACGGACGGTCGCCCTGAATTCATGTTCGATCACAAGACCGGCGAAATAAATTCGAAGGTAGTCGCCTACTGGGGCGATCACTTCGATGCTTCACGATTTGTTTCTGAATTATCCCCGGACAGAAAGGCGCCACTTCAGGGGACGCTACACGTATACGTGGGAACAGAGGACACTCACTACCTGGATGGCTCCGTGAAGTTGCTCAAGGTAGCTATGGACAAGACAAGCCTAGACGGACAAGTTGTGTTTGTTCCGGAACGAAATCACAATGATCTATACATGAAAGACAACGATCCACTGGGGCTACTCAAGGTCTTCGCGACACAGATGACGCAGCTGGCACAACAAGATCGGTCCCAAGCGCACTGATCTCTTTGGCTTTGTCGGGAGTGCCAGCCGAGGGGGGAAAGATTGCGCGGTGTGGGGGGGGTGTCAGGGCTCTTTTAGACCGACTCTGAACTCGATCCGGGCCTGTCAGAAATTTATGTGCTGAGCCGGTTGATTAACGATTGACCTCGAATCGATGAATCGATCGCCGAACATCACCGCAAATTGAGCCTTTGCTCCGGCCCATTCGCGTGGCGGCATTTTCCAATCTTTAGTGATCTCGCGCAATTGCAGCCAGATCAATTTTGTTGCGGCTTCATCGTTCGGAAAATGGCCGCGCATCCGCACCGAGCGTCGCAGCTGGCTGTTCAAGCTCTCGATCGCGTTGGTGGTGTGGTGGTGTAGATTATTTTGCGCACCTCGGGGCGGATAGGCAAAAACGGGAATGACGTGGACCCAATTGCGGCACCAGGCCTGGGTGATAGCGGCGAATCGTTTGCCCCAAGGGCCGTCCTCGAACTCCTGCAGCGCGGCGTGTGCGGCCACCGCATCTTCCGCGCGATAAATGGTTTTTAAGCTCTTTATGGGAAAGCCAAGAATGCAAATTGAAGGGACGAAGGTTGAGCTGACGATAGCGAACTTGAGACTATCATGCCAGGTACGGATTCCTAGACTACGCCAACCACGCCTTGGCCGGATGGGAAGAGAAGCTCGCCGAAATAGCGCGTCGAATGCGTTTTCGGAAATACAGCCGCGCATGCACGGCGATCGAGTGATCGTGCGTTATGCGCACAAACGAGACGGGCTAGCTGCAAAGAACTGTTAAGGCGAAGGCTCGAAGAAGTTAGATGATTGCGCTTTCGCATGACTCCGGAGTACGTTTCGGTTGTCCAACTGGAGGGACTCAACATGCTGACAAAAGTGTGCGTCGCAGCGATTCTCGGGCTAAACATTTCCACAAGTGCTGTTGGAGGCGAAAGTCAGTGTGAAGGAATGTTGTTGCAGGCACTTATCGCGAATGCCGAAGGAGAATGTCCCGCCGCGGTATTAGACGACAAGATGAAGACCGCATGCGAAATGCAGCAGCCGGGCATTAAGAAACTCCTTGTCAAACTTGGCCCGCTGAAATCTGTCGAGTTCGAGGGAATTGTCTCGGGCACATACACGCGGCATTCCGAAAAATACAAAGTCTCCTTCGAGCATGGCGACTGGATTTGGTTTGTCGAACCGGGTTGCGATAACAAGATCCATTGGGCGAATGCGCCGTTTCAACCTGAATGGACCACGCAAGCACACCGATAGGTTTCCCAGTCTCGGGTTATTAATGAGACTTTACTCGGCACCATCGACCGTCTGCAGTCGACCCGAAGCCGCCGCTCGTTAACATCGGTTTCGCATTTTTCAGGCGTGACGCGTGGAGCGTCTTGGCAATAAGAAGCGACCAATCACAAACTCTACAATGAGAACGAGCGAATAAAGACGTTCAGATCCAAGCCAGGTTCCCAACCAGATTCGTAGGACGTAAAGCGGCGCAAGCAGGACGACACCGGCTGCCAGGCAAGAAAGGCACGCGGCAAGTAGATGAGTGATGAGAACGCCCGCTAGATTGCCTGCGGCGAGCAAACGCACGGTCCGGGCGTACGTCCACATGAATGCGGGTAGGGAGAAAATGCCCGTCAGCAATGCGGTAAGTAGCGGCGCCGCAAATTCGCGAATTGTCGCACTCCTGTTTCTGCGTAGAGTCTACGACTAATTCGGCAGCAGAGCCGCCCTAATGAAAATCCAAGCAAGGCGTTAGCTTAGCCTGGGCCGCGAATGGCTGCTTCTGGAAACCGGCATCGCTGTGATGCATTTCCGCCTTTGGCCGTGAGACGACCATCCCATTCAGAGGTTATTTTCGGTAAAGCGCAGCTATTCATTGCTTGCACGCCTCACGCTGGTGACCCTGATTGGCCAGCCCGTCATACAAATAGATTGGATATCTTGAGGCGTCGTAAATGATACGACGAGGCGCAAGCCGTCCACTCGAAATTGCTCGTCGAGATTAAGAATCTGGAGGCTCCCATACACAGTCTCGATATTCCAACACCCGCTTGCCTTTGATCTTACTCTGCCGACTACAGAAGATGCCTGGGCTGGGGGGACGATCACATCGTAACCGCTCGACGATGAAGGCAGGGCGGGTAAGCCCAAGAGAACTCTTAAATCGGGGCGACCGAAAAAGCGTACCGCTACGAAACACAGCACCGATGCGGTCACGATCCCGATGAATAAATACCGTAACGCTTTTCTTAGATTCATCAGCTGTTCGAAGCTCATTCTCGATTGCGGGTTGAAAATGTGAATGTATCGCTCACGTTCATGGTGCTTCTTCCGCACTCTGTTTTCGGTCGGCACTGATCTCTGCGCAAAGCTCTACGCATTCATCGCAGATGAAAACACACTTCTGTTGCGCTCGGGGCGGTCGTGAACAACCGCCTTCAAAGAGCCGCTGTACCTCATGTCTCGGCTTGCTGCAGAATGAGCAAGACACATGGTCGTGCGGTATGGCTGGCGCCGGATCTGGATGCGCCTGCGGAATCGCAAAGTAATCTGGCTGAACGCCGGCCTTTGCAGCTAATGTATTCCAGTCTTTGAAGCCAAACTGCCTCGCGATGATCTCGAGACATGCGCTATGCGATAACGCCACATTTTTGGCAGCCATCGCCTCGCGAAGAACTCTCGCCATCGCTCTACCATCTTTATAGGTTCGCATCGCTGATCCTCTGTCCGTAGCGAGCTTGATTGATCAGCGCTTGCATTACTGATCCGCCTGCTCATCGGTTTGGGACCAGGTGGATTGAAAGGGTGCATTCACCTTACCTTCGAAAGAAGGCGCAAGCGGCCGGCTGCACTGGGCGCATCGGCACCGTATGCCGCTGAAACATCGCTGTCAACTCCGATGGTGGCACTGCTTCTAACAACCCCACGAACAGTTATCTATGGGAACGACTTTTAAAATCGTCAATCTGTTTGCGAAGCAGAGTTCGATACGTTTTTAGGCCACAAGCTTCAAAAAAGGCCTGCGCAGAGTCATTTAATGACCACATATCGATAACGAATTCACCAATACCAGCGGCAAGCGCCCGCTCCTCAATCCGGTTTATTAGAGCGGAGCCAACACCCAACCGCCGATGGTCGGAATCTACACAGATATGATGCAGAAAAACCCTTTTCTTTGCCCACGTGAATGGTGTCGGCGGCCGATCCATGATTTCAATCCAGGCGTATCCAACGTCCGCGCCCCCGGCCTCCGCAAGAAGGATGGTGTGGTCTGTCTGCTGGAGTACGGACGCGAAAACGTTACGAACCTCACCTTCATCAGTTAACAACTTAAAATCGGCGGGGTAGCTATGCGCATGCAATCTCTGCACATACGCATTGAGCCTAACAATAGCGTCCAAATCCGCGTCAGTGGCATATCTAATTGCAACGATCATTTACGTCAAAGACCTTTCCTTGGATTCACTCAGAGCACGGACCAAACAATAATGTCTGCCCCACTCGCTGCGGCGAATCGATCGTTCGTGGGGTGACTTGCTATGGCCCATGAGACGCCGTGCGCCCCTACGGTGTCTACAATCGCACCGGTCGCCGTGTCGCAAATGTAGAGAGTTCGATTGAGTAAAGTCCCAATGAATAAATACGCGCCCGATTTAAGATAAGCCAATGCGTTTTGTTCTCCTATCTTCGGCAAATTGGAGAGTGGGGATCGAAGCAACCGTCCGTCTAAGAGCGAGAACGTCCTTACTTCTTTCCAAGTTTTCTCAGCACCATCTTTGTCGCCGGTGCCCGTCACGACCTGTGTACCGTCTGCGGAAGTCGCCATCGCCACCACACTACCCCCTGGGTTGTCAGCGTCGCCGTACGCCGTGATAGTCAAACGGGGCGTTTTGGCACCGTCCTCGAGCAGCAAACTCGTCCAACTGACTTATTGTGAGCATATTGATTTCCCGAAATCACAAGATTCTCTGATCTCGGCGCGTACGCAATAATGGAGTTCCCGGTCGCTCCAAACCATCCCCCGGATCTGACTTCCAAAGACTGCAGCGTCGCCCAGGTCTCGGTCGAGAGGACAGTGATTCCATTTCCCGTTCCCAAGGTTGCCAGCCGCTATTTCAATACCGTTGGCGGTCGGGTGCCGCCGAATGACTCGGGGCGCGCGTTAGTCTCATTAATCGTACGGCCGCAACTGGTCATTTTGTCGTGGGAACTGTCGAGGGCGTCAAAAACCGCCTGAGTACGTCGGTAAGCAAATCTGGTTCATCAACAAAGGGTAGATGGTGACTGTGTTCGAGGCGCTGGAACGACTTGGGACCTCTGTAGTATTCAAAGTCTCTTATCATGGTGACTTCACCGATAATCGTATCCAGGGCACCATCAACGAAAAGCACTGGAATCTGCGTATCGCGCAGACCTTCACGTGAGTCAAGTTTCAACAGGTCTGGAATCAATGCGCCTATCGCTTGGCCCTGCCGGGCTTTCCAGTCGGGAAATGCAGTGTCAATTTGGTGATCATTGATGAAGGCGTCCATGTCGAACGTCGGAGCTGTGCCACCGGCTTGGTCGGCCCAGCTCAGCACAACGTAAAAGTGAGCAGGCGTATCGAATGAGGAGCTGAGGGCGACGAGCTCTGTAGTAGCCTTTGTATTGTTTGTCTTCTTCGCCCAATCCAAATCTGACTGATAGGTGTCTTTTAGCAGCTGCTTGAAGTTCAACGCTGTCGTAACCAAAGCCAGCTTGGCGACTTTTTCAGGGTGAGCTGCCGTATAAGCGCCGGCTAGCATGCCACCCCACGAATGACCTACCAAGAACACCTGCTTCTGCTTGTATTTCGCTGTCAGGTAGCTAACGACGCCATCAACATCCTTCACGTTGTTGGCAATAGTTTGCTGGGAGTCGGGCACCGGAGAAGATTTGCCGATTCCACGCTGGTGTAGATAGGCCACTAAATAGTCTTTCTCCAATTGTCGCCCGGTCGTGGACTGGAACATGACTAGGTGTGTGATCGCACCAGGCCCTCCGTGCAGAAATAGCAAAAGTGGTGCGCTTTTACTCGGGCCAGATATCTCTACGAAAATGTGCGTATCGTCAATATCGAGCAAAACACGGTCGTGGATGGGGGCTGCGACCAAAATGCTCGATTGCAGAAATAGAACGACAATCAGCGCTAGCTTCTTCATATTTTTTACCTTCAATGGTAATTGACTGCTTACTGTGTCGCCGCAATTCGATTTCGAGAGAGACTTAGGCGTTCCGCTCTTCCAAACTACCAATCCTATCCAAGTGGTAATACACACGGGAGCATACGCGAAAACCAGGGGATTACCGCTTCCGGCAGGGGCAACGCAGAAGTAGCCTTCAGGCTGTATCCGATGAAACAATCTATCAGTCTAATCGCGGTAGTCGTTCCTGATTACGACGAGGCCATCGGTTTTTATGTTGGAACGCTCGGCTTTAGCTTAGTCGAGGATACTTACATTCCCGACCAGGACAAGCGATGGGTTGTGGTTGCCCCGCAGGGCAAAGGCACGACCCAAATCCTTCTCGCGCGGGCAGTGAACGATGATCAGAATTCCCGCATTGGTAATCAGACCGGCGGACGAGTATTTCTGTTTTTATATACGGACGATTTCTGGCGCGACTTCAGCGCCTACAAGGAAAAGGGGGTCGTATTTGTTCGCGATCCGCGAGTAGAGAGTTACGGAACCGTCGCCGTTCTCAAAGACATTTATGGAAATCTTTGGGATTTGCTCGAGCCCAATGCCAAGATCTTTTAGGGAAAGCTAATGCGGCTGCCGACGGCTGTCGCGGAGAATACTTGATTTGGATCTGTCTCATCTGCGGATGAATTCTGTATTTTGTTCAAATGAAGTTCAAAACTATAGGCCCTATTATCTCGATTCTATCTCTCAGCGGATTGTGCCTCGCTTTTTCTGGTTGCACGACCAAGGACGACCTAATAGTTTGGAAAGCGACATTTCCTGCACCGGATGGCCAAAATATTGCGACGGCCGGCACTGTTCAAAACGGCGGCTTCGGGACTGCCTCGATCGAGACAAGCGTCTACCTGGCGCCGGAGGGACATTCTGATCAACCGACTCAAGTCATTGGCTTGTCATGTAACGGACCAATGCGCAGACCCTACACTCTCGACAATGTCGCGAACGCGGGAGGAAGTGTGGATCTTCAGGTCCATTGGGTCGGTCCAACGCGTCTCGTGGTGACGTACCGAGGGGAAGCGACGGTTGATTTCCAGGCAATAAAGTTTTGAAATATCGTCATCACCCTCGATCACATCGAGGAGACAAAGCACGACTAAATAAAAGCTCGCCCGTTCCGAGGTTACTTTTGGGACTACCTGGCATGCCATGTTTCCCAGAGGTGGCCCTTGGGATGGGCCTGTATACCCTCCGTAAATCTTTCGGAAATGCGCTCGAGCTCGGATGCCGGCTGATCACTGATAGCTATTGGACCATCTAGCAAGAATCGTCCTTTCGATGTTGGACAAAACTTCTGTCTAAAAACCGCCGGCTCGAACATCTCGTGATTCCAAGCGGCAACTACCAAAACATCCACTTTTCCATCTGGCCCACGCTCGAGTCCCTCACGGGCCAATGACCAAATGTCCACCTGCTCTTTTAATTCTTCAAAGCTATCCCATCCCTTCGATACAGCTTCGTCTTGCGTAGCTGATTCATCAAACTCTATGGATTGCCGATTCTCGTCCTTGGTGATCACTGCAAATGGGCAGATCAATTCTCCCGGTTTGAGAACTGAGGCGATTGAAGCAGCCTGGACCATAACGAGACCGGCATGCCGTGCAACATCATCTGGAATTCTGTTAAAGCTCATTCTGTAAATTAGGTTATTTGACGAACTGTTTTGCAGTGAGACTCAGCTGCTGTAGATCCGTCCATCCATATGCAAGTTCCACTAATACGGCGTCTTTGCGAGCATCTTCGCGCTCGTCGATGACCTGCGCACCATGGCGCTCGTAAAACCGTCGAGCGACCTGATTGTTTTTCAGAACCCATAAACTCGCGGCGGCAAAGTTGCCGCTCACCAAACCCGAGGCCATCGTACGCAATAACCGCACTCCGAGCCCTTTTCCTTGGTAGGTGCGTAGGACGTAAATGGCACTGATCTCTCCATCAAATCCTTTAGCCTTCAAACGCTCAGTACGTTGTTCACCGCAAGAACCAAAACCGACGATCGCACCATCTGCCTCTGCGAGGTGGACGACCATCGATCCATGGTTTGCCGGCTGGCGCATGACTTGGTCCCACATCGCGGCGCGCTGTTCGACAGATAGTGCCGCCAACATGGCGTCGGGCAGAATGCCGCTATACGTCTCTCGCCAAGAGGCCACATGCATACTCGCAAGCTGCGGGGCATCCTCAACCTTGGCTGTCCGGATTATTACATCGCCGTGCGCCATACCCTTCGACTCAATCACACTGTGCAACTGACTTTTACACCCCCATCCTTGGTCTTTGGGAAGGTTGGCGCATTCTAGGGAACCACCTAGGCATTTCTCCAAGTCTAGGAGCAACCATTGCCGCTTTAACTCCTGGTCGTTCACTATTGTCCCATCCGCGCGCCATGCAGCGAGATTCGTTAGGACTGCACAAAGCGGCGACGACCCGTCTTGCGCACGGACGAAGATTGCCGCCTCGTTCGTGTCGCTGAAGAACACCTGCGTTTCAGTGTTCTGTGGTCCGTAGCCAACCTGAATCATTTCAAGGATCGCTCGCTCGCCGACGGTTAATTCTCTACGATTCAGAATGCAACTCTTGTGTTAAATACGCGATTTCTTAATCGCCCAAGCAACAGCGACAACGCCAGCCCAAGCCGCAGAGTCGAGCACCAAAGCAGTGACAAATAGATGGGTTGAACACTCGGATATGTTGCTTCGGGAGCATTTATATACGCACCAACCGCAAGAAGTGGTGCGGCCACCGCCATGGGAATGAATCCGCTCAGTCTTCCCAGCAATATTAGAAGGCAGCCAAGCAAGCCCGCAATCGTACCCATGAGAAACAAAAGCTTCGCCCCACCATAGCTTATGTCGAAACCACTTCTGATCATGTCTGGGTAATCAGTCTGATATTGCTGGGCCTCGGGTGAAAGCCTTAAATTCCATTCTAGAAATACCGCTCCCGAGAACAGAAGCAGCAAAGCAACCACTAATACTTGAAGGGACGTCGGCAGTCGCAACACAGTGGTCATTCCGATTTCGAGGTTAGTAATGGAGCTCGGTCAGGTCTGTCGATCATTGTAAACATCGGTTCGCTAGGGAGTAGCCGGTAACAGGGTGCCGGTGACAGACTGGATTACGTGGAAATCGCCTCGAGACTTCGGCGTAATTACCACTACGACCTGCTCAAACGATAAAGAGCCGCCGATCGGCATCGAAAAACCATCTGTCCGTTGGGCGCAGTGCCAGGCTCACGAAAGCCTGCAGATCTAAACACTTGAGTTAAGTCCTCGATCGACATCGATGGTGAGGCGTCTTGCAATACAAGCGACGTGACGTCGTTCGTCTTTTTTAATGCTAGTTTAGAGTTTAGATCTTTGTACTGCGCATCGAGGCTCACTTGCAGATGCTTTCCTTTCGCCTCCCAATCATTGTGACTTCCAGTGGACTGGGCGAAAGCGGTATGCGGAAAAGCGAGGATGAGCGCATTTGAGAAGATCAGTGCCACAACGAGCCCGACGTGCAGCCGTGCTCGAAAGGGGCGCCCTGGCAATTTGTACTTAACCATAAAACATCCTTGTGTAATGATCGCTTCCAAACTCATCTTATTGCCGTTTATCGACGGCGACTAGCGGAACCCTGTTCTTTTGTTATCGCCGACTTTGTCCGAATCCAACACCCCCGATTCTGGGTTATTAACGGGACACTACTCGGCACCATCGACCGTCTGCAGTCGACCCGAAGCTGCCCGCCGGTAGATGCCTGCTTTCCGGTGCCCAACTTCCGAAGCCGCAGTTACAGAAACGTATAAGCTACGAAGCCTTTGGTCCAGACGATTGTTCCGGTCGACGTGGCGGTCCAATAGGCCTGAGCAACTACCTCGTTTCCGTTTAAACGAAACTCACTCCACTTGATAGCGTGGTCGAAATCGCAGTCTTTTGGGGGCCCGAAGCCCTCTGTCTGGAGAGTATTAACTAGCATTTGTTCCGAGCTGCCCGGCGGAAATCTACTCACGAGCCGAGCATTAAACTCGGGCGAGAGTGCCTCCTTTGTGTCGGACGGGTGTTGGAACCGAGGATCAGGGCAAGCGCCCCAAAGGCCACCCCCAGCCGTTGCGCCTCGTGCAATCTCCGGAATCATGCGGCTCTCCCGGTTCCACCAGATACCGAGCACGGCGAGGGAGACCGCAACGACGGCAGCCACCGACAGAACACCAATAGCGCGATTGGATGGTCTCATTAGCTTACGGGAAGAATAATAACCCCTCTGGAACGACGGCTTTGTGAGTTTCGGAATAGGGCCATCATTGCCCGCTTTTGGCCGTAAGACGACCATCCCATTCAGAGGTTATTAATGGGACTTTACTCGGCACCATCAAACGTTTTCAGTCGAACCTATGCGGGCGTTCGCGGCTGTCCGTTTTAGCATCACGTATCTTTACCGTGTATCGATGCTTCCGACACCGATGGTATTTCCCGATTCGACGCAGAGGTTACATCGGCAGCGGGAGAATTCGAAATCCTGCGAGGAGAGGCAATCAACGTTTTCATTAGAAAGCTCGTTAAGACATCGCTCTCCGTATTGGCTATGCGACGTCCAAACTTGACCAAACCAAATCCACCGCACAGCATGATTAAAGGAACAATCAAGCCAATCCAATTGGACCCTGCTTCGCGAGCACCAATAATCATGTCGCGAACTGTCGCGAAAAAGATTGTACCGCCAATTAGAAAAACGCCGGTGAACCATACACACAAGAAAGCTCGTACAAATAGATGCATGCCGATATCACCCACAATCTCAGTGCCATTAGCCACCGGCTTTAGCTTGGCAACGAGAACGCTTTGAAAGGAATTCCTATACTCGATACGTACTCTGAGCCGAAGCGATGAAGTGGTAACGCGGCCGGCTATTTGCTTGGAATTAAATCGTTCTGCATACGGTAATGATGAACGGGGGATGTTGATCGCAGCAGCAATACGCAGTGAGCAATCGCTTGGTTGCAGCGGGGAGAACAGATCGATGCTCTGCGATTCAAAAAGCGTGAACATTGGAAGCGGGCCGTGGAGTTTTCATTTACCCGATACTCAGCTTAATTGACCTGCAGGTACTATTAAGGATCAGCGAAACAAATTAGCGCTATAGTACCGCCCGCCATGAACGGCTGTTTGCGGGCAGGTTGTTAGTGAGCGGTAGTTCCGCTTTTAGCCGCGACCAGACAATCTTGTTGCGGGACTTTTTTGGGAATGTTTTTTGTAGATCGAACGGGATAAGAATCGGCCTACAACTCTCAATCCGTTCGCGTGCCTGCTATCCGGTTTCGGGCGTACGCATCGCATTTTTTGGCTGACAGCAGACACGGCCCCAGTTTTGCGATTTCCTCCCACGACATGCAGGCGCTTGTACCTACGGGACAGGCATGGCCCAGGTTCATGTCACGCGATTCAAAGCGGGCCGTTGTTGGCGAGGTCTGAGCGGGCGTGTGCGTTGGTCGGGAGGCTGGTGCGACCGGTGTATCGGCCCACGACGCCGTCGAGGTTACGACCGTGACCAAAGACGCTGCTAGAAGCTTTTTGAACATGAATCCTCCCAAAGGCTCCCGACCGTCAATCCGCTGACATCAACGCCTTTCGACACTACCCTAGGTGACGGGTTCAAGCAATTCTTGCGGCACAGCACCGGCGAGGTCGAAGCTTGGGTTATTTAAGGAACGTCCTGATCTTCGGCTTTCCTAGTCGCTCCTGCAACGCAGCTGACAACGTAGCCCAATGACTTCCACCATATACCACCAAGACTGCACGTCTTTCCGCCAACTGTTTTTCAATTAAGCCAAACAGATGCCGATCTCTCGTCATCATATTCACTTTTTCTTGCTGACCGTTTCGAGTGACGTCGTTGACGACATCGATGCGCAGAGGGAATGTGTCATCACCTACGATGTCCATTCCGTACAATTCTTTGTAGCGCATTAGAAAAGCGTCGAGGGACGGCGCGTCTAAGTTCCATTCCCCCCGGTTTGTCGGAGCCTTTATATCTTCTGCTAATGACGAATAGCTTTTTGCAAAGTTCTCCGCCGATGTGCCTGGCATGTCGCCCGAACGGAAGGCCTGTGAATACGCACCCAGCAATGCATTGAATGCCAAATCGTCATTAGTAAAGCCTTTGCTTTTCAGGGCTTGGTTCTGCTCTTCTCTGGTTGGCTCGCCGCCAACGAACGGAACCTTCCGCTTAAGCGCAAGGAACCCAGCGTATGCCCCTTCCCCCGTGCATACTCGCCCGCACCCACACTACCGTAGCGACTTGCTACAGCTACGAGGGGCGGCGGATTCTCGCCCATTGCTGTGGGGAAACCTTCCAAGATGACCACCGCCGGCTGGAATTGAGAGAACGCGGCTTTTACCGCTTTCATCGTAGGACTGTTGGGTTGGAAGGCGTGGTGCGCGCCTACAAATACAAGGACTTCAGCCCGCTTGCGGTAACTGGCGACAAACGGAACTCCCACCGCACAATCACCGGGGCTCCAAGGCTCGACTCTTCGCTCCAGTTCGATCGAAGAGGGCTGAATTAGATCCTCGCTAGGCAACGTGACGGGCGCCACAGCGTTGACCGAAGTTCCTATCATCGTCCCCACGAGCAGGCCATGCACAAGGGCCGTGTACTTCATCAATCTCTCCCAGGCGTTTCACCTAAGGTGAGGCACTCGTCCCAATACTCCAACCACTCGATCAGAGTATCTACCACGCGCCCATTCCCGGGTTATAAATAGGAATCTACCGGCCACCATCGACCGTCCGCTGTCGACCCGAAGCGGCTCGCCACCAATGACCGTTCTAGGCAACGCCTCGCCGATCGCGTTCGCGCGATTTAACGGTAGGAATGAGTAGGCGATGATTCCGATCCGCTCCCTTCATGCCGTTGGATTCAACGTGCTGCCTTGGGAAGGTTCCGTTTGACAGGTGACTAAACGGTCACCTATTATTCCGAGGTGCTCAACGACGATCAAATATTTAAAGCCTTGGCCGATTCGACTCGACGGCTTCTGCTTGATCTGCTGTACGCCCGCGACGGCCAAACGCTCAGCGAACTTGAGATGCCTCTGACCATGTCCCGTTTCGGCGTGATGAAGCACTTGCGCTTACTGGAGAGGGCAGGTCTCGTGGTTACGCGTCGGGCTGGGCGCGAGAAACACCACTTTTTGAATGCGGTCCCTATCCGGTTGATTCATGACCGTTGGATAGACAAATACACCGTGCCTCAAGTTGCCGCCTTGGCGGAGCTTAAATCTACTCTGGAGAACACCAAATGGAAGTCAGTGCGAAAGCGGGCGTAGTCACACGCATCCACGAGATCTACATCAAAGCACCTCAACACCAAATATGGGAGGCCATCACTACGCCTGCGTGGACGGAGAAGTACGGCTATGGAGCTCCGGCCGAGTTTGACCTGAAGCCAGGGGGAGCCCTTCGCTATCAGGCGAGCCAGAAAATGAAGTCTTATGGATTGCCGGACACCATCATCGACGGTGAGGTGTTCGAGGCGGATCCGCCCCGCAAGCTCATTCACTCTTATCGCTGGCTGGCCGACGTCAATTACTTCTTCCGCCAACGACAACTATAATTGCCGGTTTCGGG
>CAZZZU010000008.1:0-59299 GCA_964658805.1 uncultured Steroidobacteraceae bacterium
AAACGACCGTCGAGCAGCAGTCCCACGAGCGCCACGACGGCCAGCCCGAACAGCAGCACGGGTAGCCATGCGCGCAGACCGCTACGCCTGGCGACGCCGAGCGTCGGCGGCTCGAGCCAGCGGCGAGTCAGCAGGAATTGCGCAAGACCAAGCAGCATGCCGACCGCGGGCAGCGCAAAGCCCACGCGCCAACCATAGCGCGCGGCGCACACGGGGAAGAGCAGTGAGCCCAACAGCGCGCCGACGCTGATCCCCATGTAGAACACCGTAAACCCCGCATCGCGCCGCGCGCCGCCCTCCGGATATTGCTGCCCCACCAATATGCTGATGTTGGGTTTCAGCAGTCCGACGCCGAGCACGATGATGAGCAGGCCGACGAAAAACAGCGGCACGTTGCCGGCGGTGAGCAATAGGTTTCCGCCCAAGATACAGAGCGCACCGCTGATCACCGCAGGTTGGGGTCCGATGAGCCGATCGGCGATCCAGCCGCCGAACAGCGAGAACACGTAGGTGGCGGCGATGTACAGTCCATAGATCGCGCTGGCGGTTTTGTCGTCCAGCCCGAGACCGCCCGTGGTCACCGAGCCCACCAGAAAAAGAATGAGGACGGCCCGCATCCCGTAGTAGGTGAAGCGTTCCCACAGCTCAGTCAGGAACAGCGTTGCAAGTCCAAGCGGTTGCCCGAAGATCGTCCTGATATGCGGCGAAGGAGTACTCAGTGACTTTCCGTGATCTTGGCGGGCCAGTATAGTGAAGCGCAGCTGCGCACACGCCCGAGTATGCCGATGACCGTCGATGAACATGTGTGGATCACGCTGAGCGACGGCTGCCGCCTGGGCGCGAGAATCTGGTTGCCGGACTCGGCGGCGGACGAGCCCGTTCCCGCCATTCTCGAGTACATCCCCTACCGCAAGCGTGACGGCACCCGCGCGCGCGATGAACCGATGCACGGCTATTTCGCACTGCATGGCTATGCCGCCGTGCGCGTCGACATGCGCGGCTCGGGCGAGTCCGACGGTGTGCTTGCCGATGAATACCTGAAGCAGGAACAGGACGACGCGCTCGAAGTCATTGCCTGGATCGCCGCGCAGTCGTGGTGTACGGGCGCCATCGGCATGCAGGGCAAGTCCTGGGGCGGCTTCAATGCGCTGCAGGTAGCGGCGCGCCGACCGCCGGCGCTCAAGGCCATCATCACCACGTTTTCCACGGATAACCGCTACACCGACGACATCCATTACATGGGCGGATGCCTGCTCAACGACAATTTATGGTGGGGCAGCATCATGCTCGCCTACCAGAGTCGCCCGCTCGATCCTGACATCATCGGCCCGGCTTGGCGCAAGCGTTGGCTCGAGCGCATCGAGACGCTGCCCTTCTTCCCGGCGCTGTGGCTGTCGCACCCTCGTTACGATGCGTATTGGAAACATGGCTCGATCTGCGAGGATTACGGCGCGATCGAGTGCCCGGTGCTCGCCATCGGCGGTTGGCTGGATGCGTATACGAATGCCGTGCCGCGGTTGCTCGAACATTTGAACGTACCGCGGCTCGGCATCATCGGACCGTGGGGCCATGTCTATCCGCACGACGGTGTACCCGGCCCCGCGATCGGTTACCTGCAGGAAGCGGTGCGCTGGTGGGATCATTGGCTCAAAGGCCGTGATAACGGTGTCATGATGGAACCCATGCTGCGCGCGTATGTCGAGGACTGCGCGCCGCCGAAGGGCACGCGCGACGTGTCGCCGGGCCGGTGGGTCGGCGAGGCGCGCTACCCGTCGGCCGATATCAAACCTCATCGTCTATACCTGCGCGCCGACTGTTCGCTCGGCGTCGAGGTCGACACGCGTGCGGAATTCTCCATCCGTTCGCCGCAGAGCCACGGCCGCGCGGCCGGCGAATGGATGGGCACGGGGTGCGCTGGGGAACAGGCCACCGACCAGCGGCTGGATGACGGCGGTGCACTGATTTTCGATACCGCGGTGCTCGAGCAGGAACTCGTGCTCTTGGGTGCGCCGCTGCTCGGACTCGATTTGTCGGCGGATACGCCCGTCGCACAGCTGGCGGTGCGTCTCTCCGATGTGGCGCCCGACGGCGCCGCGACCCGCGTGAGTTACCAAGTGCTGAATCTCACGCACCGGGGTAGCCACGAACACCCTAGCGCGCTCGAACCCGGCCGCGCGTACGCGGTCAGCGTCACCTTGAATGCCTGCGGTCACCGCTTTGCACGCGGCCATCGCGTGCGCCTGTCGATCGCAAGCGCGTACTGGCCGATGATCTGGCCCGCGCCCTATCCCGCAACGTTGACGCTACGCACGGGGAAGAGCTTGCTACAGTTACCCGTGCGGCATGCCGACGGCCCGCCGGTGAAGTTCGAACCGCCTGCCCACGGTCCGCTCACCCCGATTACCCAACTCGATCCAGGCGTCGTGCGTCGCTACACGATGCAGGATGCCGTCAGCGGCGAAAATACGTATGTCACGGAAGGGATTGGCGGTGTCTTCGGCGAAGGCATCAATCGCTTCGACGAAGTGGACATCACGATCGCCCACAACTTGAAGCGCACCCTCACCATCCGCGATGAGGATCCCTTATCAGCCCGCTATGTTCTGACGCAGTCCTACGAGATGGGCCGCAACGGCTGGCGCATCCGCGTCGAGACTCGCGCGGAAATGCACAGTGACCTTGAGCAATTTTTCCTGATCGGCACCCTGACGGCTTTCGAAAATGGTATCCAGGTCGCCGCACGCGATTGGGATGAAACCATCGCGCGCGACTTGATCTGAGCTGTGAAATCGCAAGCAATCAGGCTCATGTGCGGTAAGCCATGAAACTCAAATCAATTCTGCAAATCCTGATGTTATCCGCGGTGTGGGGCATCTCTTTCTTGATGATGCGCGTCGCACTGCCGATCTTTCCCCCGCTGTGGATCGCACTGCTTCGGTGTGCCCTGGGCGCGTCGCTGATGTGGTCCGTTCTCAAGCTCCGTGGCAGTCGCCTGCCGCCTACGCGATTGTTTTGGTGGCTGCTGCTGGTGGCCATCCTGAACAATGCAGTCCCTTTTTCACTGATCGCCTGGGGCGAGCGCTGGGTGCCAAGCAACGTGGCTTCAGTCTTGAACGCCACGGTACCCATCTGGACCTTGTTGCTGTCGATCACCGTCGACCGCACCATGCCCCGCGGGCTGACGAGTGTCGGCGTCTTGCTCGCGTTTTTGGGCGTAATTCTTGTTGTGCTCTCGCATGCGCCAGAGCCGGTATCCGCATCAGATCCCGGCGGGACCGGTCTTTTGGGAGGAACGATTGCAATTGGCGCGGCCGCAGTGAGCTATGCCGTCGCGAGCCTGGTCGCGAAAGCAAAGCTTCGCGGACTCGATCCGATTGGTTTGGCAACAACCCAGTTAAGCCTGGCAGCTGTTTTACTGTCGCCTATCGCATTACTCGGAACGTGGCCGTCAAACTTTCTCGCGCCGGGGCCTCTGGGTGCGATCGCCGTCTTGGGATTTGCCGGCAGCGGTTTTGCCTACCTGCTGTATTACAAGCTACTCGCCGAGGTCAGCGCCACGCAGGTTGTCGCTGTGACGTATCTTCTACCGATATGGGGTGTCTTCTGGGGGCTGATCGCGGGTGAAGCGATTGGCATTCCCACTTATGCGGGATTGGCCATGACCCTGTTGGGTCTGGTTCTGCTGAACTGGCGCCCACCGCGGACGGCTTAGAGCGTGAAGATCGTACTGCGCATTCTCGGCATGGTGCTCTTTTCGGCGTATTGCCATGGAGCAGATAACGTCCCACCAAAAATGGTCGACCCCAATGCGGCGAAGATTCGTTCGAGCGCAGACTGCCATCTCGGGAGTTATAGATTAAAGGATGGTGGCATCGTCGACGTCGCCGCGTCGAACAACGACACGCTGCGGTGGCGGCGCTTCGATGGAAGCACGGGCGCCCTGCACAAAACCAAGACTGGCGCATGGACGAGCACCGCCGGGTGGACCGATCGTGCTGACGGCAAGTCAGTGTTTTTTGGAGAATGCGCCAAGAAATCGATCGAATTCGCAGGCGTCGCGGGCAAGCGTATCGACTTCGAGGTACATGATGGTCGTTTCGAGAGTCATGGCACAACGCTGGCGGGGCGGCTGGTGATGCCATTGGGCAAGACCAAGGTACCGATCGTGGTGTTGGTGCACGGCTCCGAGCAGGATTCGGCATTGGAAACTTTTGCCTTGCAACGGCTGCTGCCCGCATACGGCGTGGGCGCGTATGTCTATGACAAGCGCGGTACCGGGCAATCTCAAGGAACCTACACCCAGGACTTTAGCGTTCTGGCAGACGACGCCGTTGCAGCGATGTTGGAGGCAAGGCGAATAGCGGGGCCGCGTCTTTCCAGGATCGGCTATCACGGCGGCAGTCAGGGCGGCTGGGTGGCGCCCCTGGCCGCGAATCGGGCGCCGGTCGATTTCGTCATCGCGGCCTTCGCCCTGGCAGTGTCCGTTATCGAAGAAGATCGTCAGGAAGTGGTCATCGAAATGCGCGAAAAGGGATGGTCTCGCAGCGAGATCGACGCGGCACTCGAGGTCGCACGGGCCGCCGAAGCCGTGGCCGCCAGCCACTTCACCCAGGGATTCGCCGACTTCGACGCCGTCCGTGACAAGTATCGCAACGCGCCTTGGTACAAGGACCTGCACGGTAACTACACCTATCTGATGCTGCCCTACACGGAAGCACAACTACGCGAACTCGCCAAAACGGAATTCAGTTCTACGCAGAGCACTCCGTTTGCATACGATCCGATGCCCGCGCTGCGCGCCTCCACGGTGCCGCAGCTCTGGATTCTAGGCGGTGAGGACTACGAAGCGCCCAGTGCCGAGACGAGCCAGCTGATCAAAGGACTCATCGCATCCGCTCACCCGTTCACGCTTGCCTACTACCCCACCGCTGAACATGGCATGACGCTCTTTGACCTGGGCCCCCATGGCGAGCGCATTTCCACGCGGTATGCGCCCGGATATTTTAAATTAATACGCGACTTTGCCCGTGACGGCGAACTCACCGGCCGCTACGGCGACGCAGAGCTGACCACTTCAACCTCTATTCGGTGAGGCGGTGTGCTGCAGTTTTTCGGTCAGCTCTGTGCCGTTGAGCGCCTCGTCCCGCAGTTGCTCGAACGTCCGGCACTGCTTGGATTCGAAGCGTGAGCCGACCGGCGCTACCATTTTGCAGTAAACGACATCGCCGGCTTTCGTCGTCTGCGGCTTGTAGCCGTTTACGCCGAAACGCTTGAGTTTTTCCTCTGCGGCCAGCTTTTTTTCCTGCGCCGGCGTCCTCGCGGCGGCGCCATTCATCGCTGGGCCCGTGGCCGTGGACGAGCTGTTCTCAGCGGGCGCAGCAGCGACTTCCGCCGCTGTGGGCACTGCCGGTAAGTCGGCCCATGCAGCACAGGGCAAAATCAAAGATACGAAAAACAAAACCGACGAACTTTGCATGATGAAGCGCTCCTTAACTGCCGCTCAATTCCCTTACGCCTAAGGTACAACCTGGCGACTGGTTTGCAAACTGGGTGCGAGATCAACCTGAAGGGCGATGGGGACGCGCTATTGCTGCAGCGCTGCTCGTGCTCGTAAGGTAGCGCGTGGGACGAAACCATCACTCGGATTTGATGTGGGTGACAAAGTCGCTCAACCATTTCCCGCTCCCGCTTCTGCGCCAATGAGAATCCGGTTCAATACAACATTGACGTAATAATTCGTGCGTCCAACTTTCTGCTTCTGTAGAAAACCATGCTCCGCCAGCGCCTCAAGATATTTGGTTGCGGTCAGGCGTGAGACCTTGAGGTCGCGTTCGATGAATGCGATCTTGGTGTATGGGTGCGTGAACAGATTGTTGATCAGATCCTGACTGTAAAATTTGTATTGATTGCGAATCCGATGCTTGTAGTCCAACAATGCGCTGCGGATTTCGACGATGGTATTGATCGTATCGCCTGCGGTTCGCTCCACTGCATTGAGCATGTAGAGAACCCACTCCTCCCAAGCATCGCTTTCGCGCACCCGCTGGAGTAGGCGGTAGTAATCGGCTTTGGTTCGGACGATGTGGCGGCTCAGATAGAGCACCGGGATATCTAGCAAACCCTGCTTGACGAGGTACAGCACATTGATTATTCGGCCTGTACGGCCATTTCCATCATATAAGGGATGGACGCTCTCAAACTGATGGTGGATCAGCGCCATCTTGATGAGCGGATCGGCATCGAATAATTCATCGTCATTGATGAATTGCTCGAGATCTTCCATCAAACCGACAATGACATCTGGTTCCTGCGGTGGCGTGTAGACGATGTTGCCTGCACCGTCCTTCAGCGCAGTGCCGGGCAGCTTACGCAATCCCGCCGTGTTTCGTTCCAGTTCAGCCTGAATCTGCAACACGTGATTCGTCGTCAGCAGTCCGGTATCTCGTACCAGACTGAAACCAATTCCCAGCGCCTGGCGGTAGCGCAAGACCTCCTTGGCGGCGGCGTTACTGAAATCCTCAGGCAGCGCATCGTCCTTGAACAGTTCCTCATGCGTCGTGACAATATTTTCGATTGCCGAGCTATCCTTGGCTTCCTGGAGCCCCAAGGTGTTGATGAGGATGCCTTGGTTCGGGATTGATGCGGCGACACCCTTGAGTTCAGCCAGCTTGCGGCTCGCCAGCGCCAGCGCTTTCAGAATCGAAGGCGTCTCGAATCGCCTGGACGAAAGCCGATCAAGGGCTGGGATGACGGCCACAGAGTCCTTTTAAAGATATATGTATAGTAAATCGAGATTTCTATACATGTTAATCCCGATCTGTATAGAAACCAGCACTTTTGCTGCCAATCGCGAATGGCGCAAGGCCCATAGGCGCAAGCAGCCATTCGCAAAAAGATCCGCCGTGCCGTCCGCTAGGCCAGGATCGATTGCACCGCCGCCACCACCCGGTCGACATCGGATAACTCCATGGAAGGATACAGGGGCAGGGTCACGATCTGACGGCAGACCCGTTCGGCCACTGGAAACATGCCCTCTTTGAAACCTCGCTTCCGATAGAGGCTGAAAAGGTGGATCGCTGCATAGTGAAAACCCACGCCGATATTGAGGTCCAGCATTTTCTGCATGAAGCTCGCGCGCGTGATGCGCGTCGGCAAAACGATGTGGAACATA
The DNA here is from genome assembly GCA_964658805.1 of uncultured Steroidobacteraceae bacterium. Classification (GTDB taxonomy): domain Bacteria; phylum Pseudomonadota; class Gammaproteobacteria; order Steroidobacterales; family Steroidobacteraceae; genus Bog-1198. Next base: position 7,172 of record CAZZZU010000008.1, read on the forward strand.
TGCCAGTTGCTCTGCTCGAAATCTGCAACCGGCAGTTCAGCGCCATATTTCATTTCGAAATCGTCACCGAAACAGAGAAAGTAGTGACGCGCGAGCGCAAGACGTCTGGCGTTGAAATCGGCCAGGTGGCCGATCTGGGCCAAACCCATGGCAGCGGCGATTTCCGTCATGTTGAACTTTCCGCCCAGCACATCGACATCGATGCCATCGAGTCCGCTGCGCGAGACTCCCTGCAACCGGTAGCGCTCCGCCAGCGCGGCCTCGGCTGCATCGTTCACGACCAGGCACCCGCCCTCGCCGGTCATGATGTTCTTGTTCACTTGAAAGCTGAACGACACCAGGTCGCCGAAGGCGCCGATACGCCGCCCCTTCCAGCTGGAACCGATCGCCTGTGCCGCATCTTCCACCACGCGCAAGGAGTGCTGCGACGCCAGCGCATACAACGCGTCCATGTCGCATGGCAGGCCGCACATGTGCACGGGCAAAAGGGCGCGCGTCCGCGAGGTGATGGCGGCAGCAACCTGTCGCAGGTCGATGTTGTGGGTACGCGCATCGATGTCCGCAAAGACCGGGGTTGCGCCCACCTCGAGGATGACGTTCGCCGTGGCGACCCAGGAATTGGGCGTCGTGATCACCTCATCGCCTGGGCCAATGCCCGCGATGCGCAGCGCAATCTCCATCGTGCAGGTCCCCGAGTTGAACGTGCGGGTGGGGCGGCCGGAAAAATAGTCCGACAGGATCGACTCGAAAGCCTGGACCTTCGGCCCATTGCTGGTCAGCCAGCCGGACCGAATGACGTCGGCGACGCTCCCGATGAGGGCTTCGTCGATTTGAGGACGAGTGAAAGGAAGAAAAGGAAGGCCGCTGGCTTTGATCATCTGAAACGCCGGTTACGTAAATAGGGTTGCTTAGTGTATGGCTTCGCAGCGCTATGATGTATTGCGGCAGGCAAACAACAACATGGCGCGATGCGGAGGGATGCATGAGCGATTTTTTCCCCTGGTTATTTTCGTCCCAGGGATATATGCCACATGGTCACTGCTACCTGTGGCAACCCGCGACCCTATGGCTCAACGTAGGGTCTGACGGGCTCATCGCGGCGGCCTATTTCGCCATTCCGGTCTCGCTTTACACATTTGTAAGGCGGCGGATGGCGGAGATCCCTTTTCCCGGCCTGTTCCTGATGTTTGCCGCCTTCATTTTGCTGTGTGGATCGACTCACCTCATGGAGATCTGGACGGTCTGGAATCCGGCGTATCGATTGAGCGGCGCACTCAAGCTGGTCACCGGAATCGTGTCGTTCGCGACGACGATCGCGCTGTTCCGGTTGATGCCGCTCGCCATTCAGTTGCGCTCGCCGCATGAACTGCGCCGGGAAGTGGAATTGCGCACCGCCGAACTCGCGCAAGCCAACGCGACGCTGCGCCGCACGGTCGAACAACTCGAGCAGCAACGCGAGGAACTGCAGACCACGCACCGGGAAAAAAATGCGTCCTTGGCACTCCTTGCCACTACCTTGCGCAGCGTCGGCGATGCGGTGATTTCCACGGACGCCACCGGCGCCATCCAGTTCATGAACACGGTGGCGGAATCGTTGACCGGCTGGTCCGAGCAAGAGGCCCGTCACCGCCCGTTGGTGGAGGTGTTTCGCATCGTCAATGAGCAAACCCGCGAACCGGTCGAAAGCCCCGTCGCCAAGGTGTTGCGGGAAGGCAAGATCGTGGGGCTCGCCAATCACACGGTACTGATCGCACGTGACGATACCGAACGACCGATCGAGGATTCGGGTGCACCGATTCTCGAGGACCGCCAGCTCGTCGGCGTGGTCCTGGTCTTTCGCGACGCCACCTCGACGCGCGCATCACAGCGGGCGGTGCTCGCGAGCGAGCAACGATTTCGCGCTGCCATCGATGCGGTCCAGGGCGTGCTGTGGACGAATACGGCTGAAGGGAAAATGCGTGGCGAGCAACCGGGGTGGGCGGCGCTGACCGGGCAAACGTTCGACCAGTATCAAGGCCTTGGCTGGTCTGAGGCGCTGCATCCTGACGATGTGCGAGCCAGCGTCGAGGCGTGGCTGGCGGCCGTTGCTGAGCGGCGCCTGTTCGCCTTTGAGCATCGGGTACGGCGTTATGATGGAGAATGGCGCCGGTTCTCGGTCCGAGCGATTCCCATCCTGGATGCCCAAGGGGGACTCAGTGAGTGGGTGGGCGTCCATACCGATATCACCGCCGAGCGGGAGGGCGAGCGCATCTTGCGCAATGCGGAGGCTGCATTGCGTGAAGCCAATGTACGCAAAGATGTGTTCCTGGCGACGCTCTCGCATGAGCTGCGCAATCCGCTCGCGCCGATTCGCAACGCCGCGAGTTTTCTGGCCAGACCCTCGCTCACGGCCGAAAACCTCGAACGCAGTCGCCTGATCATCGCCCGCCAGGTGCGCCACATGGCATCGCTCCTGGACGACCTGCTGGATGTTTCGCGCATTACGCGCGGGGTCTTCGCACTCAAAAAAGAGTACGTGAATCTGCAGGGACTGCTGGCCGAAGCGGTCGAGACGGCGCGCCCGTTGATCGATACCAAACGCCATAACCTGGTGCTCGACTGGCCCTCCAACCCTATCGAGGTCGAGGCCGACCCGATACGGCTCGTACAGATCGTCACGAATCTGCTCACCAATGCCGCCAAGTACACCGATCCCGAAGGCGTGATCACCCTGGGCGTCAGGACGCAGGATGAGCAGGTCGTGATATCCGTTCGTGATACGGGAATTGGCCTGGCGCCCGAAACGCTGACCCAGGTATTCGAAATGTTTTCGCAAGTCGCGCCGACGCATGGCCGAACCGAAGGGGGCCTCGGGATCGGGCTTGCCTTGGTCAAAGGCCTGGTGGAACTCCACGGTGGCAAGGTCGAGGCGCGCAGCGAAGGCCTCGAGCGTGGCACCGAATTCGTCGTCATGCTGCCGGGCTTACGCGGCGCCACCGGAACATCGCAGGGCATGCCTTCGTCGGACACATTGGGCGCCGCGGTGGAGGGTTCGCGGCGCATTTTGATTGCTGACGATAACGAGGATGGCGCCATCAGTCTAGGCATGCTCATCGAAACTTCCGGGCACGAAGTCCTCATCGCCCACAACGGTGTCGATGCGCTGGCACTTGCGGCGACCCATCGCCCGCACCTGATCATCCTCGATATCGGGATGCCGGGGATGGACGGTTATCAGGTCGCGCAGCAGATCCGGCGCGAAGCTTGGGGCGCGAACATCACGCTGATCGCACTCACCGGCTGGGGACAGGACGATGACAAGCGGCGTGCGCTGCGGGCGGGATTCGACCATCACCTGACGAAGCCGGTCGATCCCGTGGTGCTCGATGCCCTGCTGAAGCCTTCGAAAACTTAAAGTGCTGATCGTCCCGTGTGACGCCCAACGCCGCCGCAGCGTGTCAGACGGCACCACACTTTTTGCTCAGCAACAAAAGTTCGGACTGGGACGTTCTCCAATGCCTACGCAAAATCGCCGACCTTTTGCCATATCGAAGCGGTAATCGTCCGATTAGACTCAGGCTGATCATTGCAGTTGGAGGGACTTTTCTTTGGAATTGCATCTTGACTTGGTGGGTGGTTTGGCCGGAGACATGTTTGTTGCGGCGATGCTGGATGCTTTTCCCCAGCACGAAGCGACGGTGATCAGCGCTATCATGAGCGTGAATAAGGCAGCGCAACTTACCTGTTCGCTGCGCGCCCACCGCGATCAGGTTTTGCAAGGGCGACGGTTTGATGTGGAACTACGCCAGACGGCAGGCGTGAGAATTCCGTTTGCCTCGCCTGTGGCGTCACATGAACATACGACGTGGGCTTCCATTCGCTCCCGCTTGCTCGCCTCCTCGCTTGCCGAAGGCGCGCAGAATCATGCCATCGGCATTTTTTCTCTGTTGGCGGACGCTGAAGCCTTCGTCCACGGCGTCGACAGCGAGTCGGTCGCATTCCATGAGGTGGGCGCATGGGATTCCATCGCGGACATCGTGGGGGCTGCGGTACTCATCGATATCGTCGGCGCGACCAAATGGACCTGCTCCCCGGCGCCGTTGGGAACAGGTCGGATTCAAACCGCACACGGGATATTGCCCGTGCCAGCGCCGGCCACGACGCGATTGCTGCTCGGTATGGTGACCATCGATGATGGCATCGCGGGAGAGCGGATCACGCCGACCGGTGCGGCGATATTGCGATACTTGTGCCCGCCAACGCCGGGCGCGTTTCAGATTCCCGCGGGCACGCGAACCTTGATCGGCTGTGGCACCGGGTTTGGCTCGCGGAAACTGCCGGGGATCAGTAATCATCTGCGGGTCCTTTGCTTTCAAAACGAAGACGATGCAACCGGCTCGCATCGACAAATGCATGCACTCGAATTTGAGGTCGACGACCAATCGGGCGAAGACCTTGCGACGGGCCTTGAACGCCTGCGCACGCAGCCCGGCGTACTGGACGTCACCCAGTGCCCGGTCTTCGGCAAGAAGGGTCGAATGATGGTTCACGTGAGCGTCCTCGCCCGTCAGGCTCACCTGACCGACGTGGTGGCAGCGTGCTTCCGCGAAACGACCACGATCGGTTTGCGGCATCAAGTGGTGAGCGGCATCGGATTGAAGCGACGCTTTCGAAGCGTCAGTATCGAAGGGCAGGCCTTGCGCGTAAAGATCGTCGAGCGGCCCGGAGGCACCACCGCCAAAGCGGAGTCGGATGACGTATTGCAAAACGAGGGTCACCAGTCGCGCGCATCATTGCGCTTACGGGCGCAAGAGATGGCGCTACAGGAGGACGACCGTGATATCCATGCGTGAGCAGCTCGAGAACGTGTTGTCGAATATCGTCCGTCCGGTGATCGCGGTGAGCGGGGGCGTCGACAGCGTGACCCTGGCTGCACTGGCGTCGAGGTTGGATGCCGATGTACAGCTCATGCACGCGACTTCACCGGCCGTCCCGGCGGCAGCCACGCAGCGACTGCAGCGCCTTGCGCTGTTGCGCGGTTGGAACCTTACGGTCGTCGAGGCCGGCGAGTTCGACGACCCCAATTACCGGGCAAATCCTGCGAATCGATGTTTTTACTGCAAGACGAATCTCTACGGCACCATTCGAGCGCACACCGATCGGCCGATTCTCTCCGGGGCGAACCTCGATGACCTGGGCGAATATCGACCAGGGCTCGATGCGGCCCGCCTGCACGGGGTGCGCCATCCGTATATCGAGGCGGCGATTACGAAAGCCAATGTACGACAGATCGCGCGAGAGCTGGGACTCACCGAGGTCGCCGAGCTGCCGTCTTCACCGTGTCTGTCAAGCAGAGTCGAGACCGGTATTCGCATCGAAGCCGCAACACTCGGATTCATTGGGCACGTGGAAGATCTGATCGAAAGCGAAATCAGACCTGCCACGGTTCGCTGCCGGATCCGCGCTGCCGCCGTGGTCATCGAACTCGATGCCACGACGCTGGAAGTCCTATCACCCGACGCTACCGCAAAGCTGACTCGCCTGATCAATGAGCAACCTGACCGGCCGGCTGATCTGCCGATCCGCTTCGAACCTTATCGAAACGGCAGCGCATTTCTGGTGGGGGGCGTCAATTGAGAAGCAGCCCGCGAGACGAGGTGCAACTCGACTTTGATCGCCGCAGCCGCAACGGACTCGATGAGGCCATTTTTGCGCACGGTAAGTCCACGGCTCAGCTGGAAGTGATATTCGAAGCGGCCCTGGCGCGCGCGGCCCCCCTGCTCGTCACGCGCTTATCCACCGACAAGTACGAGTCGCTCAGAGGACGCTGGTCATCGCATCTGGACTACTGCGGCGTATCCGGCTGCGCCTTCTTCAATCGGCAATCGTCACCCGAAACCGGTACCGCGCAAGTCGCCATCGTCGCGGCCGGCACATCGGATGTGAGCGTGGCGCGCGAAGCGGAACGAACGCTACAGTTCAATGGTTTTGCCAGCGAGTTGTTTCTCGACGTCGGCGTCGCGGGACTCTGGCGGCTGCTGAATCGCGTCAAGCAGATCAGCGAATTCCCGATCGTCATCGCGGTGGCGGGCATGGACGCCGCGTTACCCACGGTGCTCGGCGGTCTGGTCCCAGGCCTGATCATCGCGGTACCGACGTCGGTAGGCTATGGCGTAGCCGCGGGTGGAACCACCGCCCTGAACGCCATGTTGGCGAGCTGTTCCGCGGGTATCGCAGTCGTGAATATCGATAATGGCTATGGCGCCGCCTGCGCAGCGCTCAGAGCGCTGCGCATGGCCAGCGCGTCATTCGAGCTCGATGATAAGACACGTCAGACCCCATCCCATTCGTTATCTGTCTAGGAGCCTTTCATGGAACGTCGAAATTTTCTAATGTCCAGCATCGCTGGGGCCGGATTAACCGCTGCAGGCGCGCGCGCCGCCGACGTGGTCGGCACGAATCCCGATGGTACGTCCACATCCCTCGATCCACATGATCTGGCGCGGGTGACCGATGCAGGGGAACGGCGCGGCGATATGCTGTACCGGACTTTGGGACACACGGGTGAGCGCGTTTCGCTGATCGGCCTGGGCGGAGCCCATTTGAGCCGCTCCCCGATGACCGAGCAGTCCGCCGGCAAGCTCATTCACGCAGCCATGGATCGCGGCATCAACTTTCTGGACAACTCGTGGGACTACGGGCACGGCAACAGCGAGAAATGGATGGGTACCGCTCTCGCACAGGGCGGCTACAGAAAGAAAGCGTTTCTCATGACCAAGATCGATGGCCGCACGAAAGAGTCGGCGAACTCGCAGTTGGAAGAGTCCCTGACGCGCCTCAAAACCGACCACATCGATTTGGTGCAGTTTCACGAGATCCTGAGATTCGATGACCCGGATCGCATCTTCGAGGAAAACGGCGCGCTCGAAGCGCTGGTGGCAGCGAAGAAAGCAGGCAAGATTCGCTTCATCGGATTCACCGGGCACAAGGACCCCAGAGTGCATCTCTATATGATGGAGGTGGCAAAGCGAAAAGGATTCGTCTTTGACAGCGTGCAAATGCCGGTGAATGTCATGGATGCCCATTTCAGATCGTTTTCGCACATGGTGGTCCCGGAACTGGTCAAACAGCGGATTGGGATCCTGGCTATGAAAACCATGGGAGATGGCGTGTTCCTGAAGAGCGGCGCGCCGGTGACGCCGATCGAGTGTCTGCAGTACGCCATGAACATGCCTGTATCGGTCGTCATCACGGGAATCGACAGCGACAAGATCCTGGACCAGGCATTCGAAGCCGTGCGCACTTTCAAACCCATGACGGGCGATGAAGTCGCTGCTCTGGTCGCGAAGACCAAGTCCTATGCGAGCGAAGGCAAGTACGAATTCTTCAAAACCTCGAGTCACTTCGACACGACTGCAAAACACGCCGATTGGCTCGGCGAGGATTCAGCCCTGGTGCAGCAACTCGGGCCTCCCACGGGTTAAGTGGACGCGCGATATCCCGATCGCTACCGTGCCGTCAATTTGCAGAACGCCTGAGGACGCCGACATCGAGCCTATGTTTCGAGCGCAAACATAGGGTCAGTCTATTCTGAGTACCGATAGAGCCGAATGCCGCCATCGAGGCTTAGCGCCCGTGGAGAAAATGCGGCAACCCAATCAGAAGGAGCATTATATGAGTCGGCAAATGAGCGGAATTCGAGTGGCAATCCTTGCTACCGATGGATTTGAGCAATCGGAGTTGATGGAACCTCGTAAGGCCTTAGATCAGGCAGGGGCGGATACGAAAGTCATCTCTATTAAAGACGGTGAAATAAAAGGCTGGAACCACAAGGACTGGGGTCAATCGGTGCCGATCGATGCCACACTCGATTCTGCCAAAGCAGAGAATTTCGACGCATTATTGCTTCCGGGCGGTGTCATGAATCCTGACACTCTACGAATGAATCCGAAGGCCGTGGCTTTCGTAAAAGCCTTTTTCGAGGCGCAAAAGCCAGTGGCAGCAATCTGTCATGGCCCATGGTTGGTCGTCGAAGCTGGAGCGGCCAAAGGACGCACGATGACGTCCTGGCCGTCGCTGAAGACGGACATTCAAAATGCAGGCGGATCGTGGGTAGACCGCGAGACCGCCGTGGATGGCAATCTTATTACCAGCCGAAATCCCCAGGATATTCCGGCGTTCAACCGGGAGATACTCAAGCTGTTTTCGGCAACGCAGTCCCGCGCGGCCTAGCTTGCACAAGCAATAGCAGCGTCGGTCGCGACTAGCTTGTGTGATTGAATCTCGATGCGTTTTGGCCAGGGGCATTCCGTCCCTGGCCATTTAGCTTTTCATAGCATCTCGCCCGTCTGCCGCTGGCATGTCGTCATTGCGAAAGAGACTGCACGGACGCGAAAGTAGCGCAAGATAAATCGTTTTCGTTCCGCATCCATAGCGCCGCAATTAGAAAATAAATTATCGGTCCCTATAGCTCGCCTGATATCGAAGCATGAAGCCGAGTTTGGCAGGAGACGCACCAGTAGGTTCAGCTGAAGGAAGGTCTGTAAGCCCCCATATCCCAAGCGGGTGGATCGTCCATGTCCCGATGGACTTACAGACCATTGACTGGCCGCGCTGCTTCAGTCCGCCTTGACGCGCTTCGCCCTAACGACGCCTACAAACGTTGCGAGTGGCGCACCTCTCTCTGTGAATTCGGTACCGTTGTCGGGCGATCCCGGATACACGTTCAGAGTATAGGGACCCTTGTAGTTATCGCCGGCCGGCTCGACATGCACGTCGGCGCGAATGATCGTGGGACCGATAAACGTGCCGCTTGCGTTCGGTGGCGTCAAGCCAAGCGCAACGTGGTGCAATTTGAAAGTGGCCTTTCCCGCCTGCTTCCAAACGCCCATGCAGACATCGCCGGCGCTGGGGGGCCGGCCTGCAGAAAATTGAATCTCGGTGCCGTCGTCGTGCCATGTAGCAAGCCCCCAATCCAGCAGGAAATTGTCCGGAAGCCCGTTTTGTGCTCCCGATAAATGCACCTCAAATTCCCACAATCCGACGATTGACCGATTGTCATACCAGTCTCCATGCCACTTTGGATTCTCGTCGTCGCTGCTTGCTTGAAAGAATGCGGGTACGAATTTCGCACCCGACGTTTTGGCGGGACGGGCAGCATCTCCACAGGCTGCAACTGCAGATGAACATCCTACGAACAAGGCCACCAATCCAATCCCCAGGCCAGTACTGCTCTTCATGAACTATGTCTCCGTTGGATCAAGAAAATATCGAGTTCCCTATCAACCAAGTGCAATCAGATACGGCGTTGGCTGCCAGGGTCTGCGCGGCTCCGGCGCTCGCCTGGCACTTCAGTTGACGCGCCATCCAAACCGTATTTGCAACATGCCTTTCCGAAACCCCAAACCGTGGGAAGAAATCGGTAAGATTTCGGTAAGCCGGGCAAACGCCAGTAACACGATACGAAGCGCGCAGGGCTTACTGATACTTTTCAACGACTTGCGTTACTGCGAAGTTTTGCCGTGGCTGAATGATCAGCCGCTTTGTAATGCGGCATGAAAGCCGCATGGCACTCACGACGGCACGGGAACAAAAACATGGAAACGTTAATCCCGCCAACGAGGGATGTGAACTATCTAGCCGGTGACTTGCTCATCGACGTTGAGCGACGAATGGTACGCCGAGGTGAGGTGGTGATCCCGTTGCCGCGACTGTCATTCGACCTCCTCCTGGCGCTCGCCGCCGCTTACCCTCGAATGCTCACTGTGGATGAGCTGATGGATCGAGTGTGGGCGCCGGCCGTCGTCAATCCAGAAACGGTAGGACAGCGGGTGAAACTGCTGAGGCATGCTATTGGCGAATACCCGGGGAAGCCCCGCTACGTGGTCGGCGTACGCGGACAAGGGTATCGAATGGATGTTCCCGTCGAACCCACTTCCCAAATTCGCTCAGGCGTGCCAGATCAGATTGATGCCGCGATTACAGCGTTTTCGCCGGGGGTCGACAGCGCATCCGTCCAGCATTCAACCGCGACGGGAGGTGGCCTTGCGAAATTACCGGAGTCAATCGACCCGTCGTCCACCAGAGCGCCGGCGCCTCGTGGCATCCCGCCAGGGCTCTGGATCACCGTTGCAATCGCGCTACTCATTGGTGCGGCGCTCCTGGCTGGCCACACATTCTGGCGTTCCCAGCGCCAAAGCACGCTGCGAGGCTCAGAAACCGACATACCTGAGCTAAAAGAGCGGTCGGTTGCCGTGCTGCCTTTTCTGGATATGAGCGAAGCTCGGGATCAGCAATATTTTGCCGATGGTCTGACAGAGGAACTCGTCGGGCGTTTAGCAAGCATTCCCCGCCTCCACGTGATGTCTCGATCTTCGTCCTTCTTTTTCAAAGGCAAGCAGCAGCAGCTGACGTCGATCGCTGCGTCGCTAGGAGTGAGTTACCTGTTGGAGGGCAGCTTGCGCAAATCTGGCGGCTCGATCCGGATCACGACGCACATCGTGCGCGGTGAGGACGGGTATGACGTATGGTCTGAGACTTACGATCGTCCCTTCGCCGATATCTTCATAATTCAAGACGAAATAGCGAGTGCCGTCGTTCAAGCGCTCAAAGTCTCGGTTGTGCCTGAAGAACGCAATCGCACTGCGAATCCGGAGGCTTACACGGAATTTCTACGTGCCATGGCACACACTGACCGCGGACTTGCCAGCGATTATGCAACTGCGGAGGTGCAGTTACATGCGGCGATCAAGCTCGATCCTGAATTTGCGGGAGCTTGGGCGCTGCTCGCCATGGCAACTATCTGGCAATTTGACGTGCGCGCGCCCAACCCTACTCCAGATGCTTGCAGGGTCGCGCATAGCGCTGCCAATCGAGCGGTCGCACTAGGCCCAGCGCTCTCGCAGGCGCACCGTGCCCGAGGCATCACGCTCCAAAGTTGTGACGGCAATCTCCAAGGTGCCCGCGAGGAGTTTGATCGCGCGCTGCAACTGCAGCCGGACGATCCACTTTTGCTCTTATCGCAAGCACGGCTGAGCGCGGACATGCGGCAATCGGACCAGAGCATTGCATTCGCTCGGCGCGCGACAGCCGTGGATCCGTTTAATCCTTGGACGTTCTCAGCTCTTGGCGACGTCTACCTGTACTCAGGTCAACCCGCGGAGGCGGAACTCGCTTACCGAAAGGCGATTGAGATCAATCCATCGCTCGCCTACAACCACAGCGCCCTCGCGATCGAGCTATTGACTGAGAGCAAACCGCTGGAAGCCGTCACAGAGTCGCAGCGAGAACCGGATCCGCAATATGGTTTGATGTTACTGCCGATTGCGTTAGATGCCGCAGGACGTCCGCGCGACGCTGAAACTGTCTTGAACGAGCTGCAGCTGAAATATGGTGATGAACGGGCCGATTGGGTCGCGCTTTTCTATGCGTGTCGCCACGACCGCGAAGCGGCCATCAAGTGGCTGCAAAAGTATTTAGTCCGGCACAACCGGGTATCAGAGTATCAACCTTTCCTGATGACCTGCTTGGACAGCCTCGGCAACGATCCACGTTATCAAAAGTTCAAGCGTCAAACGACCGCCGGCACCAATGCTCCCGACCGAACGGATGCCCCGCAGACCTCGCATGATGATCGCCGTTCAGATGAGATTGCTCGCTGAAACACCCCAACTCAGAAACATCCCCCCGCGAGGGTGTGGTCACCCACGTTGCCAGGTTGGCGCTGATCGTAACTACAAAGGGCAAAGAGCAGGGGTGTGTCGATACTTTCGCGGTTAGGTTGACTCGTGTGCCGTCGACGCTCCCGGCACTGGCAGCCCGACTTTGCGACAGAACGTCGCAAAACGCGGATCGTCCTTGTAGCGCAAGATGAACGGGTCGAAGAGCAGGTACTGAATACCCGAATCCCGATTACTCCAAGCCCTGTCGAGCCACTCGAAGGTTGCCTTCGCATCGTTGCGCAACGCGTAGACTTCCGCGATCTGGTAGGCGGATTGGGCAGCGTCCTTCTCGATCAGCGTCCTGAGCGCGGCATCGGCCACACTCCGGTCGTCACCGATTTGTTGCGCGAACGCGAACGACATGTCCCGAAACGCGCCGGGAGGCTCCTGTCGTGCGGCCTCGAGCGCAGCCGGCGCGTTACCGCGCAGCACCTCGATGATCGTGAGCCATGATCGAAGCGGCGCCGAAGCAGGCTTGAGCTCCATGGCTTTGTTGATCGCCTGCTCGGCCTCATCGAGGCGATGAAGCGCCAGTAAATAGGTCGCGAGCGCCTTGTACGCGCCGGCGCGCAGCGGCTCGGTCACGAGCGCTTGCTGCATGAGCCCGATCGCCCTCTCCATGTCACCGTAAGAAGCCAGTGCAGTCCCGAGGTTGTACTGCGCCTCCGCGTCATTGGGCGAGAGCGCCAGGGCACGCCGATACTCTGCTTCCGCTCCGCGCCAATCGAAGTCGACGAGTTGAAGCACATCACCCCGGGCATTGTGCGCAGCGGCGAGGTCGGGCGAGTGAGTAAGCGCAAGGTCGGCCGCCTCACGCGCCTTCGCATTCGCCGCCTGCGCCGCTGCACCTTCGAGGAAGTCGCTGCTGAGGGCGATCCAGGCACGCGATAGCTCACTCCAGGCCAGCGCATAGCGCGGATCGAGCTGGGTGGCCTGCGTGAGAAAGTCGATTGCCTTGCGAAAATCGCTTTCTGCGCCGCGGGCGAAATAGAACCGGCCCTGCAGCAGCGCGTTATAGGCCTCGAGGTTCCCGCTCGGCGGCTGCTCACTCTGCGCCACGGCATACTTTCCCGGCACGAGCTTGGTCTTCAACGCTCCCGCTACCGCCCGCGTGATCTCGTCCTGTAAGGCAAAGAGATCCTTGTACGGGCGGTCGTAGCGCTCCGACCACTGGGCGCTCCCATCTGTGGCGTCGATGAGCTCGGCGTTCACCCGTACCATCTCGCCGGAGTGCCGTACGCTCCCCTCGAGCAGGTGCGCCACGCCGAGTTTCGCGCCGATGCTGCGGCTGTCCTCCTTCGAGTCGCGAAACTGGAATGCCGAAGTTCGCCCGATCACCTTGAGCCCCGGGAGCTGTGCGAGCGCAGTGATCAAATCCTCCGAGATCCCGTCGCAGAAATACTGCTGACCCGCCTCCCCGCTTTCGTTCGCGAGCGGGAGCACCGCGATGGAGGCTGCTGCCGTCGGCGTCAGGGGTGTCGAGGCCACCGGCTTCGAGGTCCAACCTTGGTGCATGACGAAGTAAACTGTCATCGCAGCCAGGACCACGAATGCGACGGCTACGGGCAGGGCACGCTTTACATTCCACGACGCTGGGCGACGCCCTGCGCTGTTTCCCGGACCGGAACCCGCTGACCGAACCGTACTCGAGGCGTCGCCCGAGAGCAGCCGCTGCACATGCTCGACAAAAGCGGCCGGTGTCTTGCCGCCCGGCAGGCGCGTCCAGTGCACTTCCCGAAACCGCTCGGGCACCCTTTCATCATCACCACGCGTGTCGTCGATGACCACGGGCAACAGGAAGGCCAGGTTCGCATCCATCAGGTGACAGCGATCTATCGCCAGCTTCCATTCGAGTCGGAAATAGCCCTCACGGCGATCGTGCGTGGTATGCGAGATGATCGGCAGGAACAAAGCGCAGGTCCTGATCTGCTGGCGGATCGAATGGTCCCACGCATCTCCGCCCCGCAGCGCGCTCTTGTCGAACCACACCTCGATGCCGGCGGCGCTCAATGCATCGCAAATGCTCTGCGCCGACTCCGCATCTTCCGAGGCGTAGCTGAGAAATACGGCGCGCGAGTGCTCCGTCACGGGCATTTGATCCGAGGTCTCATTTGATGTTGTGCACGCTGCGATTTCTAACTGCGTCAGCTATCTTGCAATGATACCCCCTTCAGAAATGCGCTCATGGGTGGGCTGCTTCGGCTGCAGTCGTTGCGGTGTTACGACGTGTTCGCTACGGTTTAAGCACTGCGATGGCAACCGCGGCGTATGCTCACCTCCAGCAATCGTGCTTGAGCATCTCTTGCATCGAAAGGCACGGGCCCAACTGGGCAATCCGCTCGTTTGCACGCTACCGCCCGTCAAGTTGTTCGCGCAATACCGGGGCGATCGCGACTTGATTACGTCCGCGACTCTTGGCTTGGTACAAAGCGCCATCCGCAGCCGCCAGCAAAGCGCTGACACTGCCCAAGCCGCCTGTTTTTATCTCTCCAGGCCACGCGGTGGCGACACCGATGCTGAGGGTCACAACACCGATGTCGGGATTACCCGCATGAGCTATGTCGAGATCCCGAACGAGCACGCGAATGCGCTCAGCAACGTGAGCTGCACCGTCCCGATCAGTGTGTGGCATGAGCAGCAAAAACTCTTCGCCGCCGTAGCGCGCTGCCAAGTCTACCGGCCGCCGAACAGCGGCGGCGAGTTGTGAGGCGATGGCGCGAAGACAGGCGTCGCCCGCGGGGTGCCCGTAGCGATCGTTGAAGCGCTTGAAGTGATCGGCGTCCAGCAGCAAAAGGGAAAGCGGCCGATTTTCCCGCGCGCACCGCCGCCATTCCCTATCGAAGACGTGGTCGAAGTGCCGTCGATTGGCAAGACCGGTCAATCCGTCCGTTGCCGCCATCTGCTCCATTTGTTCGAGCGCATCCTTGAGCTTGAACTCAACCGATTTGCGCTCCGTGGCATCACGCAACGTGATGACTATCCCATCTGGGCCTGCCCCGTGGGGGCTCATACTCAGGCGCGCGCGTCGATCAACCCAAAGCCAGGAGCCGTCGCGGCGCAAATGCCGGAAACACCCTGAATTTTCGCCGCCAACGTCTGTGTTCAGCGAGGTGAGAGCGGCGATAAAATCCGCTTGATCCTCCGGATGAACAAAGTCGAGGGGCGAATTACCAAGCCGGGCCGCGCTTCCAACCATCTCCTCCGGACGCCAACCCAGCATTCGCTCCACCGCGGGTGACACGTACTGCCGGGTCCCATCGAGCCCGAGAAGAATGATGACGTCGCTGGAGTGTTCGACGATCAGTCCCAATTGGGATTGGGCCTGTCGCAGTTCCATTTGGGTGCGCTTCGCCATTTCGGCGTCGACGACTTTGCGCACCTCGAGCGCCTGCGCCACATCGGCCGCAGTCCAGGGCGCGGAATGACCCTTGACTGTTTCTTTCCAGGCAGCGAAAGAAGTGCGCGGTGAGATCCGCGTCGTTGCCGCATTTGAGGTCGCATGCTCAGCTGGATTGCCGCCCCAGACGATGGTTCGTTGCAGCTCAGGCCGAAGCCAAAGGATCGCGTCGTTGGTGCCAGAAGCGAGCGGGAGCAGCAGGGCACCGCTTGCCTCGTCGGCGCCAATCACGAGTTGCGGATAGCGCAGACTCAGATCGTCAACGGCTATCCGGTCGCCACCGGCCAAAGGATGCAATAGTGCTAGTGCAGATTCCGCAGCAGTTGGCGGGGGCGCGCGCCCGAGAGAAATGATAGTGCCAGAGAGGCGCACTACAGCACCGGTGGCGCCCACCGCGTGGAGCAACTCCGCCTCTGCCGCAGCAAACGCCACCGGCAGCGGCACGGGTGCCGCGAGGCGATCGACCAGCGCGTCCACGGTTGCACTGCGCTGCAGACGTTGCGCCAGAATTTCCGCTTCGCCCGTGCTGACCAGCAAGAGCGACACAACCA
Source organism: uncultured Steroidobacteraceae bacterium (assembly GCA_964658805.1). Classification (GTDB taxonomy): domain Bacteria; phylum Pseudomonadota; class Gammaproteobacteria; order Steroidobacterales; family Steroidobacteraceae; genus Bog-1198. The sequence goes on from CAZZZU010000008.1 coordinate 22,819, forward strand.
CGCCGATCAGGTCGGCAGCCGCCCGCAGCTCGAACCCCGCGCTGCGCGGCTTGGTGTCGTGACACACCAGCATGCCCCAAAGCTCGGACCCATACGTCAGTCCGATGGTCAGACTCGCCGCCGTGTTCATGTTGCGCATGTATTCGCAATGTACGGGCGAAGGGCTACGCAAAGCACTGTGCGTGAGGTCGAGCGGTGTGCCGTCATCGAGGATTGGGTCTGCGCGCAGCGGCACTGGCGTGTAACTCGAATCGGCTATCGAGCCAACGCGTTGGGCCAAGTACAGACGCCGGGCCTGCGATGGAATGTCAGATGCCGGATAGTGCTGCCCCAAATACGCTTTGAGCGCGGGCTCGCGCGCTTCGGCAAGCACTTCGCCGTGGCCGTCCTCGAGAAAGCGATAAGCCATGACCCGATCGTAGCCGCTCAGCGACTTCAAACCTTCAACTGCGAGTTCGCAGAGTTCGACCGCGCTGCCCGCGTGCTTGAACGTTGCCACGACCTGTTGCGCCATGAAGAGCGTTCGACCGGGTTCGAATTGTTGCGGCTCGATGTCCACGCAGATGTGACGGCCCGTCCGGTGCGCCCGAAGATTCAGCATGCCGCCCGTTGGGAGGGATATTGAATGCACGTGATCGGGTGTTATTACGCCGCTCCTCCTGGCGTCCAGCAAGTTCCGGCACGCCGGTTCACCGAGGGCGTTTTCAAGCGAGTGCCCCAGCACCGCTTCCACAGGTCGGCCCAAAATGGCAGCGAGGTTGGCGCTGGCATGGCTCACGAGCAACCCGTCTGCCCGCGCCGCCAGCAAGGCGCCGTGTGGCTGGATCGAGCCTGGGATATGGATCGCCTCGCTGCCGCAGTGCGCGAGGTCTAACCCGGGCGATACGACAATGTCAGCCGATCCTGCGTGGACGGTCATGACCGGAGTGCAACGAAGGCGCCAAACTCAGTCACCCGCAAGGCGACTGTGCGGTGCCGCGCAAGCCTGACCACTTCAAGTTCGCCGTTTGTTAGACGTGATGACAATTGCTGCGCATGGTCAGTCATAGCTGTTTCCCGGAAGTAAGCGGCGCATCCGACTCTCAGCGGGTATCGTCCAATGCCCGCTGCTGCATGCAAGAACCCCAGCGGCGATCCCAGCAAGGCTAAACCCTCGGTGACACCTCAGCAACCGGCTCGCAGATTGCAGCGCAGCGTAAACGCGCAACAAAGTGCACCCTATGCCGGCGATGTCCGCGAAGATTCAGCTGCGCGAGAAACTGGGAAAACGCGTGTTGAGTCGCCCTTCAGCCGTTGCGGTAGGACGCGATTGCTTACGGCTTATCCGCCCACGTCCAGTCCTTGCTGGACGCACGACATCCGCCTCCCTTGGCCCCGGTCCACGCACGTCCACGCAATGCACGCCCCGTAGGCTTCCCCGTCGCCTTACCCTGCTCCAGGGCCAGTTGGCCGTTGACAAAAACATCGCTGACACCGGTCGCGTACTGCATCGGCTTGGCGAAAGTGGCGTGATCCTGGAATGCCTTCGGATCGAATATGACGATGTCGGCAAACGCGCCGACGCGCAATCGCCCGCGGTCCGTGAGCGACAGGACATTTGCGGGCAACGTCGTGAGCCTGCGCACCGCCTCCTCGACAGAAAGCACGCCTTCCTCGCGCACGTATTTGGCAAAGATGCGGGCGAAATTGCCATAAGCGCGCGGGTGCGTGGAGGATTGTAGAAACACCCCTTCCGGCGCGCTCGACTCCGCATCCGAGCCCGAACTCACCCACGGCAATTTGATTTCGCGTGGCAGGTTTTCCTCGCTCATGATGGTGTAGGCAGCGCCGGATCCGGCCGCATCTTCTATGACCAGATCGACGAGAGCATCCTCGGGACTGACACCGCGCGTCTTCGCCAGATCTGCAATCGTCTTGCCGATCAGGGGTTTGAACTCGGCACGCCTGATGCTCAAGATCAGAATGGCATCCGGTCCCGCCTGACGATAGAGGTTTTCCCAATCCTGCGGATGCTCCTCGCGCATCGCGGCAATCACCCTGGCGCGGGTGACCGGATCCTTGAGCCGCGCAACCATCGCTTCCGGGCCGCCATCGTGAACCCACGGCGGCAGGGATGCATCCAGTGCGGTACCGCCGGCGGTATAGGTATACATGTCAGCCGTGATGCGCACGCCGGACGCGCGCGCCGCATTCACCATGCCCACGACCTTGTCGAGTTTGTCCCAGTTGCTGCGGCCGATCAGTTTCAAATGGTGGATTTCGGCAGGTGCCCCACTCTGTCTGGCAATGTCGATGGTCTCTTGCACGGCCTCTTCGATATGGTCGCCTTCGCTGCGCATATGCGCGGTGTAGATCCCGCCGCAGCGCGCCGATTCCTTCGCCATCTCGATCAGCTCCGGCGTCTTCGCATAGTTCATCGGCGCGTAGATAAGGGCGGTCGTCAGCCCCATGGCGCCCTGCTCCATGGCCTCGTGCACGAGGACCCGCATGGACATCAGTTGCTCCGGCGACGGCGCGACGTCCGTTTCACCGAGCACATTGACCCGCACCTCGCCCTCGCCCACGAAGCTCGCGACATTGGGAGAGATGCCATGCGCTTGCAGCCGATCGAGATATTGGCCGAGCGACGCCCACGATACCTCGTATTTCAGGTCGCCCTGGCGCGCGACCAGCCGACGTGCCATATCGGCCGACAACGGGCCCATCGAGATTTCCGTGAACACATCGAGCGTGACCCCTTGTTTCAGACCACTGACACCTCTGCCATCGATCAGCAAGGACTCCTCGGAATGGCCCATCATGTCGATGAACCCGGGCGCCACCGCCTGGCCGTGGGCATCGATCTCGCGCTTGCCGTGCAATCCACTGCGAGCGCCCACGAACGCGATGCGATCCCCGTCAATGGCAAGCTCGCCCGCATAGGGCTTGCCGCCGAATCCGTCGTAGATCATCGCGTGCCGGATGACCGTGTCGTAGACATGCGCGGCCGTTGCTGCAGCGGACCGGCCTGCGAGCAAGGCGAGGGCAACCATCAAAGACGCGGGCATCAGACTCACCGCTGCGCGGCGGCCCGATGAGGTCGTATCATCCTGAATCATGTCGTCTCCTCAAGCATGCGAAACGCCGGACAGTCGCGCCTTCCAGAGCTGCCGCACGCCCAAGGTCAGGACCGGAAACACAAACACGGCGAGCAACAGATACGCCAGCACACGATAGCCGCGGGCGATCAACGTGACGAGCCCAAAACGGGCCGCGAGAAAGATCGACCCGATCAGCAACGCCCCCGTGATGAACGCGCGGGCAGCGACCGGAAGACTTCGGCCGCGACGCTCTCCATAAGCAAGAGCAACCCGTTCATTGATGGCATGCACGAAGCCGGTGCCGCTTTCCAAAAGCGCCAGAAAGATCATCAATTGGAACAAAACATGAAACGCGGGAAAATTCAGCTGCCGCAGCAAGAAATCTGACGGGAGTGCCTCCGCGGCGATTTGCGGATAGTAGGCGATCATGCAGATGAAAAACAGAAACGCAGGGATCATGGCCAGTGGGCCCGCGAGCACGCCGGCGATGAGCGCGTCCCGGTCACTGCGAAGATGCCGCAACACCGGAAGAATGATCACCGCGCCGATCACGTTGTAACTTGCGTACGTCATTCCGCCTGCGACCCAGCCAGCGGTGGGTACCGGGATGCTCAAGTGGGCGATAATACGATCACCGAAAGACAGCAGGCAAAGGCCGACGAAGATGGCATAGACGCCATACAGAAAGATGGACACCCATTTGAATAAACGTTCTACCGAGACGTTGCCCTGTGCCGATACGATAACGATGCTGACGATCAGGCACAGCGTGCCAGCGAGCGGTGGCCAATTGAAAAGTGCGGCCCCGAGCGCCCCCGCCGCGGCACCGAAGACCGCCAAGATCAGGATCATGAACAGCACGTAAGCCATCTCGAACAGCAGCCAGAAAGGTCCGAGCAGGTTCTTGAAGAACGTGCGGTAGTCCCAACTCGCAGTGCTTCGGGCGAGACAAAATGTGACTGCGCACACCACGCTCCAGATCACCATCGCCAGAACGATGGCCCGCAAGCCGCCCTGCGGCCCGCTGGGCAGAAAAAATTCCGCCAGTTCGCGCCCCGTCGCGTAGCCGCCGCCGATGACCACGGCCTTGAAAGCCAGCCCCGGCAGCAGAAAGCGCTGAAACCACGAGCTAGTCGCCACGATTAGAATCGATGTTACTGTCCGCCGTGCCGTAAACACTTGTCATCGCGACAAAGACGAGCCTACCTGCGCTACGGACTGATGTCACTGCTTGCAGGAACGAGGTATGGCGCGCGGACCGCCGCTCATGAGCGGAGTATGAAACAATGAGGCGGCCAAGACAGACGCGAAAGTAGATGTGTTCGGCTACATACAGCGGGAGTCGAAATGGCGACAGCTTCGAACAAAGTCATCATTACGTGCGCGGTGACCGGCGGCGTTCATACACCCAGTCTGTCCGACGCGCTGCCCTATAAACCGGAGGACATCGCGCAGCAGGCCATCGATGCCGCGCAGGCCGGCGCCGCCATCCTGCACTTGCACGCCCGCCACCCCGAAGATGGTTCACCCACAGGCGATCCTGCCGTGTACGAGCAGTTCCTGCCGCGCATTCATGCTGAGACTGACGCCGTCATCAATCTGACCACCGGCGGCAGTCCCGAGATGCCGGTCGAAGAGCGGCTCGCCGGTGCGCTGCGATTCCGGCCCGAGATGTGCTCGCTCAACATGGGTTCCATCAACTTCGCATTTCACGGCATGGCGAGGAAAGAAAGGAGATGGAAGTTTTCCTGGGAGAAGCCCTACATCCTCAACAGCGAGGGTTTCATCTTTCGCAATACCTTCAAGGATGTCACCCGCATCTACGGACTCATGCGCGATTCCGGCACACGTTACGAACACGAGTGCTATGACATCGGACATCTCTACAATCTGGCGTACTTCGTGGATCAAGGTTTGGTGAAACCGCCCTTCTTCATCCAAAGCGTATTCGGCATTCTCGGCGGCATCGGCGCCGACCCGGACAACGTCGTTTTCATGCGACGCACTGCCGATCGACTCTTCGGCAGCGATTACGTCTGGTCCGTCCTTGCTGCCGGCCGCCACCAGATGCCCTTGATCACGCAGGCCGCGCTGCTCGGGGGCAACGTCCGGGTAGGACTCGAGGACTCGCTCTATATCGGCAGGGGCCAGCTGGCATCGAGCAATGCTGAACAGGTCACGAAGATCGCCGGCATTCTGAAAGAGCTTGGACTGGAAATCGCCACGCCCGCCGATGCGCGGGCCCTGTTGGCGCTCAAAGGCAAAGATCACATCAACCTATGAACGCGAAGCGTGACGCGCCTGACGGCGAAGTTTCCAATTGAAAATCATCACTGCGTCGGCGTGATCGCTTTCACCGGAGGAAGATCAACCGGTCTCCTCCCTACGCGCGTGCAGGATCGTGCGGTCAGGTTCGGCGACTTTCCATCCGGATAAGTTTCACAATAGAGTTTCAGCAGTTGCGCTTCCCGGGCTTCGCGCTCCGGATCCGGCACCCTCGTGACCCTGATGTAAGTCGGTTTCGCCTTGTGAACCAGCGGCATCGCCGCCGGCGCCACTCGACGCACCGGCACGGCGTGTGCAGTCACCGGTTTTTTGGTGAGCAACACATCGATCTGCGTCTGTACGTTGACGGGGAAAGCGCCCATGACCTTGCCAGACAATTCTTCCGCATCGGCATCCATACTGTCCGGAGACGCAGGCAGCACTTTCCCGCCAGCCTTCAGCCCGACCACCTTCTGGTTGATCTGTCCCACTGTTACGCGGCCGCGTGTGGCATTTAACTTCCAATGAAACTGTATGTGTCCCGAATAAAGGGTCCTGGAAACGGGTGCTCCCAGAGCAAACGTCACGATCGCGCCACCGGGTACGAAGTTGACGGCCACCGAGTTGTTATCGTTGGTGCTGTAGAGTTCATCCAGCGTCGTCGGGTTCGCCGGGTCATCGCCCACCGCATCCGGGCGGCGAATGAGGAAACTCAGTGACGTGAGTTCCGGCACCGGCATATCACCGTCGGCGCAGTAACCTTCATTGCCCCAATTGCGTGCCAGAAAAACCCAGTCATCGGTGCCCACATGCCCCGCATCGGAGTTGGTGCGTATGGCCAAGCCGTACACCGGATGCAGCTCGGAATAGGCGCCGTGTTCTGAGTCGAGGCCAAACAGGCCAATCACCACGGCAGGTGAATCGAATATCCGCTGCGCCGCGGCCCCATCCTTGCCGGGATAGGTCTTCACCAGGTTGTGAAAATCGTTCCACCATCCTTTATCGATCCGGTCCACCACTTCATCGGAATCGAATTCCAGCCCAATCGTGGCGGGTCTCGAGGACGTGAGTCCGGTCACGGAGTTCGGCGCCAGGGTAAAGTTGTAATCGTCATCACCGCTCTTGGTCGGGTGCAGGGGTTTGACCGTGCCGCTCCAGTCATCCCACTTGATCTTGCCCTCGTAGGTGGCCACAAACCAGTTCAGGTGTCCGGCCAGAACACCTGGGTCCGCAGCGTTCCGGCACAGTTCGCCGCTGAACCCGGTGCCCTGATTGACGGACGGTGCCTGCGTGGTGCACTGGTTGCCAAGCAGGTTGATGCCCTGATCCACGTTGTCGGGATCTTTGTACGTCAATCCGCATTGCGCATCCGGATTCGGATGCGCCGGTCCGCCGGCCGGCTGCCCCACGCCCTTCTCATAGGCCCACCAAGGATTGAGTGGCAGATTGTTCGGATCCACCGTGTCGCTCAGCAGGTCCATCGCTTCGTTTGGCGTAACCGTGCCCGTCGCTGCAATCTTGATCATCACCCAGGCCGGCTTGCCGTAGTCCGCCTGCGGCGTCCCCGGTGTCGGGCACTGGCCATTGGAGCCGTTATCGCGGTCATGACCCCAGTAGCCGTTGTCGCTGTAATCATCGTCTTCAAATCCCAGCGTCAGGCTCAGGTCACCCTGCACGTTCGCGGGTATCTGAAAAGTCCAGCCGGCTGGGGTTTGTGACTTCAAGGAAAAGTGGATCGGCCCGCCCGATCCCGGATAACTGATCAGCCCGTGATAAAGATGATCGCTGTCCGGGCCGCTCGGATCCACATAGCGATGCCACGTCTGCCCGCTGCCGCCTGATTGCACGCAGCCGCCGGCATGTACCGTCACGAATGATCCCGGATGAAAAATAATGGTGGGATAGTTTTTCCGGGGCTGCTTCACCTCCGGCTGGGTGATGGTGCAGGTCTGCGCCGCGCCCGACGTTTGGCATACCACCCGCTCCTGCGCCCATGCCTGGTTCGGCAGCATCAACACAGCCGCCATCGTTGCAAACATGAACGCCAGAATCAGCGCAGTAGGTGCTTTGACGAGTGTTTGGGGCTGCGCCAGGGCTGGATCCTGAGCCATTTCAGAGTCGTGTTTCATAGGCGTGGACTCCCTTCCATGCGAATAATCACCCAGATGCCAATGCGCCGATAGTAAGCTCAAACGCCCTGATTGTGTGCCCGGCAGTGGTGTAAGAGCACACAAATGATGGCGGTCATCGTGAGTCTTGGATGCGCCGCGGCGACATCATGATTCCGAACGCGTCAGAAACCAGCCGTTATCCTCCTGAATCAAAGTCGAAAGACGGCGGATCTTTCTTGGTGACTCCAAATGAAAAGCTGACGCCCACGAAAGCCACCCGGCCTTCGACGCGGCGCCGATAAATCTGTTGCAAGACGGGCGTCGATGACGTGCGCTGATAATGCTGGCCGTCGAAAAGGTCCGACACGGTCGCGAACGCGGATAGCGCCGGTGTCAAGGCCCGCTTATATCCGAGATTGACGATGTTTATCGCGCTGATGCTGCCTTGGGGCGTGAGCCGTTGGTCCGTTCGAGTGAAGATGATCTGCGCCGAGTCATGGACCGTGGGACGATAGTCGAGTTTGGCTTTCGCATTGAGTCCGGTTGTGGATTTGAGACCCGGGAATCCCAGCCCCGAGGCATCGATCTGGGTGTAGAACGCGTCACCGCTCAAGCTATAGGAGAGCTGCGGCAGGAGGTGCCCGCTGGCCAGGAACTCGAAGCCTGCCGCGTTATTTTTTGGCAGGTTGGTACGGGTCGTGAGGGACAGGCCATTGCCCAAGTACTCTGTCACTTCCGTCACGCTGTCGTGGTTGCGTCGATAGTAACCGGTGAGGCCGTAACTGGCCCCGTGTCCTTCATAACCGTAGCCCAATTCAAACGATTGGGCGTACTGCGGCTTCAGGGCCAGATTCCCGGCACGCAGATTAGGGGTGTATTCGTGATCGACATACGGATCTAGATAGCCTGGATCGGGCTGCGTCACCCGGCGACTTGCACCCAGCGAGAGCGTCGAGTGCTCAGTGAGCGCTCGATCGATATGCAGGCTCGGATAGATTTCGAAGTAGCGCGTCCGGTTTGACTCCGGCGTCGTCACAAGCTGCGCATCGGCGCTGGTCAATTCAGTCCGCACGCCCGCCAGCAATGTCCAGGCGCCGACACTGGCCTGATAACTTCCGTAGAGGGCGTGGATGAACCGATGAAACAGGAAATCGTTGCTGAGCGTGGGATCGAGGGCTTCAATCCCGGTGACCGGATCCTTATCGGCGCCGACGTTGTCGAACGCATAGTCGTCCTTCTCGAAGGCGTAGCCGATTTTCAAGGATTGAGCCTTTGGCAACGGCAGAGAATAGTCAACACCAGCCTCGGTCACGCCGTGATCTTCCGTGAAGCTCAAATTATTGAAGAACGTTGGCTCTGCCGGCACGAACGAATCGTTCACGTAGTCATAGTGCTCGTGCTGATGCGAGAGTGAGCGGTGTACCGACAGATCCAACGTTTCGCCGGCGTCGTTTAGTTTCTGGCTGAATCGCAGCGTCGCGTTGTAGTCGTTTTCGGGATCGCGACCGCTCGAGCGGCGCCGCGTTGCGCTGCTGATGCCACCCGAGTTCAGTTCGCTTTGATCGAGTTGCGTATAGGTGCGAAGGCCGCCTCGCCGGCTCCAGCTTGCGGATGCCGAGATAGTCTGATGGTCATTCGGGTCGTATCCGGCCGCAATCTCGAGGCTTGGCACGTTGCGGCGCAGTCGTTCGCTGACCTGATCCCGGCTGGTGAGCACCTCGCCGGTGGTCGGGTCCGCCCCGGTGACCTCCGATTCAATCGTTCGCTGCCGGTAATCTGTTCGATATCCGCCAGCGAGCGAGGCGGTGAACTGTTTGCTGCCGTAGTTGGCGCTCGCGCCAAGCAGCGACCGACCGCCGTTGCCAAGGCTTCCTTGCAAAGAGCCCGATGCGGACTGCTTCGCACCATGCTTTTTGGTGATGATGTTGATCACGCCCGCCGTGCCTTCCGCCTTGAATTGCGCGGGCGGCGTGGTCAATACCTCGACGCGATCGATATCATGCGCGGAAATTGACTGCAGGTTGTCGCCGGCCTTCGATCCTTGCAGCTGCGTAGTCGGTTTGCCATCGATCAACACCAGGACATTGGTATCTCCGCGAAGCGACAAGAGCCCGTCTGGATCGACGTCCACGGATGGGATGACATTCAAGATGTCGCTGAGGTTACCCAAGGCCGATTGCGCATCCTCAGGAATCGTATATATCTTGCGGTCAATCCTTGTTTCGATATTAAGTTTTTGACCTTGTACGACGATGGTTTCGAGCGAATCAGCTGTGGAGGTAGGCGGGCCCTCGGCCGCGCGCGATGCAATCGTTGTCGACAGGAGCACTACGAGAACCGCGCGGCAGATCATCCTCAAACTGACTCCCATTGAGGCTGCCTCGCTAACTTAGGGTGACCAGACGACGAGGGCTCGACAGAAACGCGCATGACACACTAAATTCGCGGCTGGACAATACGATGGTTCGGTTACCTGCAATTTGCATACGGCGCAATGCGTGTCAGCAGTTCCCGCGGACCGAACGGCGGCATAATTTCTAAGCGCTTAAGGAGCATCGACCTGCCGGGACGTCAAGGTGAGCGATTAGATTACCTGAGCATGGACGATTGGGACCATTACTGCGTCAGCCTACTGAGGCTGTCCCATGAAATTGGATCAGTCACTGCGCGAGCGATCATCAAGCTATTCGTCACATTGCAGAGCCACAACCCACGCGCGACTCGGGCGAATGAATAAAGCGGGGATAGCCTTATCTTCTTCTGCGCAGACCCGTTGGATTGTATTGCTCCTAGCCGTCGTCGTATTCATCAACTATTTCGATCGCGGTACACTCGCCACCGCGAGCCCGTTGTTGCAGAAAGAACTCGGGCTGTCGGATGCCGAGCTGGGCATTTTATTTTCGGCGTTCTTTTGGACGTATGCGCCGCTGCAGCCCTTTGCCGGCTGGCTCGCACAGCGTTTCGACGTGCGCTACGTGCTGGGCGGCGGCCTCGGCATCTGGGCGCTGGCCACCACGCTCACCGGTCTGGCGTCGAGCTTCGCGGTGCTATTGGTACTGAGAGTTCTGCTCGGCATCGGTGAGAGCGTCGCCTACCCATGTAATGCAAAGTTTCTCAGTCAGCGCATCGCTGCACACGAACGCGGCCGCGCCAACGGCTTGATCGCGGTCGGACAATCCCTGGGGCCCACCTGCGGCACCCTGATCGGCGGACTCGTCATGGCGCACTACGGATGGCGCCCGGCCTTCATCGTGTTCGGGATTCTTTCGCTGGCTTGGCTTATTCCCTGGCATGCAGCCACCCGCGACGGCAATACCACCGTGACCACCGGCGCGAAGCCGCTGCCCTATCGCCTGTTGCTCAGCGAACGCGCTTTGTGGGGCACCAGTCTCGGACACTTTTGCGGCAACTATGCCTATTACTTCATGCTCACGTGGCTGCCGCTCTACCTGGTCAACGCACAAGGATTTCGCATCGAGCAGATGGCCGTCATCGTCGCTGCGATTTACGCACTGCAAGCCATCAGCGCACCCGCCACCGGCTGGATCTGCGATCGAGCGATTCTGGCCGGATCGTCGCCGAACCAGGTGCTCAAGACCGCGATCATCATCGGGTTGTGTGGTGTTGCGGTGCCTATGGCGCTCTGCGCTGTTGCGGGTCATGCCCTCACCGTGATGCTGCTATTGATTGCGGGCGTGTTCTTTGGGATTCAGAGCGCGCCCATGAACTCGATTACGCAAACTTTGGGCGGGCCCCGAGGTGCGGGCCAGTGGATGGGGGTTCAAAATCTTTGCGCCAATTTGGCCGGCGTGTTGGCGCCGCTCATTACCGGGTTCATCGTTCACTCTAGCAATAACTTCTTTTGGCCATTCGCGATTGCGGCAGCGGTCACGCTCGCTGGCGTACTGGCCTATGCCGTGGTGATCAAGCGGGTTGAAACTATTGCGTGGGCTTAGATCGACAATGCGCTGGCGATCAGCGGTCAGAGTTTAGGCAGGGGTCCCTGGTAACCCAAGAGAGATTCCCGCAATCGCGATCTGCCGTCAGGGGCTCTGGCACATCCGACACCCCCGCTTTTCCGTGTACATGTATCCATTATTGATGGTGCAAAGCCTGTTTTGCTGTAAATCGTTGCAGGTATCGCCGTGCCCGGCGCTATCCGCGGTGTCATGTGAGCCGGCCCCGGGATTGCTGGATTCGCGGAACTCGCACTTGATGTCCCGCGCACCGACGGTGAAACAACGAACGGCACTTGGTGAAGGAAAATTCGTTCTGGAATGGCCTCTAGAAACTGTTGCGGGATGGATTCCCGGCGCAAAGCCATATTCGATGAATCGATCAAGCTACCATCTATTTCGGCCGGACCGGAGGGCACGGGCCGACAGTTCGCGCCACTGGGTTCGCACAACATCGAGGGCAAGCGGCGCGAAATCGTGCGATGCACGTGCACGCGGTCGGCACTCTCCAGTGTGGCGGTATACGAACCAAAGCTTTGAGCTACCGTCATCGGTTGGGAGGGAGTGTAAATGACTCCCCGAAAATGGCCGTCCTTCGAATATTCGATGTAAATATCTCCGCCGCCTTGCGAAGTTTGAAATTGCGCATGCCACTGGCCAACCAGCACCGATCCCTGATGCTGTTGGGCCAACGCCGCGCTTGGAATTGCTGACGCGGCGCACAACGCCCAAAGTGCAAAATCCGATCGGGAATACATGAAGACTCCTTGGGTGTAAGCGTCAGAATTATCCGGATCGTCGCATACTGAAGGATAATCTCGAGAAGTGGAAAATAGGTAGGGGTGTCGGACATCGGTGCGCCGCTTGCGCGAATCCAGATGATCCGCGAAAGCGCGGATTCGCGCCGTGGCCGACTGAAGCGCCGCATCACTGCAACTCGATGAGATGGTGGACTTCCTCCCAACCCGCGCGTTGCCACCACCCCCCGGTTGCGTCAGCGGGTTTCGGACGTACACTTTTATGCACATGCAATGTGACAAGGCTCTTTTCATGAAACAAACACGGATGGTCGAACGGGTCAGCCGTGCGTCGTCGGCGCCCGAAGGTCACAACTGCGCATGACAAGACAGTTCACGGACACATGACTTTCCGATCACTTTCTTGCCTCGCCGCCTTCACCGCGCTCCTGTGTCTCTCCGCGGAGTACGCGTCAGCCCAGTTCGCTCAGCCCGACGGCGGCAACCTCGAGCGCGGTACGGTTCCCGCCCATTGGTACTCGCAAGACCCCAAGTGCATGGAGATCCCTCCGTGGCAGGTCCATGAGTACAACCCGAACTTCATCATCCTGCGCCAATCGCCCTGCACCGATTACGAGAAGCCCTTTGTCTTCCTCTTCTTCGGCAAGCAGAAAGCCTTGCTCGCCGATACGGGTTCTCGCGACGGCAACTTGCCGCCGACTTTGCAGCTTGTCATCCACAACTGGCTCAAGCGCAATGGGCGCGCCGGCATCCCGCTCATCGTCGCCCATACTCACGAGCATGATGATCATACGTGGGGAGACAAGGGGATGCAGGCGCTCAACGATCCCGTCATCCCCGTCACGTTCATTCCGTCCGAGGTTGAAGCGAGCAGGAATTTCTTCGCCATCGGAAACTGGCCGACCGACATCGGGCGAGTGGACCTGGGCGGGCGCATCATCGACGTCATCCCCATTCCCGGCCACAGCAAGGTCAGCGTTGCTTTCTACGATCGCAATACCGGCGTTCTGCTCACGGGTGATACCGTGTACCCAGGGCGCCTTTACGTCCAGGATTTCACGGCTTTCCAGGCAAGCGTTGAACGCCTGATTGACTTCACCAAGGGCAAGCCCGTCGCGCACCTCTTAGGTAATCACATCGAGGAGAGCAGCACGCCCTTCCTCGACTATCCGGTAGGCAGCATGTACCAGCCGAACGAGCACGCGTTGCCATTGGCGCGCGGATTGCTGCTCGAACTTGACGAAGCCTTGATCAGCATGGGCGGGACGCCTAAACGACTGGCGTTGCGGGACTTCTCGGTTTGGCCGTCAGGGCCGTCGTTCCGCTCGCCCGCCGAAATCGAGGCTTACCAAAAGCGAATGGACCAGCAACGATCAAAGATGTGGGACCACGACAAGCCGTAGTTCATCCTGCGCACTCCATCGCAGTAGAGCTGCGATTTGAGATGTCGCGACCACGCACTGGGTGGCATCCCTGACGCCGAGAAAGGTCTGGTCGAGATTCGTCAGAGTAAAGGAATACAACACGCAAGAGGCACGATCGCGACCGCATGATCTGATGAGACGTTTACGAGACGCCCGCGTCTCTTGTGTTGCCCGCAAAGGCGCGTTGGTACAATCATCGGGATTCGTGAGCGTCTGAGCTCCGCGATAAGGTTTGGGGGTGAGCTTTGAAATCTTGGGTTAGGGCAAAGCGCGCGTATGGTTTGGCGTGCGCGGTCGCTGCCACCGCAGCACTCTTCATCACGTCGACCGCCCAGGCACAGATCGACGCAGGTCTGTTTCAAGACATGCAGTGGCGCAACATCGGCCCGCCCATTGCCGGGAAGGTGGATTCGGTTTCGGGCGTCAGCGGGCATCCGGAGATCGCCTATGTGGGTAGCGATAACGGCGGTGTCTGGAAGACCGTCAACGCCGGCACCACCTGGGTTCCGGTGACCGACGACGTACCGGTGGTCCGGGGCTTCACCGCAGTGGCCGTGGCGCAGTCGAAACCGTCCGTGGTCTATGCAGGCACCGGTAGCGTGTTTGGTTCCAGCTATGGCAGTGGTGTGTGGAAATCCACCGACGCCGGCGCACATTGGCAGCGTGCCGGATTGCAAGATGCCGGCGCGATCGCATGGCTGCTGGTGGATCCGCAAAATCCTGACCTGGTGCTGGCAGCGACGCGCGGAGTCGATCATCGTCAAGGCGGAGCACGCGGCGTGTTCCGCAGCACGGACGGTGGACGCACCTGGACGCCGGTGCTGAATGCTAACCCTAAGTCCGGCGCGACCTATTTGTCTTGGGCGAGCGATGAACCGCGGGTGATCTTCGCTACCGTGACGCAAACCTATCTGGCTCCCGGGGTTTCGAGCCGCGCGCTCTTCGAGGACCCACGACCCACCAGCCTGTACAAGTCGAACGACGAGGGTGTGACCTGGACCAGGACAAACGGTCGTGGCCAGCCCGACTTGCACGGAGCGGCGGCGATCGCCGTAGGCCCTCATGCCGAGCGCGTCTACTTGTTGGATGGCGCAGGGCTTTACCGGTCGGACGACGGTGGCGCGAGTTGGTCGTTGGCCACCAAGCAGATTTACACCTCGAGCAAACAGGTTTTGGTCGATCCGCGCGATCCGGATGTGGTCTATACGATGGGTACCTGCGTCTACAGATCCACCGATGGCGGTCATACATTGGTCGCGTTCAAAGGCGCGCCGGGTGGTGATGATCCGAATCAGTGGTGGATCGACCCCGCTGACCCGAACCACATTGTGTACGGCGGTGATCAGGGCGCATCGATCAGTCTGGACGGGGGTCAGACCTGGAGCTCGTGGTACAACCAAAAAACGGCGGAGATCGAAAAGATCAGCACCGACAACCGGTATCCCTACTGGATATACGGCAGCAAGCAGGATAGCGGCACGTTCGCGATCGCGAGTCGCGGCGCGCTCGGACAGATCACCGACCTTGATTGGTTTCCGATGCCCGGTTGGGAGACGGGTTTCGTGACCATCGACCCTGCCCACCCCGATATCATTTTCGAGAACGGCCCGTTGGGATTCCTGCAAAAACTGAATCGCAAAACGTGGGGCGCACAGAGCGTCGATTTTGGCGTGGGCACCATCAGCCGGGTTAGCGACACGGATTTTCGACGCGCCGTTTCGGCTCCCATCGTCTTTTCGCCACAGCAGCCGGACATGCTGTATTACGGCACGCAGCACGTGTGGGAGAGCCAGGACGGTGGTGAACACTTTCGAAAAATCAGTCCAGACCTGACGGCCCATCCCGGCAAGCCGCCGTTACCCAATCCCAAGGGCGTGCATCACGGTGACGCACTGGTGGCCTTGTCGCCCTCGACGGTGCAAGCCGGCGTCATCTGGACGGGCAGCAACAATGGCGTCGTCTATGTGACGCAAGACGGCGGCAACCAGTGGCTCGACGTCACGCCACCCGGCATGTCGATTTTTGGCGTCATCGAGGTGCGGGCGTCGCGCTTCAACCGGGCCGCGGCGTACGCTGCCGTGCGGAACGATGCCCTTGGAGATTATTCACCGCATATCTACCGCACGCGCGACTTTGGCAAGTCCTGGCTGGAGATCGTAGCGGGTCTGCCGACAGATGAGCCGACCGGCAGCTTCGTGCGATCGTTGCAGGAGAGCGAACACAAACGCGGCTTGCTGTTCGCGGGCACCGAAACCTCCGTACATGTGTCGTTCGACGACGGCGATCACTGGCAAGCGCTGCGTCTTAATCTTCCCACGACCTCGTACTACGATCTGCAAATGCACGACGGCGATCTGATCGCAGCCAGCTACGGGCGGGGACTATGGATTCTGGACGACACGTCGCCGCTCGAGCAGTTGAGCGCGGAGCTCGCAGATCAACGGATGATCTTATTCCGTCCGCGAGCCGCGACCCGAGTGCAGTCGAACGTCAACCAGGACACGCCGTTCCCGCCCGAAGTGCCCCATGGTCCGAATCCCCCGCAGGGAGTCGTGATCGACTACTTCCTGAAGGAACCAGCGCAGCAGGTGCAACTGCAGATCTTCGATCCCAAGGGGAATCTCGTGCGTGCCTTTTCGAACGCGCCGATTCAGCCTCTCGATCAACCCCTGCCACCCGCAGCTGCATTTTGGGCACGACCTTCGCGGCCGCTGCCTGCATCGGCGGGTGAACATCGCGTGAGCTGGGACATGCGGTACGCCGTGCCGTCTGCTTTGTTCTTCGATCAGTCGAGCGGAGCAGTACCGAACGACACGCCGTTCATCCCGGAAGGGCCCATGGCACTGCCGGGCGACTATCAGGCGACGTTAAGTGTGGACGGAGTCTCCTTCACCCAGCCGATACGACTCGAGCAGGATCCGCGGCTCGATCAGTCGCCCGCGGCAATGGATGGCATGCGGCGTCAATTGGCTCTTTCACAACGTATCGTCGCGGTTATTTCAGCCAGCACGAGTGCTTACGCACAGGCAAACGGATTGGATATGAAACTGTCATCGCAGCGCGCCGGCGTCTCGAGCAGATCAGTCAAGACGCTGCACAAGCAAATCGCCGAATTGACCGGCAGCGTCGACGATGCGTCCATGGGCCTTTCGGGCGGGTCCTACGCCGTGTCGCCGGTCAAGGGCAAAACCAGTTTCAGCAGGATCAATGGACAGGCATCGGCTCTGCTCGGCATGGTTGAAGCCACCAGTGATCAGGCACCCGTGCCTGCGTTGTACCGGACCTACTCGGATCTGTGCCGGGATTTCAACGCCACTTTTGGCGCATGGCAGTCGCTACAGGCGAAAGTGGCGGCGAATGCTGGGCTCAAGCGTGCCGACCATGGATCGGGCATCGACGCCGCGAAAGTCACCGCAAATTCATTCGAGTCCTGCGAGCCTAACAGTCAGGGTTCAAGCGACTGATCGAGGTGCCAGCGGGTTCGATGTCCTGGAACGTGAGTTCAGGTTCAGTCGAAAAAAGAGAGGACGAATCCGTTGGTTCCGCAATCCGGGCGGACGCTTCGGCAGATCATGAAAAAGCTTTGATAGCGCCGAATGGCCCGAGAACTTTAATTTCTCATTGGCCTTAAGGTCAGTGAAAAAGCCGAGGCGCAAAATCATTCAGAGCACGTCGCCAAGTTTGCCACTCGTGGGCGGTGCCAACCGACTCGACGAATACAGGATGTATACCCGTCGCGGTCAGGGCGTTTGCGGCATCCTTGATTCCACGGCGGAACTGCTCTGGCTCTGCAGTCCCAACGCCCAGCCAAACCAGCTTCACCTGTTTGTTGAAAGCGGCGGGATCCGCAAACGCGCCATCGTACGCCGTCTGAGTGTCGAATCCGTGTGGCGTCGTGGCTCCCTCTCGCGCTTTGCCCGCGTTGATGCCGGCGATAATCGGGCCGCTGAAAGATCCAATATAGGAGAAGGCATCCAGATGGTGAAGCGTCACAAACAGGGTTTGCATTCCGCCCATGGACAGTCCTGCCATTGCCCGATGGGCGCGATCGGGGATCGTCCGATAGGAAGCGTCAATGGTCGGGATCAGGTCCTTAATAAGGGTGTCCTCGAACGCGCTGAAAGCGTCGCGAAAATTTTCCGGTGGTGCGCCAGGCCCGATGGATAATGGAATCGTTCCCGCTCGGGTCGCGTAGCCGCAATCCATGACGACGATCATCGGCGCGCTTTTCCCGGCGGCGATCAGATTATCCAGGATAAAATTGGCTTTTCCCTGCCGAGTCCAACCGGTTTCGTTTTCGCCCGACCCGTGTTGCAGAATCAGCACCGGGTAGCGACGTCGCGGATTTTTATCGTAATCCGGCGGAGTGTAAACAAATGCGCGCCTCCATTCCCCCGTCGTCTTCGAGAAATACCACTTGGCGCGCACCTCGCCATGCGGGACATTTTGGATCGCGTAATAATCTGCACCGGCCTCCGGCACCTCGATCCCGCTAGTTTCCTTGCCGTAGCCGAAAAAGGTCTCGCTGGCCGGATCATTCATCGCGACACCGTCGACGATAAACCAGTAGTAGTGAAATCCGGCGACGCTCGGCGGGATAGTGACGCTCCAATTGCCATCGGACGCTTTGATCATAGGAAACGGGCCCGGTCCCAGTCCGTCGCCACCGGCAACTTGAACGTGGGTGGCGTCCGGCGCCTTCAGCGTGAACGAAATCCGCCCGTCGGAATATACACTCGGATTCTTCGCGCCCGGAACGTTAGAGGTGGCCGGCGCCGATTGGTCTGCCGCACCGGCTGACACCGCTTGACCCAGCATGAGCAGGATGGTGGTGGAGCATAAGAGCGAACGTTTGATCATCATGATGTCGTCTCGACAGGACCAGTAGACCCCGAATTGTAAGACGATGGCAGCTCCGAATGATCCATGGACGCCCGCCACCCACAGTTGCCAGATCCTGGGTCGCGAAATGCCGGCGGCGAACGCAAGCTCGTGTCTGCGTGTCGCGGGCACTCACGCCACAATGCGGGAGGAGCCAGCAAGGACACAGTCAACCTCCTCGAGGTGGGAACGATGAATTGCATTACGGTAACGGATTACGTGAGGTACACCCTTAGTTTACCCACGAAGACCCCTTACTTTTTTGCATCGGCTGTGAGATCCGTATCCATAATCAGTTGGGCAATACCTCTTCGCAGGGCACAACCTCTTACCCGTACCCACCACTTGCGACGATAGACGTGCCGACCTATACTTTAATACACACGTGATGTGTACGAGGCCCTTATGAAGCAAATACGCAAATCAACTGTTGAACGCACGAATATTGTTCTCGATTCGAAGCTCGTAGAAAAGGTCAAGCGACTCGCCCAGGTGAAAACTACTCGTGATGCAGTTCACGCCGCACTTGAACACTATGTACGTAGTCGCGACTACTCTGGCGTCATCGCTTTGCGCGGCACCGGCGGCGTTGCTGATGGCTACGATCCGAAGGCTACAAGCCCGCCACGGTAACTCGGATGCTCGTCGACTCATCGGTGTGGATAGCGTATTTACGGGGTGACAAACTGGCAGAGGTCGAACGGCTCGAGGAAGCTCTCGACCTAGGTGAACCCGTCTGGCTTGCGCCTCCTATCCTGCAGGAAGTCCTGCAGGGAGCGGTTAGCCCTGATCGGTTCAGGCATTGGGATCGACTGCTTGGCGAACTGCCGATGATCATCGCGCCCGATGCCCGCGAAGCCGCGCGGAGCGCAGCACATCTATATGCTCGATGCCGATGGGCGGGGGTGACACCCCGCTCCGCTAATGACTGCCTGATAGCGACTCACGCGATTCTCGGCGGGATGCCATTATTGCATTGCGATCGGGACTTCGTTTTGATTGCCGGCGTCGAGCCGAAACTCACGCTTGCGGCCAGTCACGGATCGAAGTAGCGCCAGACCTGAGCAAAGTAATCCGCAAACTCTGCTGCGCCACGCCTCGCAACCGTCGCCGCTCGGTCGCGCCGCCCATGGCGCTCCGTCGTCGCCGCGAAGGCGATTAACGTAGTCGACGTCGAACATTGGGTCGAGCTCTACAGAAGCTCGACGATTGGCACATGCGAAGGCATCGATGACATCTTGGGTATTGGCTCCGCAGACAACGGTGCGTTGCGCGACCCAAACTCCGCCTACCAACTGGTCCTTCACGTATTGATGCGGGTTCATGGGGAGCCAATGTCACCGCCACCGAAAGCGGATATAGCGATTAGGTTAAAACAGGCAAAGCAGCGTCTGATGACAACCATGCCGCGCGCGGCGGCACCGACAGGGCCGCATCGCAGTGGCGCACAAGGCGTTAGCAGCAATTGGGCTTGGAGTCTTTCATCAGTATCCCGCCATTACCTCGAGGCTAATGGCATTTCGGGCCCTAACAAGTGCACCGCACCATACTTAGACTGCGATCGCCGTCGCTACGCACACTACCGCATCTGCAACTATAGGAAAGCCAGCGCGTCGTTAGTTGAGGTCTTCATGAAGGGCGTCGTATTTACCGAATTCCTTGGTTTCGTCAAAGGCGAATTTGGCGAAGACACTGTCGATGACATCATTGATGCGAGCGATCTTCCCAGCAAGGGCGCCTACACCTCGGTGGGCACATATCCCCCTGCCGAGATGGAAACACTTTGTCGCGCCTTATCGACTCAAACCGGAGAACCCGCGGCAAAGTTGGTCTGTGGCTTCGGGCTGCATTTGAGCAATACGTTTTCGGTCAGCTACCCAGGATTTTATTCGAAGAGCGACAGCTTTTTTGAATTCCTGTCGAGCGTGGAAGACCATATTCATGTGGAGGTGAAGAAACTCTACCCGGATGCGGAACTCCCCAGTTTCAGAGTGATAAGCCGAACAGCCACTGAAATGATCATCGACTATCAGAGCCCACGCCGCATGAGCGCCCTCGCGGAGGGTCTGATACTGGGATCGGCCAAAAGATTCGGCGTCACCGCGCGGGTAAAGATTCTGGCCGACCGCGACAACAACCCGGATAAATCCCGATTCATCATAAAAATAAATTGATGAGCAGTCTCAACCATTATTTATCGCGCGATAGGCCAGTGATCTTGGATCGCGGACTCCCGTGGTAATGTCCAGCGACCGAGAGCGGCGCCTCGAGTCCCGGCTCGAAAGAGAACGATTGGCACGACGCGAAGCGGAGCAGCTGCTGGAGAGCAAGTCCCGAGAACTGTACCAAGCCAACTGCGCATTAAGCCAACTCGCGGCTGATCTGGAGAAGCGGGTCGAAGAGCGGACGTCCGAGTTGTCGATTGAACGGCAGATGGCCGTCGCCAGAGCCGAGATTGATGCGTTGACCGGTGTGTCTAACCGAACGGCGTTCGATCGAAAGCTTGCGGAGAGCCTCGCCGCTGTCCAGAACGGTCGCGATCGCCTGGCGGTGATGCTGATCGATCTGGACGACTTCAAATCCGTCAACGATACCTTAGGCCACGCTGCCGGCGATGCGTTGCTGATTGAATTTGCATCGAGACTCAAGCAAGCGCTACGCCCGCAGGACGTCATTGGTCGACTGGGTGGCGATGAGTTCGCACTGATAGCGCTCTCGGTCGTCAATCGCGCAGGGGCACTGGCAATGGCGCACAGGTTGCTGCGCGCCTTGTGCCGTCCAGTGGTCATAGGCGGACGGTCCGTGACGGTCAGTTGCTCGATCGGCGTCGCAGAAGCGGATAACCGGCATTACACGCCGGACGGGCTCCTCAGCGACGCCGATTTGGCGCTCTACGCATCAAAAGCACAGGGCCCAGGTCGCGTTACCTGCTTCGAAAGCAGCCTGCGTGCAGAGGTGGAACGACGAGCGGCTCTCGATGCCGAGATACGCGAAGCGGTTAGCAGCAACCGCTTGGAGCCTTGGTATCAACCCATTTGGGCCGTCGGCAAAGAGGGCTTCATTGGGGCGGAAGTTCTCACTCGATGGCGCTGCCGCGACGATACCGTACGCACTCCCGCGGCTTTCTTAGGTGCCGTCGAGGAATTGGGCCTGCTCGATAACATGATGGCCAGCGTGTTGCGGACCGCCTTCACGGAGGCGAGGCCCATCGTGGCAACGGGCGCGCTCGATTATCTTTCCATCAACGTGTCGCCGACCCAATTCGATGACGGATGGACTCAAAACCAACTTCCGGCTCTGCTCGCCGAAACCAACTTCCCTGCGCAGTCACTGGTGGTCGAGATCACCGAGACTGCCCTGGTCCACAATATAGAACGTACGCGCAGTACCCTCAAGGCGCTGTCTGCGCAAGGTGTCCGCATCGCGCTCGACGACTTCGGTGTCGGTTATTCAAACTTCTCCCTGCTGGGAAAATTACCATTCGACATTCTCAAGCTGGATCGGACCCTCATCTGCGACATAGAGACCGACGACAACGCGCGTGCTTTGGCCGAGTGTGTCCTCGCTTTGGCTTCCCGGTTAAATATCCGGGTCACGGCGGAAGGGGTAGAAACAGCGCGACAATCTGAGATGTTGATCGCCAGCGGTTGCACGACGATGCAGGGCTATTGGATCGCTCGTCCGCATCGCAATATTGCGCTTCGACCGGCATTGGCAAATCCAATCGAGGGGCGCGCTGCGTCTCACCCGCAAGTTGAATTGCCGGTCATTCGGTAGCAGTAACCCGTGACCATCGGTGAGCAATACAAATCCAAGTGTGACGAGAACATAGCCGTGAAGGCTTTCTTCAGCGGGCACATGGTGAAACAGTTTGGCCCAATGCCGGCCGCCAGTGCCGGTCTCGGGTGTGTGCCTACCTCAACCTTCTATCCTGTCCCACGCGATGTGTCGTCCCGAGGGAGATGCGGATGGGGTCACAGCTCTCATAGAGTCAAGTTGATACTAACGGCTGGGGGAGCCTTCAAAATGAATAGAACTCTAGCGATGCTGCTTACAACCTTCATGTGCGTGACGGCGGGATCCAACGTCGACGCGCAAAATCGACAGCAGGAAGAGCGCGATTCGCACAAATCCCAGGATTCCCGACCGTCCCAAGAGGACGAGGTGAGGGCCGAATCGGCGCGGGAAGGGCGAGAGAATGACCGACGCGGCAACGACCCCAGCTTGAACAATGACCAGTCCCCACGTCGGGAGGACGACCGCCGTGCTGACCGCCGCGTCGACGAGTGGCGCAGGGCGCATCCCCACGCTGCGGCGCGCTGTCACGACGGCTATTTCACCAGTACCCACGACCGCGACCGCGCGTGCAAGCGACACGGCGGCATCGATGTCTGGCTCGTCGACTAGGGTCTGCCGAGCGGCGAAATATCATCACAACAGCGAATGCCACGTACGGTTTGTCGATCACTGATTCAGGCTGGGCCACACGTTCTCAGCTTCGCCCAACGGGGGCTCATATGTGCCCCCTGGTGGACATGGATGTGCGCAAATTTCGACACTTATTAGTTAATTTGCTTTCACGCGCTTTGCGGTGACCACGCCTACGAACTTTGCCAAGGCAGTGCCAGTTTCATTGAATTCTGTTCCGTCATCAGGGGAGCCTGCATAGACGTCAAGCGTATATGGTCCACTGTAGACATCGCCAGACGGTTCAACGTGTACATCCGCACGGATGATTGTGGGCCCCACAAACGTTCCACTGGCATCGGGCGGTGTCAGACCTAACGCGATGTGGTGGAGATGAAAACTGGCCTTGCCGACCTGTTTCCAAGCGCCCATGCAAACGTCCCCTGCGCTCGGTGGACGACCGGCGGAGAACTGTATTTCCGTGTTGTCCTCGTGCCAAGTGGCAAGGCCCCAGTCAAGCAGGAAATTATCTGGTAACCCATTTTGCGCGCCCTTCAAGTGCACCTCGAATTTCCATAAACCTACGATCGACCGATTGTCGTACCAGTCTCGCCGCCACCCGGGTGAGGACTCCTCATCGTCTACTTGAAAGAACGTGCGTGAAAACTTTCCAACTGCCGGCGTTCTAGCACTCTGCACATCGCCACATGCCGCGTATGTCGATGCACTGGCAAAGCAAATCGTCGCCGTCGCGGTGGCGGACACCATCCATTTCTTCATTGAAGTGGCTCCCTATCCTGATAGACCGTTAATTGTTGGCAATCCAGTTTCCAGTTGCGACGCGATGCTCCGCAATTGAAATACGGAGGACCTGTCGAACCAGCCCTATTGGAGACGCTAACAATCGCCCGACATTTCGTCGTCACCCGATCGGGTGATCGATCCTGATCTTTCTAGTCGGCGTTGGCGCGGTTCAAGAGAAGGACGAGTTCAGACTGTCGCCTGACACCCAACTTGTGGTAAACGTGCCGCAGATGCGTCTTTACCGTGTTCAACGATATGCCCAGGGCTTGGGCAACTGCGGCGTTGGAAATGCCCAACGCTGCCGCACTCGCGACACGCCTCTCAGCATCAGTCAGGGTCCGTGCAAGGGGGCCATCCCGATCTACTAAGAGGTACGCATGCTCGCTCCGTGCCGTCACGAGCGCGATAACCACGGCGGTACGACCCGGAGGATATCGATACGTCGGCGCAGCGCTCGTCTTCAGCGCGGCAAAGACGAGCTCAAACCGGGTTGTCCCCTGAGTTAACACCAACGCGCTCATTCCCGCGTTTTCCATGACATCCTTCGTCGCCATGAGATAACGGCGATGTTCGGAAGGATCGGACCACTTCAGCCCGTTGTGGGATAGTGGAAGTGTGCCGCTCGTCGCCAACAGCTCTGCCTGGCAATTGGTGTTCACCAAGCTACCGCGCCGATCGAGGGTGAAGGCAGGACATCCGAATAGATCGATCAAGGAGCCTGCCGTGCCTGCGCAGGAATCTTGAGCACGCAATCTTAGACTGACGCCCAGAGCTCGACGCACATGAGGCAAGAGGCGCCTCAGCGTCGTAAGTTCGCGACTGGAAAACGCTCCACGCCGGATCGGCTTCTGAACGCTGAACTGAATCTCGACATCAGACCCAGCCGTTAGCGTGGCCAGAGCGCCGTGTGCGAGGTTTTGTGGCTTCAAGACCTCGTCGTAGAACGCTGATTGCATCAGATGGCGACGCGAAATAATGCTATCGGAAATTACCACTTGGTTTTGCGGTCGTCGGGCCATGCCCTCTACCCACGCATTGTTCACGTGCCTGAGTTTAAAAATATCGGCGCAAAGCGGATCCAGCGCGCCGTTATACTCAAAGACGAGCCCGCGAGATTTTGAGAATCCAAATACCACGCCGCCCGGCGCGCCCGCGGATTCAGCAATAGATTTGATGACCGAGGGCCACTGGCTTGGGGTTGCACCCGCGTCGTAAATTGCATCGATGAGCAGGTTGATTTGGGTCTCTGGGCGTTCCATGCTGCTAATTTCCGATGGCCCTACGGCAAGGCAATAAGTAGATCGTTAGAAATGCTGATTTCTTAGCATAAGTGCGTTCTTGGCGCCGCACGCCGCTCGCTTCCGCATAAAGGCTCCCGATGCGTCGTCGCCACGGCGATGCGTGTCGTCAGATGCTCTCATTATCAATTTTCGCGCGCAATGCCCGGCGTGCTGAATGCACGATTCAGCGCAAGCTCTAAGCATCTTGTCGGAGGGATGGAAGGTTGGACGAATTGTCGTTACCGCCGACGTTAGCCAAATCTCGCGAAGTAAGTCGCCACGGCGATTCTCCTGTCAAATTTTGTTCGCCAGTGCCGTGGTGGTTTTTTCGCGCCGATCTAAGTTATAAATCGCTGGAGCGCGCCGCGTGCCGAAGCACTGACGCGATCGACGTATCCTCGATAGCTATCGCTTTCGCATCGGCGAACGCCTGCCCGGCCAAGCGACTCAGCACCCCACCTGGCGGCATTTCGATGAACAGGCGTACCCCAAATTCGTGCAGTACCGAGACCGAGTCGTGCCAACGCACCGTATGGGCCACGTTTTGGATCAAATCCTCACGCACGCCCTGTGCGTCCCGGACGATACGTGCGCCGCGATTGCTGACATAGGTACGCAGGGGTGCCCGCACTTCCACATCATCCATCGCAGCCGCCAAAGCCGCTGCCACTGAATTCAGGAGCGCGCAATGTGAAGGCACGGTCACTGCCATGCGTTCAGCCTGCCGCGCACCCGCGGCACGTGCCACCGCCAGCAGAGCATCCAGCGAGGCATTGGCGCCCGCGACCACGATCTGGGACGGCGCGTTGACATTGGCGATGTATAACTCTGCCGCAGCACCGCCTGATCGCGCCACCAAGCTCGACACTGCGCGTTCATCGAGCCCGAGAACCACCGCCATACCATATCCGGTCGGATACGCGGCCTGCATGCGCTCGGCGCGCAGCTTCACCAATTTCAGCGCATCGGCGAAAGCCAACGCCTCGCACGCGACCGCCGCACCAAATGCGCCTATGGACAGACCGGCGGCCGCTTCGAATTTGAATTCCTCCGCGAGCAGCGCCCGCGTCATCGCAACGCCTGCCACCAGAAGGCCTATCTGAACGGCGACGGTCGATGTCAGCGCTTCGGCCGAATCCAACCCCGACACGTCCATGCCGAGCACGGCAGCCGCTTCGTCCATGGTCGAGCGTAGCGCCGGATGGTCGGGCAGGCGCTGCAAGAAGCCCGGCGTCTGCGCACCCTGCCCTGGAAACAGCAACGCAGCGCTCACGCGTGGGCAACGGCTGCACCGACGGCGCCGACATCACCATCCCACGGTGAGCGCACCATTCGGGGTCCCACCGCTGAACGCAGCAGCATCGCGCCGCCAGTGCTGAGTTCCGCCAGCAGCACGCCACCCTGCGGTGTCTCGATCAGCACATCCGCGCGCACCGGCAGTCTCGAGAGTGCGGCTTGCAGTTGCGCCGGGTTCCGCATTGCGCCGGGCTCTTCGACGTGGACGATGAGATCCAGGTCGCTGGACGCCGTGGCGGTCGGCACGCCACTGGCCAACTCGAATGCCACGCTGCCGCCGGGGCCCCACGCACCCTCCAGGAATTGCGCATTGAAAATTTCCGCAGCGGCCGGCAGCGCCGCAAACGCAGCCAGCGGATGACGCAAGAAATTGCACGCAAGGGCCTGCGTCAACAGCGATTGCGGCGTAGCGCATTCGGTCACCGCAGTCATGGGCAGCCAGGCAGCGGCCCGCTGCGAACGCGACTCGCCGCGCACACCGACCGGCCAGAAATCGCCGCGCGGCGCCGGTCGCCGTACCACCACCCACGGTGCGCGCTGCAAGGACCCGAAAGCCCAGTCTGGCGGCGCGCTTTCCCACTCCAGCGCATCGATGCAGCCTATTCGCAGCAGCGAATGCACAGCAGGTGTCAACGCGCAGTGTCCCATTGCTCCGCCAAGCGGCGCCGTACTTCGATGGACGCCGCGCGAGTTTTTTGCGCGGCCGGTGATGCGAGCCTGCTCGACAGGTCGCGGCTGCCGCGACAGTCGTCGATGGCAGCCGCCAACTCGCTGCGCACGAGATCGATATCGGCAGCCGTTGGCGCGTCGGCATTAACGCCGGTGAGCAGCTTGTGCAAAAGCCCGAGCCGGCCGAAAGAGCGGATGTCGTAAGCCATGGGCGTAATCGTTTCACCCAACTTTTCGAGCTCCGCCACGCTGCGCCGGGTCACGCGTGCCGCTGCCTGTTTGCCCATGGCATGCACCATGACCTCGGGGGAATCGAGCGCCAGGATACGATTTGCCTGATAGCCGTGCGCGAGAAACGCTCCCGACATCGCCTTGCCCACCAACAATGCGACGACCGGGTGACCCGCCAGACGCGCTGAAGCATAGGCGTCGGCCGCCGCAGCGCACGCCAGATGGATGCCGAGCAATTCCTCGCGCCGGCCGTAGGCCTGGCTCGGCACGTCAACGATGGCAACGATCGGCCGCCTCGCCACCCCGCCATCCTCGTCCATCGTGCGGCGCACTTGTAACGCTATAGACCAGCCCTCATCGAGGCCTACCTCGCCGGCTCGCGCCCGCGGGAACCGGTTCTGCGCATCCGGCAGCACCGCGATGAAGCGTGGCCACGCGTCACCTGCCGTAGCGTTGTCCGGCGTCGTGTTGCTCAAGCGTGCATCGCCGACGCGCACGCTGCGCATCCCGCTGCCGATGACCCGTCCGCCGGCAGTGAGTGCCTCGAACCAGATGCGTCCGCGTTCCGACAAGGCCGGCGCGCTGTCGCTCATTGCGTACCTCGCGTCCAGATATTCCGCAGACCGCGGCTGGCCGGCGGATGTTCCGGGTCGATGGCCGCGAGCAGCCGCGTGTACTTCTCCACCTGCGCACTGCGCGCGAATGTACCGGCGATGGGTGCCGCCGCACCGTTTGCTACTGCACGCCGTACTCCAGCAGCGATGGCTTGCGCATCGTCCTCCAGCAAGTCATCGGCCAGGTCTACCGCGTAGCGTTGTTCACCGCCGATCAAACTCCAGATCAAACTCCGATCGGCCGCATCCAATTCATCGATACCCGCTTCCTGTTCGATGACTTCAGGACCATTCATGCCGAGGCGTGCCTGACGCGTGACGATGAGGTGACTGCACAAGGCGGCAGCCAGCGACATGCCGCCGAAACATCCCACCAGTCCGGCGATTACGCCCACCACCGGCACGTGCCGCCGCAGCGCAACAATTGCCGCATGAATCTCTGCGATCGCCGCAAGGCCGAGGTTTGCTTCCTGCAAACGCACGCCGCCCGTTTCCAGCAGGAGAATCGGCAGCATCGGATTGCCAGCGTCGCAGTCGCGACAGGCCAGTTCCAAGGCGCCCGCCATCTTCGCGCCGGAGACCTCGCCGATGCTGCCGCCTTGGTAGGCGCTTTCGATCGCCACGACGACAGCTGGCTTGGCGTCGATCGTGCCGCGCGCGACGACCACACCGTCGTCTGACTGCGCCACGATGTCTTGCAGCGGCAGCCACGGCGACTTGACCCGATCGAAGGGACCGACCAGCTCGCGAAAGCTGCCCGCGTCAAGTATGCAGCGGGCGCGCTCGCGCGCGCGCATCTCGATGAAACTGTCACGCTGCAAAAATGTTCTGAAGCCGGGGTTGGCACTCATCGACGCAACGCCTCTGCCGCCTGCTCCAGTCGCAGCATCACCGTGCCCGGCGTCGCGCCGAAGTCATTGATCTCGATCAACGCTGCGCCTTGGAAGCGCGCGAAGAACCGGTCCAGCACATTCTTCCAGACCGCCCCGAAGCCGTTCACGCTGGTGATCACCACGACGTGCGCGCGTGCGTCGCTCGAGGGTTCGAGCAGCACTTCCAGATCGCCCGATCCCACCACTCCTACATGCGCGCGCCGCGATATTTTTTCAGAAGCCGGATAGTCGAGTCGTATGGTTTCCACGCAATCACCTTTCCGGGCAACATCGGTCGAGAAACAGGCAAGCCGCCAACAGGTCCGCGCAGCCGCCAGGCGAGGCTCGTCGTTGCAGCAATCCGGCTTCCAGCCGCAGCAAGGCGCGTCGCCCGGCAACGCTTGCGCTGCCGCCCGCGGCAAGCACGGCCTGCGCACCGTTCTTCGCAAAGGCTGAAGCCTCTGCGCCACCCCGATGCAGTACACAGGTGTCATCCAATGTGCACATGATGGCCATCAGCGCATCGAGTTGGGCGCACGCCTCGTCTGCCCCGGCAGCGCGCGCGGCCCACAAGGCAGGCAAGCCGGCGTCGATCACATGCGGCAAGCCCGCCTGCGCTTCACCGCGCGCGCCCACCACGCCATAACGGGCGCACACGCGGCTGCCGTGCGAATTCTCTGCAGGCGCGTGTCGGTCCGGCAAGCGCGCGATGCGTCCCGCAACCGCCGCGATAGCGCGCGGCGCACGCTCAGGGCCCACTATGGCGCGTGCCGCCACCAACAATCCCAACATCCAGATGGCGCCGCGATGCGTATTACGGCCGCCGGTGACGGCGAACATCTCCCGCTCGCCCGCGCGTCCGATCGCGGCCAGCGTTTCACGCAACCCCCGGCCGATCCTGGCGCCCTCCGCCGCTTCAGCCATCGCGCTGAACGCGCCGCGCAGCGTCCGCGCCGATGTCAACATGCAGGCCAGATCCAGGTCGCGATGCGCACCCGAACCCCGCAGGTCCACCAAGGCCGGTTTGGGCGTCAACAGGGCCTCGTCGATGAGCGCCTGCACCGCCAGGTCCGCGAGATACGGAGCGCACGGCGGCGCCTCGATTCCAAAAACCTCATCCACATCGATGTGCGCTGCCACTACCAACTCCGAAACCGTGCCGGCGGTTGGTAGAGTCCGTCCGACCACGCGATGAGATCCTCGATGCTTCTCGCCGCGAGCAGCGATCGTTGCGCTGCCAGCGGCGACACCCCCAGATCTTCAGGGTATGCGATCACGCCGCGCTCACGCAGCGCCGCCGAACGCTTAGGCTCCGCGCGCATGCCGATGGTCGTCGCGCCGGCAATCGCCGCCACCGCCGCGCGCCGCTCCTCGCTGCTGTCGGTCTTGTACAGATAGGCGATCCCCTCTTCGGTCACGACATGACTCACATCATCGCCATAGATCATGACCGGCGCGATCGGCATGCCGCTCTTCAGCCCGACTTCCACGGCATCCAGCGTCTCGACGATGGTGGGAGCGCCGCCTTTCTTGAAGGTCTCGGCCAGTTGCACCACGAGCTTCCGGCCACGCATCACCGGCGCCTGCGCCGTGATCAGGCTGAGCCAGGCGGGACTGCTGTGGCGACGCCCCTTCGGATCATGCCCCATGTTGGGCGCGCCGCCGAAGCCCGCCAGGCGTCCCAATGTGACGGTCGACGAATTGGCATCCGCGTCCATCTGCAGCGTCGAACCGATGAATGCATCAACCCCATATTGTCCCGCCAACTGACACAGCACCCGGTTCGATCGCAGGCTGCCATCGTGCCCGACGAAGAAAACATCCGAGCGCGCACGGACGTAGTCCTCCATGCCCACCTCGCTGCCGAAACAATGCACGCTCTCCACCCAGCCACTCTCGATGGCCGGGATCAGCGTCGGATGCGGATTGAGCGCCCAGTTGCGGCAGATCTTGCCTTTGAGTCCAAGCGATTCGCCATAGGTCGGCAACAGCAATTCGATTGCCGCCGTGTCGAAGCCGATACCGTGATTGAGCGTCGTCACACCGTGCCGCTGATAGATGCCTCGGATCACCATCATGCCCATCAGCACCTGCAGTTCGGTGATGTGGCGCGGATCACGGGTGAACAAGGGTTCGACCGCGAAGGGCTTGTCAGCTTGCACCACGAAATCAACCCAGGAGCCGGGAATATCCACCCGCGGCAATTCATCGACGATTTCGTTCACCTGGGCAATCACGATGCCGTGTCGAAATGCGGTCGCCTCGACGATGGTGGGGGTGTCTTCGGTATTCGGTCCTGTATACAGGTTGCCGTGGCGGTCACCTTGCACCGCGCACACCAACGCCACGTGCGGCGTCAGATCGATGAACATGCGCGCATACAGTTCCACATAGGTATAGATCGCGCCGAGCTCCACCTTGCCGTCCTCGAGCAACTGCGCCATTCGCAAGCTCTGCGGACCGGCGAAAGAGAAATCCAATTTGCGCGCGATGCCGCGCTCGAACAACGTCAAATGTTCAGGCCGGCTCACAGTTGAAATGAGCAAATGAACGTCGTGAAGCACGCTTGGATCGACCTGCACCAGCGAGCGTGACAGAAAATCAGCCTGCTTCTGATTGTTGCCTTCGAGTGCAACCCGATCGCCGCACTGAATCAAAATCTGCAACGCTTCCACAATTGCCGATGCGCGCAACACCTTGCCGGCGGTCATCGCACTCACAGTAGCGGTGCGCTTCATCTTGGCTTCGCGCCGTGTGCTCCATGAACTGACAGGATGGCTAGCCACCGTTCGATCCCGCCTCGAAGCGCTCCCCCAAATGCTCGCTCAAGTTTCTCGCCAACCGCACACCGGTTTGCAGTAAATGCGGCTGCAGGATCGCGGCGTATACAATATACATACGCATCACGATAGCAAAGAAGGTCCGGGGAGACATATGCGCGACTCATTGTCCCGTTCACAGGTCATCGGTTTCTGGGCAGCCTGGACCGGCTGGACCCTGGATGGCATGGACTCTTTTATCTATGCGCTGGTGTTGAGTCCGGCCCTCACCGAATTGCTGCCGAAATCGGGTATGGATGGCTCGCCCGCCAATGTCGGCTTCATCGGTTCGGTGTTGTTCGCCCTATTCCTGGTGGGTTGGGGCCTGGCCTTTGTGTGGGGCCCGATCGCCGATCGCTTTGGCCGTACCCGCACCCTCGCCGCCTCAGTACTGGTGTACGCAGTGTTCACCGGCGCCGCGGCGCTCTCACAAAATGTCTGGCAATTGGGCCTCTTTCGGCTATTGGCAGGAATCGGCATCGGCGGTGAGTGGGCGTTGGCCGGCACGTATGTCGCCGAAGCCTGGCCAGAGTCCCGCCGCAAAATGGGCGCGGGTTATTTACAAACGGGCTATTACACCGGCTTCTTTCTCGCCGCTGCTTTGAACTTCACCGTCGGCGCCCACTTTGGCTGGCGCGCCATGTTTCTCTGCGGACTCACCCCCGCCGTGCTGTCTCTTTATATCGTGTTCGCGGTGAAGGAGCCTGAGCGCTGGACGAGGATTACCGGCGCGGTCAGCCCCTTGAGGCAAATCTTCAATGCTCAAAACCGTCGCCGCACCTTAGTCAATACTGCCCTTCTCACCGTTGCCATCATCGGGCTGTGGGCGGGCGCGGTCTACGAACCCACGGCCGTCATCGCGCTGGCCAAGAAGCAAGGCATGGACGGACCCGCCGCGGTACGCACGGCATCGCTCGCCACCGGCCTGCTCTCCATCGGCACCATATTGGGTTGCTTGCTGGTACCGTATCTCGCCGAGAAAATCGGCCGCCGCCAAACGCTCGCCATTTTCTTCAGCGGCATGGCCATCTTCATCTGGGCGAGCTTCGGTTGGGCGTTCTATCTGCCGAACGGCCTGAAACCTTTCATCGTTAGCCTGTTCTTCCTCGGTTTTTTTGGCGGCAACTTCGCCATGTTCAGTCTCTGGTTACCGGAACAATATGGCACGTCAATCCGAGCAACCGCCTTCGCCTTCACGACCTCCTTTGGCAGGCTGGTGGGTGCAGGCGTCAACTTTCTCTTAGGCTCAATGATCCACAGCTACGGCAGCATCGGGATACCGGTCGCCACTACCGCCGTTGCCTTCATACTCGGCCTGTTCATCATTCCGTTTGCCGTCGAAACCAAGGGGCTGCGTTTGCCTGAGTAGCGCGTCAGCAAGGGCGAATTTGCTTGGCACTTCGGCGCCCCAGAGAATCAACCGCGATTCGCCGCTTGCTCGCTCAGCGATGGCGACGCCTTGCGGGCTGATGTCTCCCGCAAGCGATCCTTGCTTTCAAGAAAGCAAGACATTCCAGGTCAGCGCATCCTCAGAGGTTGCGTGCCCAGCCTTGATTGGTTTATTCGGGCGATTAAGGACGTAAATCGAAGGCGTCCTCACAAATGATGGTCTCGCACTCGGCATCATCGAGCCAGCGTCTAAAGCGCGCGGGTGCGGCGTCGGCGTTCATATACCAGCGCTTGGAGTCGGCTTAGCTGCAACGCATTAGAACTGCCGCCACAGTCTGCGGCAGCGCTGTGGGATCCGAGCCTCAAGCAGGCGGACGAGGTTTTTTTCCAATCGTGACGTTTTGCGGCATGTTTTGCGGTCTCTCTCTATATGGGGGCGGGTTCTTGGCCATCGCATCGATATTCGGAGAGATCTTTGACCAATGTCATCATGCTATTCGTGTGTTTGATTGCAGGAATGCTTTGGGGCCATGGCAAACGGCCACCCACCGATGCGCACGTAGCGATCAACGGCTACATCACGAAGATCGCCCTGCCGTCGTTGATCTTGAGTCAGATTCACAACCTCCGTTTCTCGTCCGACATGGTGTGGCCTGTGTTGATGCCATGGATGCTATTTGGAATGAGCACTGTCGTGTTTATCTTGATCGCTCGTGTCTGGCGATTCTCTCCTTTGACCACCGGTGCACTCATCATGACTGCCGGACTTGGCAACACGTCGTCTGTGGGGCTGCCTATGATCGAAGCGTTCTACGGCGCAAAACAGATGTCGACGGGCATTCTGATCGACCAGTTGGGTACCTATTTGGTATTGAGCACGGCTGGAATCATCGTGGCGTGTTTTTTCTCATCGACCAAATCATCCGCCTTCAAGGTATTGATGAAGATAACCCGATTTCCGCCGTTCATCGCACTACTGGTCGCGTTCGCGCTTGATGCGGTGGACTACCCAGCCTGGTTAGCTGAACTACTGCACCGTCTTGGCGATACATTGGCCCCCCTCGCATTGGTGTCAGTCGGGTTGCAGCTTCGATTGGACCAATTTTCCGGCCGATATGTGCAGCTGGCCTTAGGCCTGAGCTTCAAACTCGTACTGGCACCATTGCTGGCGACAATGTTGCTCGTTGGCGTTTTATCACACGATGACACGGTGACGCGGGTCACAATCTTCGAGGCCGCCATGGGTCCGCAGATCGGGGGTGCCATCGTCGCAATTCAATATGGCCTCAACGCGCCGTTGACCACTCTGATGGTGGGCGTGGGCATTACGCTGTCGTTTCTAACTTTGCCGCTTTGGTATCTCGTACTCCGTGCAGTATGAGACTTGACTCATTGGGGGCCGGCTTTCCGATTACGAACAGCAGGTATTGCGAAAAGCAGAGTACCCATGGCGCTCTGCGCTGTTGCCGGTCACGCCAGCGCTCCATTGAACTCGATTACTCAAACCTTGGGCGGCCTCTGACGGGCGATCGATCGGAAAGCATACAGTCACGTATACCACGAATGGTTGAGCGGTCCGGGGAGCGTTCAGGCAGCGTTCAGGTTGCGGCATTAAAGTGCAGCATCTGAGCATGTATCGCGGCCAAGCCGTCAACGTTCCACCACCCCGGATGTTCGATGAAAAACCTCACGACTCTGCAACGCAGCGCACTTGCGGTTGCTCTCTGCATTTTCAGTACGACGTACATGGGCGCCGTGGGCGCCGCGGCCGGTGTACCGGCGCCCGAGCACGCCAAGAACTGGACGCCGCCGTCAGCAAAGCTGTATGTCCAGACGCTGACGGAACAGATCATGGCGGCCCACCCCGAGCTCCTCAGCGTGACGTTCCATGGCGTGCCTCCCGACGCGGCCCCGAAGACGTACACGATGTTCGGTGGCTCTTATCCGGACAGAATCGGCAATCCGGATGATCCGGATGACGTGATGGTCATCGAAACCGGCATCACCATCCTCGATCCCCGCTGGCACCGCATGAAGGATGCCGTGCGCAAGTTCGTCGTGCAGACGCCTCTGCGCGATGCCATGGGCGAGAACATTGGTTTGATCGTGCTTGCGTACAAGCGTCCCGCGAGCAGTGGAAAAACAGATCTGGATTTCTTCAAGGCGGGAACCCAATTGCGCGACGATCTGCAAAAGCAGATTCCGGGGTTCGCGGCATTGTTCGAGCCGGCCAGATGAACGCACCGACCTGCGCGAGGTGACTCGCTCAGGCGCCTCTCGTGAATCAGGAAGCGTCAATCGAGTGACCTGGCTGCTGCAAGGGCGCCGGCAAAACGCCTTCGAAGTTGCGCGCAACGGGGCGGCTTTTCCATGCGGCGATCAGCGCGATGAGCGCCGCCAACGACAACCACGAACCCGGCATCGCTCGATTGCCGGTTTCATGGATCAGGTAGGTAACGACGGCGGGCGTACAGCCGCCGACCGCCGTCGCGAGACTATAGGCCAGCGAAAATCCGGCCGTTCGCACCTCGATCGGAACGATCTCCGTCAGGTGCACGACCATCGCGCCGTTATAACTGGCGTAGATGAAGGAGAGCCACAGCTCGATGGCCAGCAGCCTGGCGAAGCTCGGCTGCCCGACCAGCCAGGACATGGCCGGATAGGCGGTCAGGATCGCAATTCCGGAAAAAACCAACAGGAGCGGCCGCCGCCCGATCCGATCGGAAAGGGATCCCATGATCGGCAGCCAGAACAGATTCGACAACCCCACACAGAGCGTGACGAGCAGCGCGTCACTTTGGCTCAGATGGAGCACGTTTTTGCCGAAAGTCGGCGTATAGGCTGTGATCGTATAGAACGACACGGTCGTCATCAGCACCATGGCCACGCCGGTCAGCACGATTCGCCAGTGGGCGAGCATGCTCGCGTAGATTTCCGACGGCGTCGGATGATGCTTGCGCGCCGCAAATTCGTCGGTTTCCTGCAGCGTGCGGCGGATCATATAGATGAACGGGATGATCAGGCAGCCGATGATCAACGGAATGCGCCAACCCCAGGCGTCCAGATCTTCGGGCGACAATAGATTGGACAGTGCATAGCCGAGCACTCCCGCGAACGCGACCGCTACCTGCTGGCTGCCAGACTGCCACGACACATAAAAGCCCTTGTGTCCGGGGGTGGCGATCTCGGCCAGATAGACCGACACTCCGCCCAGCTCGACCCCTGCGGAGAACCCCTGGCATAGCCGACCCAACACGACCACGATGGGCGCGAACAGCCCGATCGTTTCATAGCCGGGCACCATGGCAATCGTCAGAGTGCCCACCGACATCAGCGCCAGCGTCACCAGCAGTCCCTTGCGCCTGCCCGCGTGGTCGATGTAGGCGCCGAGGAAGATCGCACCCACGGGACGCATCATGAAACCCACGGCAAACGTCGCCATCGAGAACATCAAAGACGCGAACTCACTTCGGGCCGGAAAATATGCGCGACCGATTGCGGCGCTGAAGTAGCCGAAGATCATGAAATCATACATTTCCAGGAAGTTTCCGCTGCAGACGCGAAACACCGTCCGCGCCTTCTCCCATCGTTGTGCCTGTGTCAGCATGCTTCCTCCACCATTGAT
>CAZZZU010000009.1:0-57659 GCA_964658805.1 uncultured Steroidobacteraceae bacterium
TGGCGTCCCCACGGGGATTCGAACCCCGGTTCTCACCGTGAAAGGGTGGTGTCCTAGGCCTCTAGACGATGGGGACGTTGACCGAAATGTACATCAAACTGGTGGAGCCAGGCGGGATCGAACCGCCGACCTCTTGCATGCCATGCAAGCGCTCTCCCAGCTGAGCTATGGCCCCACAATGAGGCGCCGGAAGTTACCTGACCGCGCCTAGTTCGTCAAGGAATAGCAGCCCGCGGTAAATCATGCGATCCGGGATGTACGCCAGACCTCGAGCGCCTGCTGTAGGCGCACCAGCGTCTCCTGGCGCCCCAGAATCGCCAGAGTGGCATCGATGGGCGGCGAGATGGTTCCGCCGCACATGGCGATCCTGATCGGCTGTGCCAGCTTCCCGAGTGTCAGCTCGCGCGCAGCCGCAAAAGCTGCAATGCGCTCGTGGATGGCGGGAGCCGTCCACTCGACCAACTGGTTAAACTCAAGCGCCAGATCTCCGAGAGCGGCCACCACCGGCTCGGAAACATTCTTTTTCACGGCCTTCTGATCGTACTCAGCCGGTGCTCGGAAAAAGAACAGACTGTTGCGCGCCATATCCAGCAGCGTCTTGCAACGCTCACGCTGCGCCACCGCGATCGACGCCAGCGCCGCATCGTCATTCGCAACGATGCCCTCACGTTGCAGATGCCAGCGCAGCGGCGCCACCAGCCGCGCGGGCTCCGCGCGCATCATATGCTGCTGGTTCAGCCACAACAGCTTTTCGAGGTCAAACGCGGAAGCTGACTTGTTGACATCGGCGATGTCGAAGAGTTGCGTCATTTCGACGATGCTGAAAATCTCCTGGTCGCCGTGCGACCACCCGAGCCGCACGAGGTAGTTGAGCACGGCCTCCGGCAAAAAGCCGTCGTCCCGATACTGCAGGACGCTCACTGCACCGTGACGCTTGGAGAGCTTGGCGCCGTCCGATCCCAGAATCATGGGCAGATGGGCGTAGACTGGCGGCTTTCGTCCCAGCGCAAGCAGCATGTTCATCTGCCGCGGCGTGTTATTCAGGTGATCGTCACCTCGAATGACATGCGTGATCTCCATGTCGGCGTCATCCACCACCACGCAGAAATTGTAGGTCGGCGTGCCGTCTGAGCGCGCGATGATCAAGTCGTCCAACTCTGTATTTTGAAACGTCACCGGACCATGCACGACGTCGTTCACCACCACCACGCCGTCTTGCGGATTCTTGAAACGCACCACCGGCGCGACGCCCGGACGGGCATCCGTACGCTCACGCCAACGGCCGTCGTAGCGCGGCTTTTCGCCGCGGGCTTGTTGTTCAGTCCGCATCTGTTCGAGTTCTTCCTTGGTGCAATAACAGCGGTAGGCCGTGCCGGCTGTCAGCATCGAGTCGATCACCGCCCTGTATCGCTCGAAGCGCCGGGTTTGGAAGAACGGCCCCTCGTCGTGGTCGAGTTCCGCCCAGGTCATGCCGTCGATGATTTGCTGGATGGCGTCGGCGGTGGACCGGACCAGGTCCGTGTCCTCGATGCGCAGCACGAACTTCCCGCCGTGTCGCCGCGCATACAGCCAGCTGAACAAAGCGGTGCGCAGGCCGCCAATATGCAAAAAGCCCGTCGGGCTTGGCGCGAAACGTGTGCGAACGGTCATGTATGCATCGATGTCAAAGAGCGCGATTTTAGCAGTTTGTGTTAGACCCGGGCCGATGCCATAATTCTGGCGCTTGAGGGGCGGTTAGCTCAGCGGTAGAGCACTGCTTTCACACGGCAGGGGTCACAGGTTCAATCCCTGTACCGCCCACCATCTCACCGATAGATGTCAGGCTTGGTGAGATATTGCTGCACGTAATCGGCCACACCCGCTTCTAGGGAAGAAAACGGCGCATCGTAGCCAGCCGCCCGCAGCTTTCCCATGTTGGCTTCGGTGAAATATTGATAGTTCGCGCGCAATTCAGACGGCATGTCGATGAAGGCGGTTTTCACCGGTAATCGCAGGGCACCCCCCACTGCTGCGATGAGATCTAGAAAGGTCCGCGCTTGCCCGGTACCCAGGTTGAACAAGCCGTTCGCCCCCGGCCTGCCGGAGAGCCATAGCATTACTCGTGTGCAGTCTTTGACGTAAACGAAATCTCGCGCCTGACGTCCGTCCGCGAATTCTGGCTTATACGATTTGAACAGCTTGATGGTCTCGCCCTTCGCCACGAGGCTTGTGTTCTTGCACACCAAGCTTTTCATGTCGCATTTGTGATTCTCGTTGGGGCCATAGACGTTGAAGAACTTGAGGCCGCACCACTGTGGCGGCGCGTTGCCGCTATGAGCCTGCGTCACCGCCCACTTGTCGAAGGCATGCTTGGACCAACCATACAGGTTGAGGGGACGTAGCGCGTCGAGCGCCGCGGGCGACTCGTCATCGATAAACCCCAATTCGCCGCCACCATACGTCGCCGCAGAGGAGGCATAAATAAGCGGCGTTCGCGTTTTCGCGCACCATTGCCAGAGCGCCATGGACGGCCGAAAATTGCTCATCAATGCCGCATCGCCATCCACCAGGGTGGTCGAGGAATTGGCACCCAGGTGATAAACCACGTCAGCGCCTGGCAGCCTGGCCAACAGGGCCTCAAGCTCGGTCGGAAAAACAATGTCCTCGAAGCGCCGTTTGGCAATGTTCCTCCACTTGCTCTCGGTCCCGAGCGTGTCTACCAGGATGACGTCTTCCCGGCCCATGGCGTTCAGATCCGCAAGCAGATTCGAACCGATAAATCCGGTTGCTCCTGTCAAAATGATCACAGACACCTCCCGGCCAAGGCCTGGTTTGAAAACATCTCGATATGGGCCGCTGCGGCATCAAGATCCGGCACCGCAACCCGTCCCATTGCCACTGCCCATCCATGGTATTCGTTACCATGACCTGTCGCGACGAGAATTCCGGTTGCACCAATCGCGTCGGCCATTTTCAAATCCGAGTCTTTGTCACCGACGACGAAGGCGCCCGCGAGATCTAGATTCAAATCGCGCGACGCCCGCAGTGCCATTCCCGGTGCCGGCTTACGGCAAGCACAAGCTGAGTCCGGCCCATGCGGGCAGAAGTACCATGCCAATATCTTGATGCCATGGGCGAGCAACAGTTCGCCAACGCGCCGATTAACCGCCAATACGTCCGTTTCGAGCATGCGGCCGCGCGCGATCCCTGACTGATTGGAGATGACGATGAGCGGATGACCTCGCACTTGTAGTCGGCGCAAGCCGACCACTGCTCCAGCCTCGAGACAGACGTCGTTGGGATCACGCAGATAGTTTTTCTCGACAATGATGGTGCCATCACGATCGAGGAACACGGGCACTGCCGGGTAGGTCTGCAAGGACTGGACGAACGCTAGGTGCTTTCCGCACGCTGGCGCAGACTGTTCACCACGCGTGTCGTACTTCTGTCCGGCACCAGGGCGCAACGTAACACCTGGCCACCGTGTGCCAACACATGGTCGGCCCCCACAATCTCTGCGATCGTGTAGTCAGCGCCTTTAACCAGCACATCAGGATTCAGCGCTTCGATAAGACCCTGCGGCGTGTCTTCGTCAAAAATGACCACCGCATCGACCGCGGACAGGGCAGCAAGCACCGTAGCCCGATCATTTTCCGAATTGACGGGCCTGCCCGCCTGTTTCAAACGCCGCACCGACGCGTCGCTGTTGACTGCGACAATGAGACGGCCGCTGTGCTGTTTGGAAAAAGCCAGGATCGATAAGTGGCCAACGTGCAACAAATCGAAGCAGCCGTTCGTGAAACCGACTTTGTAGCCGTTCTTACGCCACATATCAGCCAACTCGCGCGCTTCATGCAGGTCGACTATCTTGCTCTGCAGGCCTTTCAGGCTACCGCAGGTCGATCGCAATATTTCGTCCGTCAACTCAGTCTGCGTTACCGTGGCGGGGCCCCGCTTCGCGACCACGATACCTGCCGCAAAGTTTGCCAACCGGGCCGAGTCGGCCAGTGTTTCGCCGGCTCCGAGTGCCAGCGCGAGGGTGGCAATGACAGTATCGCCTGCCCCAACCACATCGTAGACTTCCCGGGCGCTGGCGGCGATATGCAGCGGCGGAGCGCCCGGGGCCATCAGCGTCATTCCGCGGTGCGCACGGGTCATGAGCACCGCGCCTACTGCGCAGCGATCGAGCAATGTTTTCCCGGCTTCCTCTGCCCGGGAGTCATCATCGGTAGGATCGATCTCAGTGGCATCCAGCACTTCTTTGCTGTTTGGCGTGATCACCGTCGCGCCGGCGTAACGATCCAAGCGAACCGACTTCGGATCGACCACAACCGGCCGCCTCGACGCCCGACACAGGTTGATGACCTCGCGCACGACTTGGTCAGTGAGCACGCCCTTAGCATAATCCGACAGTACGACGACATCATGCTGCGCAACCAGCGCGCCAACTGCATCGATGATCGCGCAGGCCGTGCTATCTGCAACGGGAATCGTGATTTCCGAATCGGCGCGCAGCATATGCTGGCCGTGAGCGATGAAACGTGTTTTCTCGCTCGTGGGCCGGCCGACCTCATCGATGAAAAAACTAGTGATACGGTCGGCCGCTTCCAGTGAGCCGCGCAACTCGGCACCCACGGCATCGCGCCCCACTACGCTCACTAAAGTACAGCGGCCGCCAAGCGATGCGATATTGCGCGCGACATTTGCGGCACCACCGGGAAATATCACGCGTTCGGTGATCGACAAAACGGGTACGGGGCTCTCCGGGGAGATGCGTTTGACATGGCCCATGACGAATCGATCGAGCATCACATCGCCAATACACAAGATCCGTATTCGATTGAATTGTTCGATTGCAGTCATCGCGCGCGGCTTTCTCTCACGGTAGTGTGCAAATCGTCAATCGCACCGACGATGTGATAGAGGCTGCTGGCCTTGGTCGGTCCACGCAGAAAACCCCCATTGGCCAATAATACCTCGTGCCACAGGCCGGGAATATCTGTCAGAAAGAATCCTGACATCACCTGCACAGCCTTCAGTATGTTTCCGCTGGCGGCCGTCGGCGGATCGACAGCGGTGCCATCTCGCAGCACTGCGCACCAAGCCTTGATTCGTTCGGTCTGCGGCCAGATTTTTGCATTCAAGTCCTTTGGGGTCAGCTCCGCACCGAGCTCATTTATGGCCACACCTCGTATGGGATCCACGCCAGTTTCCCCTATCTCAATGAGCCGGGCTGCGGCGCTACGGCAGCGCTGCCGCTCTTCTGGTGTGCTGTGTGGTAGCGCGCACCATCGCAGCAGCAGCCAGGCCCATTCGAACTGGTGGCCAGGCTCGATGATGGCACTGGCCTTAGCGCTTAAAGGGCGCCAATCAGAATCGAAAAGTTCCGGCAGCGCCCCGGTACTCGGGTCGATAAATCGATCCAGGCACAACAGAACGAGCTCCCGAGCCAGTACCTCCCACTCGCTACCGGCGGCTGGGACATCGAGCCATGCAAGCGCTGCTTCGAGCAGGTGCATATGTGGATTTGACTGAAGTGTCGCACCAGGCGGACTGCTTTCCTCAAAGCCGCCCTGGCGTCGCCCGAACTCTCGCCGCAGCGACTGCAGGCATCTTAACGCCATCTGGTTGGCCCCTAAGACTGAAGAACGGCGATCGATCTGCGCGAGCGCAAACAAGTAGAAAGCGTGCTCGTAGAGGCTAAAGCTCCCGCGTCCTTCATGGGACTCGGCTGCCACCGCGGTCAGGAAAAGTCCCTTTTCACCACGGAGGCGGCTGAATAAGTACTGTGCGCCGTGTTCAAGTGGGTCGCTGCCGTGCGCCTGCCAACCCAATCGACGGGCAATTTCAAAGGCGTAAATTTGCCGGGCCA
Organism: uncultured Steroidobacteraceae bacterium; assembly: GCA_964658805.1. Taxonomy (GTDB): domain Bacteria; phylum Pseudomonadota; class Gammaproteobacteria; order Steroidobacterales; family Steroidobacteraceae; genus Bog-1198. Next base: position 5,852 of record CAZZZU010000009.1, read on the forward strand.
CCACGCGGCCGCGTCGTAAAGCGCCCGCACCCTGCGGTGCCGCTACACCCGGCCCATGCACGATTTCTTCAAAAAAGCCGCCCAGACGCTGGTCGATGCCAACTGCTTCCCAAAGAGGCGCCGCGCTATTTACCAGCCACGATGTCATCTGATCGCTCGCGCGATGCAGGTCGTCCAATCCATGCTCAGGCATGAACGTAAGATGGTTCGGAAGAGGTTTCACGCCAGCATATTGTACTGGCAAAGGGTGATCGATCAGCTGATCGAAAGGCGGCCCTAAAGTACGGAATCCGAGGTTGGCGTGCCGCCGCGCGTGCTCATTTCAGGGGCGCGCAGCATGGGCCGCGGTCGCACCATTACCTCGGTACGCGAGAGCAGTGAGAACACGCGTGGCCCGCGGACCAGGTACCGATTGGCAAGACGGACGGGATCGTTGGCAAGACGATACAACCACTCGAGGCCCATGCCTTGCATCCACAGCGGCGCCCTTTTCTCGGCGCCAGTCATGAAATTTACAGACGCCCCGATGCACAGCGCCATGCCACGCGCCACGCCACGCATTTTCAGCATCTGTGCCAGTTTCTCTTGCTGCGGGCAACCGACGGCCAGCAGGCAGAAACGAAACGGACTGTGAGATTCGATGAAATGCAGGGTCTTCTCGACCTCATCCGGATCCCGGATGAACCCCATGGGCGGGTTGTAGTGGCTCAAATTCGTCAGGCCATACTGCTCACGCAGCGTCTTGGCCTGTTCGTTGGTGCCGCCGATGACCACAACCGGATCATTTCGCTGAATGACCCGGGCAAACAGATTCGCCGTCAAATCGCTGCCGGTGCAAACCCGCACGCGAACGCCTTTCGACACCCGAAATACGTGCGAGAGGAAGCGGCTGTCCAACAGCACGTACGCGGCATCCGAATAGGCCGAGCGAAAGCTGGGTTCGTCGTGATAGCGAATAAGGTGGTCGACGTTCGGCGTAACGACATAACCGAACCGGTCCGCGCCAAAAGACGAGGCAACGCGTAGAAAGCCGTCTACGTCGTAGTCATCCAGTAAGTAGGGCGTGGCCATCGATGTACATTTTTGTCGAGATGTTGCCGTGCATTATGCGGTGTAGCGATCACGTATACTGTGCCGGACCTCGCCCGCCCGCGCTCGAATCCGTGCACCTGCTCGCAATAATATAGCCAGCTGGCGCTTTCTCTCCGGATTATGCGACATAATTGACGTCAGGCAAGCGCATTTTGACTTTTGTAGATTAAATTCTACCCCACGTCGATGACGCCCGTCGCCCGTAGGTATTCGATCACCTGGGCCGCGGCGAAGTCCCCGTTCACACGGCTGGAATCGAGGCGTATTTCGGGGTTTTCTGGCGCTTCATACGGTGAATCGATGCCGGTGAAGTTTTTCAGTTCGCCACGGCGGGCTTTGCCATAGAGTCCTTTGACGTCGCGCGCTTCGGCCACATCCAGGGGCGTATCGACAAAAATCTCGATGAATTCGCCCTCACCCACCAAACCACGTGCCATTTGTCGCTCGGAGCGGAACGGGGAAATGAAAGACACCATGACGATCAAACCGGCATCCACCATCAACCGCGCCACTTCGGCAACGCGACGGATGTTCTCGACGCGGTCTTGATCGGTGAACCCAAGGTCCTTGTTCAAGCCATGTCGCACGTTGTCACCGTCGAGCAGGTACGTGTGCCGACCGTCCGCCTGCAGCTGCTTTTCGACCAAATTGGCAATGGTCGACTTACCCGCCCCTGACAGGCCGGTGAACCACAGGATACAGGGCTTTTGGCGCTTGGCTTCGGCGCGCACCTGCTTGTTCACGTCGAGCGCCTGCCAATGCACGTTCTGCGAGCGGCGCAGCGCGAAATGCAGCAGGCCGGCACCCACCGTGTGATGGGTAAGCCGATCGATGAGAATAAAACCGCCCAGCACCCGATTGTCGCGATAGGGCTCGAAAGCCACCGGCATGCTCAACTCCAGCCCGCACACGCCGATGTCATTGAGTTCAAGCTTCTTCGCAGCCAGATGCTCGAGCGTATTGACGTTGATTCGATACTTGATGGGCGAGATCGTCGCCATCACCGTTTTGGTCGCAATCTTGAGCAGGTAGGACCTCCCCTGCAACAGCGGTTCATCCTGCATCCAGATGATGGTGGCCTCGAACTGATTCGCGACCGGCGGCGGATTAGCCGCCTCTGCCAGCACGTCGCCGCGACTCACATCCACCTCTTCGGTCAGGGTCAGGGTGACCGATTCCCCCGCGAACGCCGCATCCACCGCGCCGTTGGGTCCCAGTACCTGTGACACGCTGGCAGAGCGCCCAGACGGCAGCACTCGCAGGCGATCCCCGGGCCGCACGACGCCGCTCGCGATCATGCCGGCGAATCCGCGAAAGTCAGCGTGCGGTCGATTCACCCACTGTACCGGCAGTCTGAAGGGCTGCGCTGCGGCGTCATCTGCCACGGGCACCTGCTCGAGATGCTCGAGCAGCGGGCGTCCCTGAAACCAGGGCATGCGTGTGCTGCGGTCGATGACATTGTCGCCGGTTAGCGCACAAACAGGAATGCAGGTGATCTCTGTCAATCCCATCGGCGCCGCCGCCGCGCGGTATTCCAGCTCGATGCGTTCGAATACGTCTTGAGAGAATTCGACCAGGTCCATCTTGTTAATGGCCACCACGATGTGGCGGATACCGAGCAGTGACACCAGATAACTGTGCCGCCGGGTCTGTGTGAGTACGCCCTTTCGTGCATCGATCAGGATGACGGCAAGGTCTGCGGTGGAAGCCCCGGTCACCATGTTGCGGGTGTATTGCTCATGACCCGGCGTATCCGCCACGATGAACTTACGCTGCTGAGTGGTGAAGAAACGGTATGCCACGTCGATGGTGATGCCCTGCTCACGCTCGGCGGCCAGACCGTCCACCAGCAGCGCCAGGTCGAGATCGCCGCCGCGCGTACCCACCTTCCTGGAATCGCTCTCAAGCGCGACCAACTGATCATCGAAGATCATATGGGTCTCGAAGAGCAGGCGACCTATCAACGAGGACTTCCCGTCATCGACCGAGCCGCAGGTGATGAATCGCAACAGCGATTTCGAGCGGTGCTGCAGGAGATAAGACTCGATACCCTGCACCAATTCTTGCGCGTCGACCCCCATTTAAAAATAGCCTTCCTGTTTCTTTCTTTCCATGGAGGCCGCGCCATCCTGATCCACCACGCGACCTTCGCGCTCAGAGCTGCTGGTCAGCAGCATTTCGCGGATCACTGCCGCGACATCGCTCGCGTCGCTCTTTGTTGCGCCGGTCAGGGGATAACAACCGAGCGTGCGGAAACGCACGGCGAGCCGCTCCACCTGCTCGTCCGGCGCCAGCGGTAGGCGCTCATCATCCACCATGATCAGCCGCTCGCCTCGGCGCACCATCGGACGCTCGGCAGCCAGATACAAAGGGACAATCGGCACGTTCTCAGCCTGAATGTATTGCCATACGTCGAGTTCGGTCCAGTTCGACAGCGGAAATACGCGAATGCTTTCACCGCGATTTTTGCTTGCGTTATATAACTGCCAAAGTTCCGGGCGCTGGTTCTTGGGGTCCCAACGATGCTGCACAGACCGGAAAGAGAAGACCCGTTCCTTGGCGCGACTCTTCTCCTCATCGCGGCGCCCGCCCCCGAAGGCGGCATCGAAACCGTACTTGTCGAGGGCTTGCCGCAATGCCTGCGTCAGCATGACGTCAGCGTAGGTAGCACCGTGGGTCCATGGTTTCACGCCGGCACGGGCACCTTCCTCGTTGCTATGCACCAATAGCTGCAGCCCGTAGCGCGCAGCGATGGCGTCCCGAAATTCCAGCATCTCGCGAAAGTCCCAGCCACTGGCGATATGCAATAGCGGGAACGGAGGCTTCGCCGGGGCGAAGGCCTTCAGCGCCAGATGCAGCATCACCGAACTGTCCTTGCCGATGGAATAAAGCATGACCGGCCGTTCGGTTTCCGCGACCACCTCGCGAAAAATATGGATGCTCTCGGCTTCCAGCCGCCGCAAGGAATCTAGCGCCGCAGCCACGTGTTCCTTATTCGAGGTAGTGAGCAGGCGTCTGTTGGCGAATGGCTTCGCTGCTGACGCCGGGCGCACGTTCGATGAGCTTAAAGGGCTCACGACGCGAGTCACGCGAAAACACGCCAAGGTCAGTGATCAGCAGGTCCACCACGTTGGCACCGGTCAAGGGCAGCTCGCAACGCTTCTTGAACTTGGCTTCGCCGCGGTTGGCGTGCTCCATGACCACGGCAATGCGCTTGACGCCGGCCACCAGGTCCATCGCGCCGCCCATGCCCTTGACCGCTTTACCGGGCACCATCCAATTGGCGAGGTCGCCATTCTCAGCCACTTCCATCGCGCCCAACACGGCGAAGTCGATATGACCGCCACGGATCATGGCAAAGCTATCCGCCGACGAGAAATACGAAGTCGTCGGCAGCTCGCTGACCGTCTGTTTGCCGGCATTGATGAGATCCGGGTCTTCTTCTCCCTCGAAGGGGAACGGACCGGTACCCAGCATGCCATTCTCAGACTGCAGCATGACTTGCATACCGGGCGGAATGTAGTTCGCCACCAGCGTCGGAATGCCAATTCCCAGGTTGACGTAAAAGCCATCCCGCAATTCTCGCGCTGCGCGGGCGGCCATCTCTTCACGCGTCCAGGGCATTCGCCGACTCCTTCTTGCGCACGGTGCGCTTCTCGATCAGGCGCGAATAATGGGTGCCTTGAATGATGCGATGAACGAATATGCCCGGGGTGTGGATTCCATCGGGATCCAGTTCGCCTGCCGGCACGAGGTGTTCGACCTCGGCAATCGTGAGGCGACCGGCACTGGCCATATTGGGATTGAAGTTACGCGCAGTCTTACGATAGACAAGGTTGCCCTCGGTGTCGCCCTTCCAGGCACGCACCAACGAGACATCGGCGCTCAGCCCAGTCTCGAGCACGTAAGACTCGCCGTCGATGACACGGGTCTCCTTGCCCTCGGCCACGATCGTACCCGCGCCGGTGCGGGTGAAAAATCCCCAGATGCCGGCGCCACCGGCGCGGATGCGCTCGGCGAGTGTGCCCTGCGGATTGAATTCCAATTCCAGTTCGCCCGCCAGATACTGACGCTCGAATTCCTTGTTCTCGCCGACATACGAGGAGATCATTTTGCGGATCTGACGGCTCTGCAACAAGATGCCCAGGCCGACGCCGTCGAGACCGGCATTGTTCGACACGACGGTCAAATCGCGTACACCCAAAGCGTGCAGCTCCGCGATCAGATTTTCGGGCAGTCCGCAGGCCCCGAACCCCCCGCACATCAGCGTCATGCCGTCCTTCACCACGCCGGCGAGCGCAGACTTGGCATCGGCGAATACCTTGTGACTCACAGCAACACCCACGCCATCAGTAGCGATAGGTCTCGGTCTTGTAGGGACCCTGCACGTCCACGCCGATGTAGTCAGCTTGAACGGCAGTCAATTCAGTCATCGTTGCACCCAAACGGGTGAGTTGCAAACGCGCCACCTTTTCGTCCAAATGCTTCGGCAACACATAAACACCGATCGGATAATTTTTGGTATTGGCAAACAGTTCGATTTGCGCCAGCGTCTGGTTCGCGAACGATGAACTCATGACATAGGAGGGGTGGCCCGTGCCGCATCCCAAGTTCACCAGTCGCCCTTCCGCGAGCAGGATGATCCGTTTGCCGTCCGGGAAGATCACGTGATCGACCTGCGGCTTGATGTTTTCCCACTTGTATTGTCGCAGGGCGGCTACTTCAATCTCATTGTCAAAATGCCCGATGTTGCACACGATGGCCTGATTCTTCATGGCTTTCATGTGGTCGTGGGTGATCACATGAAAATTGCCGGTCGCCGAGACGAATATATCGGCATGCGGCGCGGCGTCTTCCATGGTGACAACACGGTAGCCTTCCATCGCGGCCTGTAACGCGCAGATCGGATCTACTTCGGTGACCCATACCTGTGCGGAGAGCGCGCGGAGCGCCTGTGCGGAGCCTTTGCCAACATCACCGTAGCCGCATACCACTGCGACCTTGCCGGCGATCATCACGTCGGTCGCGCGCTTGATGGCGTCTACCAGGGACTCGCGACAGCCGTACAAGTTGTCGAATTTTGACTTGGTCACAGAATCGTTCACATTGAACGCCGGGAAGGCGAGTTCGCCATCCTTGGCCATCCGGTACAAACGCTTCACGCCCGTGGTCGTCTCTTCAGTCACGCCTTTGATCTTCGCCAACCGCATGGAATACCACTTCGGGTCGGTCTTGAGCTTGGCCTTGATTGCAGCGAACATGATTTCTTCTTCTTCGCTGCCGGGCTTACTCAGCACCGCCAGGTCCTTTTCGGCTTTGCTGCCGAGGTGCAGCAGGACGGTGGCATCGCCGCCGTCGTCCAAAATCATGTTTGAAAACCCGCCATCCGACCACTCGAAGATGCGATGCGTATAGTCCCAATAGTCCTTGAGCGACTCGCCCTTGATGGCAAACACCGCTGTGCCACCCGCCGCAATTGCCGCCGCGGCGTGATCCTGCGTAGAGTAGATGTTGCATGACGCCCAGCGCACTTGCGCGCCGAGTGCATTCAACGTCTCGATCAGCACTGCGGTCTGAATCGTCATATGCAATGAGCCGGAAATCCGCGCACCTTTCAGCGGCTGCGCCTTGGCATATTCCTCACGGATAGCCATGAGTCCCGGCATTTCCGTCTCGGCGATGGCGATTTCTTTTCGGCCGAAGTCGGCCAATGCCAAATCTTGGATGACGTAATCGGGTTTTTCTTGCAAGCGTGCGTTCATAAATACTCCTGAAAGGTGCGCGGGGCGTTTAGGCCGCGCGCGTGGACTTGAGTTCAGCTGCCAGCGCTTCGGCTTTGTCCGTGCGCTCCCAGGTGAACTCTTCTTCCTTACGGCCAAAATGGCCATAAGAAGCAGTTTTTTGATAGATGGGTCGGGCCAGATCAAGCATTTCGCGCAGACCGTAAGGCGTCAGGTCGAAGTGCGCGCGGACCAACTGCGTCAGGCGTGCGTCCGGCAACTTACCGGTGCCAAAGGTTTCGACCATGATCGAAGTGGGTTCGGCCACACCGATGGCATACGAAACCTGCACTTCGCAACGCTCGGCGAGCCCCGCCGCCACCACGTTTTTGGCAACGTAGCGTGCGGCATAGGCCGCCGAACGGTCCACCTTGGAGGGATCTTTGCCGGAGAAGGCGCCGCCGCCATGGCGCGCAAAGCCGCCATAGGTGTCAACGATGATCTTGCGGCCCGTCAGGCCGCAGTCGCCAACGGGTCCGCCGATGACGAAGCGACCCGTGGGGTTGATGTGATACTTGGTGCGCTTGTCGATCCACTTCGCCGGCAGCACCGGCTTCAGAATCTCTTCCATCACCGCCTCGCGCAGATGTTTGGTGCTGATGTTGTCCGAATGCTGCGTGGACAGCACCACAGCCTCCAGACCGACGGGCTTATCGTTCTCATAACGCAAAGTCACCTGACTCTTTGCGTCAGGCCGCAACCAGGGCAGCTTGCCGTTCTTGCGCACCTGGGCCTGCCGCTTGACCAACCGGTGCGCCAGCGTGATGGGCGCGGGCATCAAAACATCCGTCTCGTTGGTGGCGTAACCGAACATCAGGCCCTGGTCGCCGGCTCCCTGTTTGCGCTCGTCCTTGCGATCGACGCCTTGGGCAATATCAGGCGACTGTTTGCCGATGATGTTGAGTACGCCGCAGCTGGCGCCATCGAACCCCATGTCCGAGGTGTCGTAGCCGATTTCGAGCACCGTCTGGCGCACGATGGCTTCCACATCCACCCAGGCACTGGTGGTCACCTCGCCCGCGACGATGACCACGCCAGTCTTGACCAGGGTTTCGCATGCGACGCGACCGCGGGGGTCGGCAGTCAGGATGGCATCGAGTATGGCATCAGAGATCTGGTCCGCCACCTTGTCCGGGTGACCCTCGGAAACCGACTCGGAGGTAAAAGAGAAAATCTTGCTCATGTGTATTCCTGAACCTAGCCGAACGAGTGGCGGTAGCGCTGTTCGAATTCGGCCAGCGTGAATCGATAGTTTTGCGGACCCCGTGACTCAATTTTGATCGCACCCATCAACGCCGCGGTGCGCCCGATAGCTTCCCAGTCCATGCCCCGCAACAAACCGTGGATTAGACCAGCGCGGTAGGCGTCCCCGCAACCCGTCGGATCGACCAAAGCCTCGGGGCGCGCTGTCGGAACATCGAAACGGCGCCCATCCACATGAATGGTCGAACCTTCTGCGCCGCGGGTGATGATCAAGGCTTCGACCCGGGCTGCCACATCGGCAGGAGACCAACCGGTTTTCTGCTGCAGCATGCCCCACTCATAGTCGTTCACCGCCACCCAGGTCGCTTGCTCAAGAAAGGTATCGAGCTCCTCAGCGTTGAACATCGGCAGGCCCTGACCCGGATCAAAAATGAACGGGATGCCCGCAGCCGCAAATTGGGCAGCGTGCTGGAGCATGGCCTCGCGGCCGTCGGGCGAAACGATGCCTATGCCAATCCCGCCGCCGGCGTCACTGACCTTGTTCAAATGCGCGTGACTCATGGCGCCGGGATGAAATGCGGTGATCTGGTTGTCGTCCATATCGGTCGTGATGAAGGCCTGCGCCGTGAACGCATCGGCAACGACCCGCACGTTTTCCACAGAAATTCCCAACGCCTGCAAACGCTCGCGATAGGGTCCAAAGTCGTGACCCGCCGTGGCCATGGGCACACCGTGATCGCCCAGCTGGTTTAAACCATAGGCGATGTTGGCGGCACAGCCGCCAAATTCGCGTCGCATCTCGGGAACCAGGAATGAAACGTTCAAGATATGCAGTTTGTCGGGGAGAATGTGCGCTTTAAAACGGTCCTGAAAGAGCAGGATCGTATCGTAGGCGACCGACCCGCAGATCAATGCGGTCTTGCCCGCGAACGCATGAGTCATCGAACACTCGGAATTGCTAAAGCGTTATTCTACAGGAAACCGCACCCCGGTCCGGGCACACGCTGCAATTTCTGAGGACTCTTATATGAAAACAAGTATTACCACCATCAGTGCGATTGGCAGTCTTCTGACGCTTGGGGCGCTGGCGGCGCCGGCTTACGCTGCGGACAAGGGCGCCGGCACAGAAAAGTGCTACGGCGTGGTAAAAGCCGGCAAGAACGACTGCGCCGGGCAGGCGCACACCTGCGCCGGCCAGGCCAAGACCGACAACGATGGCAAGGAGTTCATCGAGGTTCCCAAAGGCACCTGCGAGCGTCTGACCAGCGGTAGTCTTACAGCCAAATGATGCTTCGCCGTTGATGGCAACTCAGGGTCCATCGCTGCGCGAACTGCAAGAAAGCATGATGCACGCCATTCTCGAGGGCGGCGAGGTGGCCGAGCTGTCACCGCCACGCGTCGGCATCTACATCAATCACGCCTGGCAAAGCTTTCTTGCCAGTCTCGAAACTGTCTATCCCGTTACCTGCCGCTTGGTCGGCGCCGCGTATTTTGCGCAGTGTGTGCGGGTCTTCCGCCAAGAACACCCCAGCCGAAGTGGCGACCTGCAGGCGGCGGGCGCCGGTTTTGCGTCAACGCTGCGTACCCTGCATCGTGGCAGCAGATTTGCCTACCTTAGTGACATCGCGCACTTTGAGTGGCTGCACGAAGAGGCATTGCTCGCTGCCGAGCATGCGCCGTTCGACCTGGCGCGCCTGGCCGAGGTCGATCCCAACGACTATGGGCGACTACGCTTCAAGCTGCACCCCTCGAGTCGGCTGTTCGAATCTCGATTCCCCTGCTCCCGGATTTGGCGCGCCAACCGCGACCTTCAAGAACCACCGCTCATCGATCTTCATGGCGGCGCAGAACGGTGTTGTCTAAAACGCAGCGGCGCGGCGGTGGAATTGCTCGACCTGTCAGCACCTGAACTCGCATTTCTGCGGGCAATCCGCGCGGGAGCTCCTTTTGCGGTCTGCTTGGCGCGCGGTACCGTCGCCGGAAATTTCAACGTGCAAGCAGCCCTGCAACGTTTCGTAACCTCAGGCACCCTCGTTGATTTCAGCTTTCCGAGCACCTGATGTCATAAGTGACCTACGACGGGTGAGCCGCCTTCCACTTCTCGACCGCCGCCATGGTATTACCCACATGTGCTTCCGGATCCATCGCGGTGTACTCGTAAATGATCTTCCCATCCGGCGCAATCACATAGGAAGTTCGGTTCGCATATTCCGGCTTCACCGCAAGCACGGCGTCATAAGCTTTGGTGATCTTCTGATCGGCGTCTGATGCAACTGCAAACTTATTGCGGCACTCGCTCACGGAAAATTTATTGAGCTTTTCGATGTCATCGTGCGACACGCCGATGACGGTGGCGCCGAGCGACTTGAACTTATCGGTGGCCTCAGCAAATTCGTGAGCCTCGACCGTGCAGCCAGGGGTGAAGGCCGCCGGATAAAAATACAACACGACCGGACCTTTTTTCAGCGCGTCGGCGAGCGAAAAAGAAAACGGCTTGCCGGCCAGAGTCGCCTGCGTCGTAAAATCGGGAGCCTTGGTACCGGAACTGAGCGCGGCATACAAAGGTGCAGAAAATAAAGCCCCGCTCAGGGCCACTGACATCCAACGCTTCATAGTAATTCCTGGGTTGCCAAACGATTGACAGCAAAGTTTGCGCCATCGGCCAGGCGCCCGCAAGGACGGCCTGCAACTCGTACACCACGCGCGCCACGACTTCACCCGCCATGCCCGGAAAGAGCGGCAGCGTGCGGTTTCTCTGCCGACGCGCACGGCTACGGGTGTGGCTTCGTCGCCCCTGGCCGCTTCGATCTCAGGGCGGGTGAAGGACAGAATCGCTTTCCTGGAAGCACACTCCTATCACGCCATTTATTGGCGCGCCACCAGCACCTTAACGGCGTTTTTCCCGACGATACGCATCGGTACGCCGCGCGCAGCCAGGTCGGCAAACGTGCTCTTTCGCATCACCGCATAGGCATTGGCTTCGGTCGACCAACGCGTCACAAACTCTTCGAGACTGGACAGGGCCGGCATGCCGCTCTTTTGCAAGCCGTATTCGAGTTCACCGCGAAAACGAACCAGCGTGACGGGGCGACGCAAGTAAAAGGTGAGCGACTGATCGTAGTCGCCCACACTGTAGATGGGTGCTGCGCGCCCCGCATCCGGAATGGCGGCTGCCAGCCCAACGCCTGAGTAGATGGGAGCGACCCAGACGGCAGCGCGCACCACCAGCAGCCACGCAAGACACCAGCCCGCTCCCAGAAATACACTCGAGCGAGTCACATCGCCGCGCGTGAAAAATACCAGGATGCTGGTCAATAGCAGCAAGGCGGCAATCACTTTGAGGGCCGGCGCCAGCGGCAGAAAGTACTCGGCGCGATCCGAGTGCGAGAGCACATGCGCCCAGTCCAACGCGGCCCAGGCGATTGCGCCCGCGAACAGCGCAGTCAAGCCAGCAGTCCAGGCGAGATCGCTTGCGGCACGTTGCGCCGGGAGCCTGGCTAGCAACAATGCGAGCGCCGGCAAGGCGGGTAACACGTATGGCATCAGTTTCGAATTCGAGAGCGAGAAGAACACCACGATGAACACGACCCATAACCAGAGAAACAAGGCTGCATCAAACTGCGTCGCGGCGCGACTGCGCCATCCGGTCAACATCACCCGTACCACCGACACGGTCCAGGGCACGGTGCCGATCAAGAGTACATAGCCGAAAAACCACCAAGGCTCTTCGCGTTCAGCCTCCGGCGTGAGGTAGCGCGCCAGGTGCTCGTGGATGAAAAAGAATTTGAGAAAGTCGGCATCCCGGGCTGCCGCCATCCAGTGCCAGGGTACGCTTAGCGCCAAAAACAACGGTAAACCAAGCGCCAGGTGGAGGCGCCGCCACGGCGACCAGTCGCGCGACCACACGCTATACAGCACCAGAACAGCGCCCGGTATGGCAGCAGCTACCACGCCCTTGGTCAATACACCACATGCGGCTGCGACCCAGGCGAGCAACATCCAGGCGCCGGCCTGCCGTTCGGCGACCTGTTGCGCCAACAGAAACGCGCCGAGGCACACAGTCATCCAACAAGTCAGGCTCATGTCGAGTGTCAGGAGCTGGCCGAGGGCCAGGAACATGAGCATGCCGCACAGCATTGCTGCGGCACGCCAGCCGCTCACCCCAAACAGGCGCCGTGCCAGGAACGCCACCATCGCCACTGTGGCAAAGGCGCACAGCGCCGTGTAAAGCCGTGCGGCAAACTCGTTGATACCGAACAGCGCAAAGCTCGAGGCTGTTGCCCAGTACTGCAGCGGCGGCTTCTCGATATAGGGCAGGCCATTCAAATGTGGGATGACCCAGTCGTGCAGGCTCAGCATCTCGCGAGGGATTTCCGCGTAGCGCCCCTCGTCCGGATTGAACAACGGTCGAACCCCAAGGGTGCTCAACCAAATCGCACCCACCGTGGCGGCAAGCACGATGTAAATTGCCTTCAAGCCGCTTCCGCGGCCGACACTGCAAGCGTGCCCGAGCGACCCGGTATCTCCCCCAACACCACACTGCGCACCGGCAGCGGCGCCTTGCGCGCCAACTCAAAAATTCGTGCCATGCGCGTCAAGGTTGCGCCCGCCGCACGCCACTGGACGATGAGCGCCTCGAAATGATCGAGCAGCAGCATGCCTTCGAGCTCTGCGTGCAGCGTGAATACCTGGAGACGCCCGCTGTCACCCGCGGCTTGGTTCAGCGATTGTCGATAAAGCGCATCGGCAATGTTGGACTCGTTGATGCCATCGGCCCCCAGCAACTCGTCAAATGTCGACAGCGTGGTCGGCAATTGCGGGCAAGGGCTGACCCCGCCGGCAAGCCGTGGCAAAAATGGGGTGCCGCCACGGGTGTCACTCGCATACTTCAGGCCGTACTCCAGCTCGAGTTGCAGCGCATGATCGTTGATCTGCCATCCGGCCGCCGCATGCGACTCAGGGTCGTGTCCAAAGATGGTGTGGAACGCCTGAACACCCCGTTCGAATTCAACGCGGGTCCACGCGTCGGCTTCGCGCGCGACGTAGTCCTGCCACTTCACGTGATCGTAGGTATGCAGTCCCACTTCGAAGCCCGCATCGCGAACCGCCCGCATGTTCGCAGCCGCTTTCACGCCGATGTCCGGCCCCGGCAGCAGCACGCCGTACAGCAGTGTTTTCAAGCCGTAGTGCTTCAGCACCGAGGTGCGCGCCACCTTCTTTGCGAAACCTTTGCGGAACACGCGTCGTAAAGCGCGTCCGGTGTTATCAGGACCGACCGAAAAATAAAAGGTCGCATCGATGCCATGTTTCTGGCACAGCGCCAGAAGGCGGGGTACCCCATCGCGCGTGCCGCGCAGCGTATCGACATCGACCTTCAGGCCGATGTGCGTCGCTTCAAGCATCGCGCGACAGCAATGCCGACGCGGACGGCAGGGCATGGGCGTACGAATCGAAAATGGCCTGCAATGCCGCCCGCATGTCAGTCGTCGGACGCCAGTCGAGCTCTTCGCAAGTATTCTTGATGGACGGCAGGCGCGCAGGAATGTCCGCATATCCCTTGCCGTAGTACTCCATTGCGGAAATATCGATCAGTTGGGTGTGACGGGCGGTCGGGGCATATTCGGGACGTTCCAGGGCCACCTCCAGCATCATCTCCGCCAGCTGCCGAATCGAATACAGATTGCCAGGATTGCCGATGTTGTAGATCTTTCCGTCAGCGATGCCGCCCGGATTGTCGATGATCTTGGTGAGGCACACCACGGCGTCGTCGATATAGGTGAAAGCCCGTGTCTGGGTACCGCCCGCCACCAATTTGATCGGTTCGCCGCGCACGATGTGGCCAAGGAATTGAGTCAGAACACGCGAGCTCCCCTCCTTCGGGTCATCCATGCTGTCGAGTCCGGAACCGATCCAATTGAATGGGCGAAACAACGTGTACTGCAGCCCCTGCTGACCATAGGCGTAGATGATGCGGTCGAGCAGCTGCTTCACGCAGGAGTAAATCCAGCGCTGCTCGTGAATCGGACCGAGTACCAGGTTGGTCGTGTCCGGATCGAATTCTGCATCGCGACTCGCGCCGTAGACTTCCGAAGTCGAAGGGAACACGACGCGCTTCTTGTACTTGACGCAGTGGCGGATGATCGGCAAATTGGCCTCAAAATCAAGCTCGAAGACGCGCAGCGGCGCGCGCACATAGGTCGCGGGGGTGGCGATCGCCACCAAGGGCAAAATCACATCGCACTTGCGAACGTGATACTCAACCCACTCCAAATTGATGGTGATATCGCCTTCGACGAAATGGAAACGCGAATTGCCGAGCAGCGTCGCAACGCGTTCGGACTGCAGATCCATGCCGTAGATGTGCCAGTCGGTGTGCTCGAGGATGTATTTGCTCAGGTGATGGCCGATGAAGCCGTTCACACCGAGGATAAGAACGTTTTTCAATTTAAACCTCTGACTAGCCGGCGGTGTCTCGAAGCAAGGTGACCGGCTGCTGCATCAGCGCCGGCGGCACCATATTCTGTGCGACCAGCGCATCATTCACCGCGAATTGCAAAATCTTAAGCCGCTTGCCGTCGGTGCAATCCACATACCAACGGTCGTTCGCAGTGTACAGGCACGGCGCCAGCGCCGGGTAACGGGGCTTGTCGCCGTCCACGCGGGTCTCGTAGATACCGAGACGGTGACCGTCCACTTCCGTGAACGCGCCCGGAAACGGCGGGGCCACCGAACGCACCAGATCATGGATGGTTTGCGCATCTTGCTGCCAGTTGATGCGGCCGTCTTCCGGGGTGCGCCGGCCGAAATAAGATCCTTGGCTCAAATCCAAAGGCGTGGCCATCGCACTGCCCTCGATCAGACGCGGCAGACTGCGCTGCAAGAGGCGTTCGGAGGCCGCCGCCACTTTCATCGAAACATCCAGGGCCGTGTCATTCTGGCGGATGGTCACCGGCTCCTGATCCACCAACGCGCCGGCGTCCGGCTTCTCTTCCATGTAGTGCAGGCTCGCTCCGGTTTCCGTTTCGCCTTTCAAGATGGCCCAATGCACCGGCGCGCGCCCGCGGTATTTTGGGAGCAGGGAGCCATGCATGTTGAGCGCTCCCCGGTGCGCCAGTGTCAGCCAGCCCGCTTCCAGCATATGGCGGTAGTAGAACGAAAAAATAAAGTCGGGCGCCGCGGCACGACCTTCGGCCAGCCATTCGGGCAGATTCGGCGTCGTGGGCGTGACCACGCGCACACCATGCGAATTAGCCAGCTCCAGCACGCTGCCGAACCAATGGTGCTCACGAGGATCATCGGTGTGCGTGAACAGAAGCGGAATCTCAACATGCTGCGCCAGCAATTCGCGCACGCAGCGGTAACCCACCTCGCTATAAGCAAATACCACAGCACGGGTCACGGCAGGTTGCCCTCGCCCTGCTCGAGCACCGCCTCGACGATGTAGCGTGGTCGCTCGCGGACCTGCGCGTAGATCCGGCC
This sequence comes from uncultured Steroidobacteraceae bacterium, assembly GCA_964658805.1. Taxonomy (GTDB): domain Bacteria; phylum Pseudomonadota; class Gammaproteobacteria; order Steroidobacterales; family Steroidobacteraceae; genus Bog-1198. The sequence goes on from CAZZZU010000009.1 coordinate 21,406, forward strand.
GACGTACTCACCCAGCAAGCCGATACCGAACAAGGCCACGCCAATCAGGAAAAACACGATGCCGAACAAGGTGAACAACCCTTCGGCCTCGGATCCGAACAGGATCCGGCGCACGATGATGACCACGAAGAACACGGCGGACAGCGCCGCGACGGCCATGCCCGTCATGGAAAAAAGCTGAAGCGGCACCACCGAGAACCCGGTGATCAGATCAAAATTGAGGCGGATCAGGCTGTAGATCGAGTATTTGGAACGACCGGCGAAGCGCTCTTCATGTGCAATGGGCACTTCGACCGGCTTCATGGCATACAACGAGGCCAGCGCGGGAATGAAGGTGTTGACCTCACGCGTCTGGTTGAGTGCCGTAACCACCGAACGTGCATAGCCGCGCATCATGCAACCCTGATCCGTGATGCGCACCGGTGTCATCCATTCACGCAATTTATTGATGGCGCGGGAGAACCAGCGGCGCCAGTACGAATCCTGGCGTTGCTGGCGAACCGTGCCCACATAGTCGTAGCCTTCCGACAACTTGGTGACCAGTTTGCCGATCTCTTCAGGCGGGTTTTGCAAATCCGCGTCCAAGGTAACGACGTATTCGCCGCGTGCATACGCAAGCCCCGCCATCACGGCAGAGTGCTGCCCGAAATTGGCATGAAACAGCACGACGCGGGTTTCCAACGGACGTTCGCCAAATTGCTGGCGCAGCAGCGCAACCGACCGGTCGCGGCTGCCGTCGTTGATGAAAATCACTTCGTACGTGATGTTGAGCGCATCGAGTGCGGGATACAGACGCGCGAACAAGGTCGGCAGTACTGCCTCCTCGTTGTAAACGGGTATGACGACGCTGAGCAAGGGCACGGTATCCGGCCCTCAGCTCAATGATCGGCGGCTACGGCGCCTTGCGATTTCAACAGACTCCAACATTCTTGTGTCTTATCTTGCATCAGTTTCACGGAATTGCGCGCTTCAACATTGAGCCGTATCAGGGGCTCGGTGTTCGAGGAACGCAGATTCAAACGCCAGTCCGCGAATTCAAAGGACACGCCGTCGGTCCTGTCCACCACGAGCGCGCTGGGCGCGTACCGCGCCTCGAAGGCGGCGATCGTGCGCTGCGCGTCCGGAACGCGATAGTTTAGTTCGCCGCTCACCGGAAACAAACCGATGCGTTCGCCGACGAGCTTAGACAGCGTCTGGCCCGATTCGCTGACGATTTGCGCGACGATCAGCCAGGGAATCATGCCGGTATCGCAGTACGCAAAGCGCTTGAAATAATGATGGGCGCTCATCTCGCCGCCGTAAATCGCATCGACCTCGCGCATGCGCTGCTTGATGAATGCATGACCCGACTTGGACAACACGGTCTCGCCGCCATGTTGCTTGACGACCTCAATGGTATTCCAGGTCAGCCGTGGATCGTGTACCACCTTGCCGCCAGCATTGCCGCGCAGCAATACCGAGGCCAGCAGCCCGACGATGTAGTAACCCTCGATGAAGCCGCCTTGTTCGTCGAACAGGAAACAGCGATCGAAGTCACCGTCCCATGCCACGCCAAAGTCCGCACCCGTTTCAAGGATGGCACTGATCGTCGAACGGCGGTTTTCTTCGATCATGGGGTTCGGAATGCCATTCGGAAAAGTCCCGTCGGGTTCGTGATGAACCTTGACGAATTCGAAAGGCAGATGCGCTTCGAGTTGATCGATGATGAGTCCCGCACCGCCGTTGCCGGCGTTCACGACGATCTTGAGCGGCTTGAGTTTCGCGACATCAACGTAAGACAGCAGATGTTGCACATACGCCGCGGTTGTGTCGATGCTGTGGCGAACGCCCTTGCGAACAGGCGTCGTGAAATGGCCACCTTCTGCCAGGGCGCGGATTTCTTTCAGGCCGTTATCGCCGCTGATCGGCTTCGACTGCTCACGCACGAACTTCATGCCGTTATAATCTGGCGGGTTATGGCTTGCGGTGATCATGATGCCGCCGTCCGCGGTGACATCATTGAACGTCGCGAAATATACGCCCTCGGTGCCGCAAATGCCGATGTCGAGGACGTCGACGCCGGCATCCGTGAGGCCACGACACACGGCGTCCGTCAGACCCGCGCTCGACAATCGGATATCGCGGCCGACCACGATACGCTGCGGTTTTAAAAATTCCGCATAGCCACGTGCCACCCTGTAGGCGACATCATCGTTCAATTCAGAAGGAATGCGACCGCGAAGATCGTAGGCTTTGAAACAGCTGATCGGGGTCAAGTGTTGGTCCCTTGGCGACCGTAATTGTCCTCAAAGCGCACGATGTCGTCCTCACCCAGATAAGAGCCCGACTGGACCTCGATCAGGTGCAGATACACCTTGCCTGGATTCTCGATGCGATGGGTCGAGCCAATGGGTATGAAAGTCGACTCGTTCTCAGACAGCAGAAAGGTTTTTTCGTCGCGGGTGATACGGGCGGTACCCTGCACGACGATCCAGTGCTCGGCACGATGGTGATGCATCTGCAGCGACAACACCCCGCCTGGCTTGACCGTCAGGCGCTTGACCTGGAACCGATCGCCGTTATCGATACTGTCGTAGCTGCCCCAGGGGCGAAACACTTCCCGATGCAGGGATGATTCACTACGCCCGGATTTCTTGAGCTTGGCAACCAGATCCTTGACGTCCTGCACCCGCTCCTTGGGTGCGACCAGCACGGCGTCCTTGGTCTCGACGATGATGTGATCGTCCATGCCCACGGTTGCCACCAAGCGGCTGGTGGAGTGAACGTAGCAGTCGTGCGTGTCATGCACCAATACATCGCCTTGCAGCACGTTACCGTCCTCATCAGACGGCAATGCGTCGAACAGGGACGACCAGGAACCCACGTCGCTCCAACCCACATCGAGGGGAAGCACCCAGGCGTCCTTGGTCTTTTCCATCACCGCGTAATCGATGGACTCGCTGCGCACCTGCGCAAATTTCTCGGCATCGATGCGCACGAAATCCAGGTCAACCTTGGCGGCGTGGAAGGCCGCTTTGGACGCCGCAAGAATATCGGGTGCGAAAGCGCCAAGTTCCGCCAGGAATCGGCTGGCCTTGAATACGAACATACCACTGTTCCAGTAATAGTCGCCGGAGGCGACGAACTGTTGCGCCAAGTCCAGCGGCGGCTTCTCCGTAAACTGGGCTACGGGAAAGGCAGGGCCGGCACCGTCGCCGCGACGGATGTAGCCATAGCCTGTTTCGGGCGCATGGGCCACGATGCCGAAGGTGACCAGCTTGCCCTCTTGGGCGAGCTTGACCGCAATACCCGCCGCCGCCTGGAACGCCTTGGCGTCCCGGATGACGTGGTCCGCCGGCGCCACCACGAGGGTCGCATCAGGATCCATCTGCTGGGCCTGTAATGCAGCTAAGGCCACGGCGGGCGCCGTATTTCGGCCCATCGGCTCGAGCAGAATGGCGGACGCACCCACCTCTTGCATCCGCAACTGTTCGGCAACCGTGAAACGGTGCGCATCATTACACACGACGATCGGCGGCTTGGCGCCCGGGATGCCTGCCAGGCGCATCGCCGTATCCTGCAGCATGGTGTGCTTGCTGGTGAGCGCCAACAATTGTTTGGGGTACATTTCCCGCGATAGAGGCCAAAGTCGGGTGCCCGCACCGCCCGACAAAATCACCGGTATTAAAGAAGTCACTGTGCCCAAATCCTCACTACTTTCCACGGCCGATCGCATAGTAACTGAAGCCTGCAGCCGCCATCTGAGACGGCTCGTACAGATTTCGACCATCGAAAATCACGGCAGTACGCAGTTTTGACTTGATGAGTTCGAAATCGGGGCTGCGAAACTCCTGCCATTCGGTCACGATGGCGAGCGCGTCCGCGCCCTCCAGCGTGTCATTGGCGCTTTTGCATAGTGTGAGCTCTGCACGGTCGCCATAGAGACGCTCGCATTCGGGCATGGCAACCGGGTCGTAGGCGCGGACGCTGGCTCCTTCGGCCCACAGCGCTTCCATCAACACGCGGCTCGCGGCCTCGCGCATGTCATCGGTATTGGGTTTGAAAGCCAGGCCCCACAGCGCCAGGGTCTTGCCCTTGACGTCACCGAAGTGCGCTTTGATTTTATCGAACAGAATTCGCTTCTGACGATTGTTGACGCTCTCTACGGCAGTCAGGATGTCAGCATCGTAGCCCACCTCCTTGGCAGAGCGTTGCAAGGCCTGCACATCCTTCGGAAAGCACGAACCGCCATATCCGACACCCGGATAGATAAATGCGTAGCCGATTCGTGGGTCTGAGCCGATGCCGACCCGCACCGACTCAATGTCGGCGCCGAAGTGCCCGGCGAGGTTGGCGAGCTCGTTCATGAAGCTGATCTTGGTCGCCAGCATGGCGTTCGCCGCATACTTTGTGAGCTCCGAGGAACGCACATCCATCACGATCGTACGGTCGCGGTTGCGGGTAAACGGGTCATACAGCTGGCGCATGAGATCCGCGGCCCGCGCGCTGTCGGTCCCTACCACCACGCGGTCCGGCTTCATGAAATCCGAGATGGCCGCGCCTTCCTTGAGAAATTCAGGATTCGAGACGGTATCGAATTCAAATTTGGCACCGCGCTGCTCGAGCGCCTTGGCAACCGTATCGCGCACCTTGTCAGCGGTCCCCACGGGAACGGTCGACTTGGTGATGACGACCTTGTATTCATTCATATGCTCGCCAATCGTGCGCGCCACCGCGAGTACATAGCGCAGGTCAGCCGAGCCATCCTCGTCCGGGGGAGTACCCACGGCGATCAGCTGAAACAGACCGTGCTTGACCCCTTCCTCGGCACTCGTCGTGAACAAAAGGCGACCGGCCTCGGCATTGCGACGGACCAAACGTTCGAGACCCGGCTCGTGAATCGGCACTTCGCCCGCTTTGAGCATCGTAATCTTACGTTCATCAACGTCTACGCAAACGACGTGATTACCCACGTCAGCAAGACAGGCGCCTGTGACGAGACCCACATAACCCGAACCGAAAATCGTAATTCTCATGCGTAAACTTCTGATTTGAATGGAAAAAGCGAGACGAGCGAGCCTACCGGATCGATGGGCTTTATGTCCAGGGATTCGCCAGCAGTTTGCGCTCCCAGGCGAGCGAGCTGGTGACGATGGCGCGCAGATCGTCATATTGGGGCTGCCAGCCCAGTTCTTCGCGGATGCGTTCAGCGCGCGCTACGAGCACCGCCGGGTCACCGGCACGCCGCGGTTCTTCGCGTATCACGAGCTTCTGCGCGGCCACTGCCTCCACCATTTGCAGCACCTCGCGAACCGAATAACCATGACCATAGCCGACGTTGAGAATGGTCGAACCTCCGCCGCTGCGAAGGTATCGCAGCGCGCAACGATGCGCGCTCGCCAAGTCCTCAATGTGCAGGTAGTCACGCACCCCGGTACCGTCCGGGGTCGGATAATCGCTGCCGAACACGGAAACATGCGGGCGCTTGCCCACGATGGCTTCACACGCCACTTTCGTGAGAAGTGTTGCACCGGGCGTTGCTTGGCCAATCTGGCCGCCGGGATGAGATCCCGCCACGTTGAAATAGCGCAGCGCCACGTAGCGCAACGAATTAACCGCAGCCACGTCACGCAGCATCCATTCACACATGAGCTTGGAGGTGCCATAGGCGTTGATGGGCTGGGTGGGCGAATCCTCACCGGCATAACCGCCCGCTGGGATCCCATAAACCGCAGCAGTGGATGAAAAGACGAAATTCTTGACCTGGTTTTCGATGCAGGCCTGTAGAAGGTTACGCGTTCCGCAAGTGTTGTTACCGTAGTACTTGAGCGGCAAGGCCACGGACTCGGGCACGATGGTGTGCGCGGCGAAGTGCAGCACCGTATCGACCTGATATTCGACGAGGAGGCGGGACACCAAGGCATGATCCCCAACGTCGCCGACCACGAGATCGCCGCCCGGGACGGCCTGCCGAAAGCCTTTCACAAGGTTGTCGAGCACCACCACGCGCTCACCGGCCTCGGTCAGCTGGCGCGCCGTATGGCTGCCGATGTACCCGGCGCCGCCGGCCACCAAGATTCCACCCTGTCGCACTACTCGCTCACCCTCAGGCGATCAAGCGCGCTTCGGCAATGTTCTGCCTGAACCAGGCATAGGTCTGCTCGATTCCCGACTTCAAACTGATCCTCGGCGTCCATCCCAACGACGTCAGTCTCGACGTGTCCAATAGCTTGCGCGGCGTCCCGTCAGGCTTGCTGGAATCAAACTGCAGCTCACCCGCAAAGCCGGTCGTCGCCGCGACCATTTCAGCGAGCTCCCGGATGGTCACGTCCTCGCCCCAGCCGAGATTAACGATACCCTCGCCGTCATAGGTGGCCATCAAATGAATCACCGCATCGGCCATATCATCCACATGCAAAAACTCGCGACGCGGCGTGCCCGTACCCCAGATGGAGATCGCACGATCGCCGCGCTCCGTGGCCTCGTGAAAGCGACGAATCAACGCCGGCAACACGTGCGAATTCTGCAGGTCGAAATTATCGCCGGGACCATAGAGATTCGTGGGCATCAACGAAATCGCGTTGAAGCCGTACTGTCGACGATAGGCCTGGCACATCTTGAGCCCGGCAATCTTGGCGATGGCGTACCACTCATTGGTCGCTTCCAAAGGGCCAGTCAGCAGGTACTCCTCCTTGATCGGCTGCGGCGCCATCTTGGGATAGATGCAACTCGAGCCAAGAAAGACGAATTTTTGGGTGCCCGCTCGATAAGCCGCATCGATCACGTTGTCCTGGATCAAGAGATTGTCGCGGATGAATTCCGCAGGCCGCGAGTTGTTGGCGTTGATACCGCCGACTTTCGCCGCTGCCATGATCACCACCGACGGCCTTTCATCCTTGAAAAAAGCTTCGACCTGCGCCTGATTGGTCAGATCGACTTCACGACGCGAGCGCAGCAGAAGATTCGAATAGCCCTTCGCTTTCAGCCCACGCACCACCGCACTTCCCACCAGGCCCCGATGCCCGGCTACAAAAATCTTGCTGCTGCTATTCATGATGGCTGTAAATCTTGTATCCCTCTTTCGCCACCAGCGCGTCCCGCTTGGCATCTTCGAGGTCGGAGTCCACCATGTCGGCAACCAGCTGATCGAAGGTGACTTCCGCGCTCCAACCCAGCTTCGCCTTGGCCTTGCTCGGATCGCCGAGCAATGTCTCGACCTCTGTAGGACGAAAGTACCTTGGATCGACCCGCACCAAAGTCTTCCCGGATTTGGTGTCGATCCCAACTTCTTCCACGCCTTTGCCCTGCCACTCGATCTTCATATCGAGTTTCGAGCCGGCAGACACGACGAAGTCCCGCACGGAATACTGCTTACCCGTCGCGATGACGAAGTCGTCGGGCTCATCCTGTTGCAGCATCAACCACTGCGCGCGCACGTAATCCCGGGCGTGACCCCAGTCTCGCAATGAATCCAGATTGCCCAGATGAAGGGTGTCCTGCAAACCCACCGCGATGCGCGTCAGGGCACGCGTGATCTTGCGGGAAACGAATGTCTCACCACGCAGCGGCGACTCATGGTTGAACAAAATGCCGTTGCAGGCAAACATGCCATAAGCTTCGCGATAATTGACGGTGATCCAGTAGGCATAAACCTTGGCCGCACCGTAGGGTGAGCGCGGGTAGAACGGCGTAGTTTCCTTCTGCGGAATCTCCTGCACCTTGCCGAACATCTCAGAGGTGGACGCCTGGTAAAAGCGCGTCTTCTTCTCCAGACCCAAAATCCGGATGGCTTCGAGTACACGCAGCGTACCGATGGCGTCTGAATTGGCGGTGTACTCCGGCGTTTCAAAGGAGACCGCCACATGGCTTTGCGCGGCCAAGTTGTAGACCTCGTCAGGCTGAACTTCCTGAATGATCCGAATTAGATTGGTCGAATCCGTGAGGTCGCCATAATGCAACTGCAGACGCACGTCTTTCTCGTGCGGATCCTGATAGAGGTGATCGATGCGATCGGTATTGAACGATGAGGCGCGCCGTTTGACGCCATGCACTTGATAGCCCTGCGCAAGCAGTAGCTCCGCCAAATAAGCGCCGTCTTGGCCCGTTACACCTGTTATCAAAGCCGTCTTAGACAAAAAAATCTCCGCTTAGAACGATTGCTGTGTTGCGAGACGACAACATGCTCAGCCGCAACCTGACTAACGCAGATATAGTCGCACAGGAACTGCCACTGCCACGGAACGATTTCGTTGCAGAGTCTGAAAAACATACATGCAAACTGGCATATATTTCAACGCGATCGACGGTTATAAGACAACGGTATTGTTACTCCTGACATTAAGCCGAAACGATGCCCGTTGTCGCCAGAACACTACAGTTAACGATCTTTAATCCTTACTGGGGTATTATGTTTCAAGATGGACACCATGGACGGTGGAGCCATGGACTCAAGGGCTAGGGTATTTAGATGGGGCTAATGTACGAGTTGCGCGTTGCGGATGGTGCGGGCGTGATCGTTTCAATTTTTTAATAAAAAGTGACAGGGAAGTTTGAAAGTCGAGCATGCAAAAAGGCCAACTTCAAAAGCGATCAAAGACCGCCGAAATGTCGCCCGACTCTGCGCGGTGCGATGTGGACGCCCTGCCCACGATGACGACCAGCGATCTCCGCCGCGTCCGTAATAGCCAATCTCTGGTTCCGACCCAGGTGTCGACTGGGCCGCACCTCTACCTTGCTTCTGACTCCGATACCGGTTTACTGGTCAGGGCTCACGATGAGCAGAGTCGAACGGACGGGCGCGTTTATTTGGCGACTAAGCGCATGTTTGACTTAGCTCTCGGGTTGCCCCTCTTGGTCATTTCATTGCCTATCATCGCGTTGGCGGCCTTGGCCCTGCGAATCGAGTCACCTGGTTCCCCCATCTTTGTTCAGACTCGCCTGGGTAGGAACGGACGGCCCTTTCGGATGGTCAAGTTACGCGGCATGTATATTGATGCGCCTACTCGTTTTGCCCATCTGTATGACTACTCGAGCAAAGAAAACCTCGACTTTTGTTTCCATATCGAGGTCGACCCTCGAGTTACTCCGGTCGGAAAGTTTTTTCGCCGAACTAGTATCGACGAATTGCCAAATCTTTGGAATGTGGTGACCGGTGAGATGTCGCTAGTGGGGCCGAGGCCCGAGATTCCCGAGGTCATGAATTTATATGGCGCATACAGGGAAGAATACCTGTCGGTGAAACCGGGCGTTACCTGTTTGTCGAAGTGCACCGGGCGCGATCGGCTGACCAAACGGGAGACGATTGAGTACGATCTGCAGTATGTCCGCAGACGAAATTTCCGATTGGACTTGAGGGTACTTTGGCGCACTTTCCGTGGAGTGGTTTTACGCCACGACGTTTATTGAGCCAAGCTCGTCTTCACCAATTACAATGACGGCGCATGAAAGCACTTGTTCTTGGCGGATCAGGATTTCTAGGCTCTCATATCGTCGACAAGTTTCTCGCGGGCGGGCATGACGTTACCGTTTATGACCTTTACCCGGAGCGCTTCAGGCGATCTCCTGCATCGATAGAGTTCGTTACCGGCGATTTTGGAAACGTTGGAGCGCTGAACGAGCTGATTGGCGGCAGCTTTGATGCAGTGATTCACTGCGTGAGCACCACCACGCCCAAAAGCTCGAATGAATCACCTGAATTTGATATTCAGTCGAACGTGATCGGCACCCTTAACCTGCTGGATATCTGCGTACGCCACAAGGTAGGTAAACTGGTGTTCTTGTCCTCCGGCGGCACCGTGTATGGCGACATCGGTGGCTTACAGATGGTGGACGAATCGCACGCCGTGCGTCCCATGTGTTCCTACGGCGTGTCTAAGCTCACGATTGAGCACTATCTCGACGTCTACAAACTGCAGCGCGGTCTTGATTACGTTGCGCTCCGCCTGTCTAACCCGTACGGAGAGCGTCAGAGTCCACTGCGGTCGCTGGGTGCCCTGACCGTATTCCTGCATCGGACGCTCAAGCGTCAAAATGTCGAAGTGTGGGGGGATGGCGGGATAACACGTGATTTCATTTATGTAGGTGATGTCGCGGATGCCGTCTATCTCGCTACGGTGAATCCCGTATCCGGGGTCTACAACATCGGCACGGGCGTCGGCCTCTCGATTCGCGAAATACTGGTGGAAATCGCCAAAGTGACGGGCCGCGAGCCCAGCGTTGACTGGATGGCGTCTCGACCCTTCGACGTGCCCAGAATCGTGCTCGATGCTGGCAAATTCAGGCAGGCAACCAACTGGCAAGTACTAACCTCATTAGACGAAGGTGTATCCTTGACCGCTGATTGGCTGAGGGGGTCCGATATTTAAGGTTGTGTGTGCCACCTCTGTGGTGACACCAGCGGGAAATAACCAGACTGTTTCATGAAGATTCTGATTACTGGCGGTGCGGGATTCATCGGCTCTCGCTTGACCGCACAACTGGTGGCAGCCGGCCACGACCTTACAATCTTGGATAACCTCAGTGCGCAGGTGCATGGTGCGGCCGCGCAATTTCCGGAGCATTTGCTGGCACAAGCAGCATGCATTCGAGCAGATGTCTGCGATCCCGATCGGTTGTGGAGCGCACTGCAACATCAGGATGCCGTAGTGCACCTAGCCGCCGAAACCGGAACGGGCCAATCGATGTATGAGATAACCCGATACCAGCGGGTCAACATAGCCGGAACGACGACGCTATTGGATTTGTTGGTAAACCGCCGGCCTCGGCGTCTGCAGAAAATCGTCGTTGCCTCGTCCCGCGCAGTGTACGGAGAAGGGAAATACCAATGTCCCTCACACGATGTGGTCTTCCCGCGTGGGCGCTCGAGTCAGGCGATGTCCGCGGGAAGATTCGAGCCCACCTGTCCTGAATGTGGCGGGAGTGTGAATGCTCTGCCCACCTCCGAAGATTCACCTTTCGCGCCGTCGTCGTTTTACGGTCTCACCAAACAGTTTCAAGAGCAGGCAGTCCTGATGTTCTGCGCGGCAGTGGGCATTGACGGTTTCGCATTGCGGTACCAGAACGTCTACGGGCCAGGCCAGAGTCTGCAAAACTCTTACACAGGAATTCTTGCAGTTTTTGCCAACCTCGTACGTCAGGGGAAGACCCTGAACATCTTTGAAGACGGTCAGGAAAGTCGCGACTTCGTCTATGTCGACGATGTCATTGCTGCGACGACTGCGTGCCTGGTACCTGATATCCGGGGAACGGAAGCGCTCAACGTGGGCTCGGGAGTGCGAACCACCGTTCACGAAGTTGCTCATGCGATTCGCGAGTATTTTGCTTCCGACGTTCCAATCGAGATTTCCGGTGCGTTTCGGGTGGGAGACATTCGGCACAATGTTGCCGACAACACGCGCATCAACGCTCTCGCCGGTTATAGTCCTGCCTGGAAATTCCAGGAGGGCCTGAAGAATTTTCTTGCCTGGGCCGAGAACCATGAGGCGTCTGATTCGGGTTTTGCAAAGTCATTGAGCGAACTCGCCGACCGTGGCCTCCTCGGCAGCACCAGGTGACCGACGTCTTTCTTACTACGGAACGCCTTGCCTGTTTGGTAGTAGCCCACAATTTGGGCGATGCGGTAATCCAGAGCCATTTCATGCGTCGCCTGGTACAGCGCCGTTATGCGCATGGGTATCTGGTCTGGACGCGTCCACAGTGTGCCTTCCTGTTTGAGGACCTTACCGACACCGAAGTCATTTGCTCGCAGTTTCCAGTAGGTACCAACAAGCAATTCTCGTTTAGGTCCGCGATTGCCTTTGCGCGGGCCGCCCGAGAAATCCGTCGGCGCCGACCGAGTGTCACCCTGGATCTTATCGGCGATGTGCGCGACCGATTATTCGGTCGCATTGCGGGCGGGCGACGTCATCTGCACCTTGGCTGGCACGCCGATCATCCGTTCAACCGACTGATCAGAAATCCGTTTGGACCTGGCCGACCGCTGTTGATGGTGCCTCCCAGCGTGCCCAATGTTTACGACGCACATCGGCTGCTGCTTGACGTCATCGCCCCGAATGTCCAGTCCCCTTCAACCGGCCGAATCCCGGCACTGCTGGCTTACCCAAAGGGAGTGCCCTCCAGATTTGGCTTGCACCCGTTTGCTTCGCAAGAGTGCAAACTGTGGCCAGCGACTCATTGGCGTGCACTCATTGAAAACCTGTTGAGCCGGTCCGACGTCGCCCTATTTGCTTACGGCGCTCCGCAGGAGCGCAAGGCACTCGAGACCCTGTTCGCACCTTACCTGGGCCAGATTACGCTGGTCACCGGTGATATGCGGTCTTTTGCCGAGCACGTATCAACGTTAGACGTGATGATCGGTTTGGACAGTTTTTCAATACACATGGCTGAGTTACGAGGCGTCCGCGGAATCATGATCAATGCGGGAAATCCGGCCGATCTGTGGTCAGTTCCGAGTGGCGTGACAATCGCGAAATCAGGAGGATGCGCGAATTATCCGTGCTTCAACGTGCCGGCATGCATGGGCACCGATGACCCTTACGCATGCGTTCGCTCCATCGATGTCAAGGATGTGCTCGCCGCCATAATGGCGCCAGGTAGGGTTGCTACCTGATAATGGTCGCCTACCGTTCCCTCGCACGCGGGTCCTTGCCTCCATCCGCGCGTTTACGCGACAACAATTTCGATGCGCTACGACTGATCTTTGCCTCGATGGTAGTCGTATTTCACGCAGGGTATCTGTCGCAGTCGCAATATCTTTCGTGGACGACGTACGTATCTGCCACCTTTGCGGTCCAAGCGTTCTTTGTCGTCAGCGGCTTTCTGGTCACGATGAGCTATGAAAATTCTTCGTCCCTGAAGTCCTATGCCTCCAAGCGCCTGAGACGTATTGCGCCGGCATACGTCTGCGTTGTAATCGTTGCGGCCCTCGCACTGTCCGTCATTTCGACGCTGGACTTGCGCGAGTATTTCTCGTCCGCGGATCTTCGCAGGTATATCGGCCTAAATCTGGCACTATCGAATTTCTCTGCGCCTGACCTGCCTGGCGTGTTCACAACCAATTTCGTACACGCAGTCAACGGCGCGCTGTGGACCATCAAGATCGAGGTAGCGTTTTATTGTCTTGTCCCACTTATCGTGTGGGCAGTCAGGCGCTTCGGCATGACTCCAACACTTCTGACGATATTCACGCTGTCTATCCTATGGAAATGCGCTTTTTCCATTGCTGCTGCCCGCAGCGCGTCTGACTTGTTATTACGCCTGGCAAAACAGGTGCCCGGGCAGCTCGCTTTCTTCGCGGGCGGTGCATGGGCTTACTATCGGACCCGCGACAACAAACGAATTAGTTTTTACGCAGCCCTGCCGGCAATGATCATCTACGCATTCAGCGGAAACGGCTGGTTTCACGAGGTGGTTGCACCGATTTGCGTCACCGTCATCGTGTACTGGGCGGCCGTCGCCGGGCCGCGGCTCCCGTCAGTGGCAGCCAAGGGTGATATCTCCTACGGAGTTTACCTTTATCATTTTCCGCTCATTCAGACGTTTATCTTCCTGGGCATATTCGACCGGGCGCCGCTCGCGGCCTGCATCCTCGTCCCTGCTACAGTTTTTTGCTGTGCCTGGACCTCCTGGCTTTTGATCGAGCGCCCGTTCGTTCATCGCGGTGTTCCCAGACTCGTAGCCAGCGTGTGACGCCGGATATCGATTTACCAATCATCGATCAGCCTGCCGACTTTTTGTTGATTGGCGGGGGGTTTTTCGGCTATGCGCATGAAATCGTCAATGCCCTGAAGCGGAGAGGTCGGGTCGCCATCTGGTATGAAGATCGGCCGTCTCTGGACACATTTACCAAGTCGGCTATTAGACTGGCCCCGTGGCTCGTACGCGAGCGGTCAGAAAGATACTTCGACCGAATTATTTCCCGGGTCCGAAATTTGCCGATCCGCGAAGTGCTTATTATCAAGGCAGAGTCCGTATCGCCCACTTCGATCGAACGGTTGCGCACCGCGCTCCCAAAGGCTCGGTTTACCCTGTATTTCTGGGATAGCTACGCAAACATGTCAAAGGACAGCCCGCGGAAGGTTCCGCTTTTTGACAGAGCATTTACCTTCGACCCCGATGATGCCCTTGCTGATCCGCTCCTCACCTATCGCCCCCTTTTTTATCTGGACGAGTATGCACATCTTCCATCAAGGGAAATCGATACCGACCTGCTATTCATAGGAACGGCGCATTCGGATAGATACTCGGTCATTAAACGACTGCGGAAAAATTTGCCATCGCAGGTGCGAATGGCGGCATATCTGTATTTTCCGTCGCGTCTCGTTCACGCAAGCAGGCGCACCTTCGATTTCCGGCTTTGGAATTCAAGACGAGAAGAATTCATATTCCAGCCGCTCACGAAAGCCGAGGTAAAGCGCTTGATCGCGAGTTCGCGTGCCATTATTGATATTGAGCGGGCGTCGCAGCGCGGTCTGACCATCAGAACAATCGAGGTCTTTGGAGCTGGGAAGAAACTTCTGACGACCAATCCGCGCATACAGGACGAAGAGATTTTCCATCCTAATAATATTGCGTTGATCGACCGTCACGAACCACGTATCGAAGCAAGTTTTCTTTCGTCGCCCTATACGAAGCCTACGCCAGATCTTCTCCAACGCTATAGTCTGCAGGGATGGCTGGACGAAGTTTTGCAGGCATGACTTCTCGGCAGGTTGCACCGGGCACAACTCAAACGATCCGTGTGACTCGCCCCAGCAGAACCACGACGGACAGCAATACACCAAGCGCGAAACCGCCGGCTAGCCAAAGCACCTTGCGAGGCGCAGCTTGTTGTTCCGGAACGGCCGCACGGTCTAACACCTTGAACGCATACTCATCATTTCCACGCGCAAGCATCGCTTTGCTTATCTCCGCCTGGAGAATGCTGTAAATGGCCAGCTTGACCCCCACCACGTCTGTCTTCGCCGCTTCAGAAGTTAGGTAGCTGACGTTTTTGTCTGATTGGATCAAGGCTTTGTCGCGCAGATAAGCGTTGGCCAAGGATATCAATCCATTCGCCCACTCCGCGGCCAGCTTCGGATCCCGCCAGCTGATCGTCATTGTGGCAATACCGGTCTTTGGATTCGTTACCACGTTCCGAATTTTTTGCCTGAACATCCTGTTCCCCTTCCACAGCGTTGGCTGCTTTTCCTTATCGGATTCACGCCAATCCATTTTGGTACTGTCCCACTTACTGGCGAACAAGATCGGCAGGAGCTGGTTGTCGGCGATATATTTTTCTGTCAACGCCTCTGATTGCAGGACTGTCATCGATTCCGCCTTCTTCGAGTCGCCCCCGGAAGACAAGCCCGCCAAAGAAGCCAATCCGGCAAACTGACCTAATGACCCGGAAGTCCCCATTTGGCTGCCGGAATTTTCAGCGGCAGGAGAAATTACGATGGCGGCTTCGTAGGTCTTAGGGATGTACCACGCTGCAATTCCGGCGGCGGTCGTCGATAAGACCGTCAAAACGATCACCAACCAGCGACCGTTCCAAAGTATGCTTAGTATTTGCCGAAGGCTGAATTCCGTCAGGGTGGGAGCATTTTCTTTTGCAGTAGTTTCCATGAAGCTTCAGGTTCCCCCCGTGTAGTACGATAATATACCAACTTAGGTGGCGAAGACTTCATCGGAGCCGCTCGTCAGCTTACGTCGTCGGCTGACTTTGGTAATTATAATGTTCCAGATCCGTACATAGATGACCGAAATCCCCCTTCTGGGATTCGCAATCCCGGCCTATCGACGCCCTGCCAATTTGAACCTCGCGCTTGAAAGTCTCGTGCAGCAGGCGCGCAGACACGCTTGCCCCATTTACATCGTGGACGATTCTTGCGACGAAACCAATCGGGCGGTCGTCGCCCGATGGAAAAGCTCTTACGACAACATTGTTCACGAGATAAATGAAAGCAATCTGGGAATCGATCGAAACATCAATAAAGCAATTACGCAATGTCCGGCGCAGTACGTTCACGTGATCGGCGATGACGACGTGGTAGGAGACGGGTTCGCTGACGAAGCAGTCTCGATCATTCGCGCCGCTTCTCCTTCGCATATAGTGTGTTCTTACCATTATCTTTCCAATCTTTACGTGCCGTTAGCAGGCCATGCGGTCGTACCCAAGCAAACCATGCCGCTCTCGCTGCGGCGCTTTCTGCCAGAGTACGGTTGGACAATGGGATTTATAGGCGCGCATATTTTTAATACGGCAAAGTTCGCCAGTGGGCAGCTCGACGGCTTCGGTACCTACTTTCATCACATCGTGCGAATGATTGGATACCTTGATCCTGATGAGGCGATTGGCTTCATTGAACACCCCTATGTCGGAAACCGCGCAGACGACGAATCGACGGCTACCTGGTCGGGGGACCGACTAAAAGTGGTGTTTGGAATCGAGCAAGCGTTCAGGGACGCGATGCAGGGGCGCTACTTGAATGCTGAGATTTTAAATACAATTGCAGCCAGTCGGGAACATCTGGGATATACCCAGTTCTATCGCCTCCTTTACTGGGGTGCCCTTGCGGAAAGAAGCGGCGATGGCGCGAAATACTGGAGCACACTTGAAACCCTCGTATCTCAAGAACTATTCCGAAGCATTCGATCTTTTCCGCGTGTTCTTTACACACCTTTGCTGAAGTCCATACCTTGGGTTCGTCGAACGAAGCGTTACCTTCGCGGCCTCGGCATGTAGCTGCCTCGGACTGGTGTTCTTGGCGTCGCCGCCGGGCCCCAGAGTAGGCAGACCGCTTCAAACATGAGCATTGTTCGAAACAGCGCGTGGAATGTGATCGGCATCGCGGTCTCCACGCTCTTTACCATTCCTTCGCTGGCGATTTACTCCCGTCAACTCGGCGTCGAACTACTAGGCATCCTGACCTTGACCTTTTCGTTAGTTGGCTATGCGAGCAGTCTGGATTTGGGGTTGTCCCGAGCGCTGGTGAGACAGGTATCGATCAATATCGACAACAAAGCGGTGGTGAAAAGATTTGTAGGGACCACCGCAATCTTCGTCGCCGCACTATCGATTCCGGTAACTCTGCTGATATGGACCGGATCGGAGTGGTTGTCGACCTTCTTAAACGTCTCCGCGCGCAACCTTCGCGATGCCACGACTGCTTTTCATTGGCTTAGCCTTTCCATCTCTCCCTATGTACTTTCTCTGGTAGGCGTCGCGTACTTCGAGGGAAAAGAGGACTTTCGTACATCGAACATCATTCGCAGCATCACCGGTGCTTGTAATGCCATCGGCGGAGTGATCTGTGTTTTTGTTTTCTCATCCCTCTCGTCAGTGGTTGCAGCATTGTGCCTCTCACGATGGGCGCTCTGCATTGGAATCCTGGCCTTCTATCGAAATGACGTCCACAAAAGTGATCCAGATCGCGGTCGAGCATTGATCACCTTCGACGCTGCAGCGCTACGAACGTCGCTGCGTTACGGCGGATGGCTGACGGTCACCAACGTAGTTGGCCCTGTGATGGGATATTTCGACCGCTTCGTTCTGTCACATGTTTCAGGCGCGATGGTCGTTGCCTACTACACCGTCCCAAGCGAAGTGATCAGCAGACTGCTCCTGATTCCCGGTGCCATATCAAAGGCGCTCTTCCCTCGCCTGAGCAAGGCCATGCACAACGCGCATTCCGATCGTAGAACCGGAACGATCCTCATGTTTGGCTTTTTGTTGCTTACGATCATTCCGCTCTTTGCGATGGCGCGCTGGGTGTTGCGAATGTGGATGGGGCCTGAATATGCGGGTCTGCCTGCTGACGTTCTCCGGATCTTATTGGTCGGGTTCTTCTTCACCTCTTTGGCGTTCACGCCGTTCACCGACTTACAGGCTCGCGGCCACTCCAAAGCAACGGCATACTTACACCTCGCGCAGGTGGGCCCTTACTTATTCGTATTGATTTTCCTCACCTCTCGATATGGAATCGTCGGCACTGCTTGGGCATGGACCCTGCGAACATTCATCGACTACCTGTTGATGGAAATACTCTGCCGCCGGTTTTCCGGCATGAAACTATAAATACGACATGAGATGCTAACGGGATGAACAAATCTGCCGAGAATACAAATGAAGACCGCGAGACTGCACTTCAGTCGCTGCAGGCTTATCAATCCTACAAACGCTCCAAATACCTCTCCATCAAGCACTCCTCATACTTTCAAGTGTATGAGGATCTGCTGTCCCGCTATCGCGGCAGGAAAATCATCTTTGTAGAGGTAGGCGTCTTTAACGGCGGGTCGTTGTTCATGTGGCGTGACTTCTTCGGACACAGCGCACGCATCATCGGTATAGATCTAAATCCGCTCGCCAAGAAATGGGAAGCGGACGGATTCGAAATTCATATCGGCAGTCAGTCGGATGCGTCATTCTGGACCGAGTTTTTCGCGCAGGTCGGACCTGTGGACGTGATTCTGGATGACGGCGGTCACACGAATGAACAACAGATCGTGACGTCGCACGAGGCAGTTCCACATATAAAAGATGGAGGCATGCTGATCGTGGAGGATACGCACTGTAGTTATGCCCGGGAATTTGGCAATCCCTCGACCACGTCTTTCATCAGTTACGCCAAAACCCTCGTGGACGTTGTGAACTCCCGATTCCCCGATCTGCGACCTGTAAGTCACCCTCTGAGGGGCCTGGTCTACTCCGTAGGCTTTTACCAGTCCATAGTTTGCTTTCACATTGACCGTAGTCGCTCGCTGATTAGCACCCAGACCTCGAATGACGGCATTTCCTCCAATGTAGCGGATTACCGGTATCACCCCTCCTCTCTGAACTTGCTTGCCACGCTGACAGCATCGCGTCCTGTCACCGATCTGAATGGTTTTGAACGATTCGCTAGGAAGGTCATTCGAGCCGTAAGCTTCGTAGTGGTCAAAATCAAAAACACCAAGCTGCGTAAATATTTTTAATCGATGCTAGCTCAATTCGGCGCAGTACAGATAGGTCGACTTGCGAGAGCCAAGGTACCGCATGAGTATGTCATGCGCGTAAAACAGCTTGCGCCATCGATGGTAAGGCAAGGACGCGAGAACCAGTCTGGAAATCATACGCCTGGTACGGGGATTGCCTGTTGCTCGCATCAGCATTCTCCGGAGGAATTCGATTTTAAGAAGCGACAGCGACATAGAGGGGTTCACCCGGTCCAGTTGCGCAATGTTGCGGCTAAGCCGTTCCCAATCGATTTTGCCTCCGGACGGTTGATAATGGTTGACACCGGTCGCAAACACATTGAACGGACGGAACGTGGGAGCTAGTCCTAACCACCACTCGGCGCTGTGGCGAATGGAGGAGGCGCGGCTGCCAAGGTCAATATCAGGTGCGGCCGCGACCACCGCCTTGGTCGCACACCAGAAATTACCCGAGTAATGAAGCCTGGGAGGCCCAAAGTCTTCGAAGATGCCCAAGGCGAGATTGCTTCCGAGGCAATTGTAGTCTTTGCAGACGAAGTGCTCAAAGTGAGGGGCCGAGCGTAACAATGATTGGCAGAGAAATGCTGACCACTCCGAACCACTTTCGTCCAATGACTGTGCTGATGACCCCTTACTGTGCATGTAAATGAAGTAAGGCGACTGCTGACCGGGATGGTTTGCGTCCTGATGCATCTCCTTGAGTGTGTGGAACTCATTGACGCCTATCAAAGACGGCGACAACTCGCGAATTTCAACGGGCACATCGATACCGAATTCCGGACCCACGGGGCCGGCACAGCACACTACAAGACGGTCGAGTAACCCGCTCAACGCGAACTGCTCGATTGCCTGCCGATGCACCTGCCATACCGTACGCCACGACGGGCCAAAGTAGAGATGGTAGTAAAGCCGAAACATTGACCTTGCGCCCTCGTGATGCAGTGGAGCCGCATGATGTTTGCTAACATGCTGTTAATACTATGAATCTAGAATCCTTACTGAGCCACAACGCCACGATTGGCTTCGGCCTCTATGCATTCATATTTCTGAGCTGTCTGTGGCTCATGAAAAACAGAAATTACCTTGTTTTACTTGTGTGGCCAATCCTGATCTATTTTTGCGGCCCTCTTTTCACCGAAATCTTCGCAGATACTCCGGTTCTAAGCCGGTACGTGTTTCCGGAATATACCCTCGCCGAGACTCTGCTTATTTTCATGTACTACATCGTGCTGCTCATTTGCGACCGGGTGTTGGGCCTGTCGGAAATTATCGAAGCAAGTGTTGCGCATCCAAGAATGAAGAGTCTCGCGCACAGCCCGCTGTTTTTCCCAGTTTTTCTACTGACTGCGTCGATCGCGGTCGTCTTACAGACTAAATTATTGGTGGAGTTCGGATCCGTTTTCACCGGCAACTACGTTTTGTTAGGCGTCGATGATGGATCCATCCCGTTTTGGGGATTTCTTGCGGGCCTATATGAGGCCATATTCCTGCTGTTCATCCTCTTCATCATCAGCACCGACCACAGCCTACGATCCCGGTTTTTCGTCATCGGCCTGTACCTGGTTACTTCTCTTCTCAGAGTAGCCGGCGGAACACGTTTGATATTGGTAAAAGAGTTGGCGTTCGTAGTGATCCTGTTTTATTTGCAGAACCGCCTAAAAACCAAGTATTTGTTCCTGACCGTCAGCATAGTCGTCGCGATTGGCTCACTCGTCGGCATCCTTCGTATGAAGGAAATAAGCGAACAAGCAGCGTTTCTCGGCCCCCTATTTGGATTCGTCATGGAGTCAGCTCTGGACTCCCTGACGCTTAACATTGCGTATTTCGTTCAAGCAAGCGGCTATGTCGCCGAACACGCGGATTGGTTGCAGACCCTCGCATTCCTGATTAACAGTGCGATTCCCAGTTTCGCGCGTTTCTCATTATCCGCAGACGAACTGGCCGCGATGAGCCCGTACAATGAAGCGCTTCATTTCGGATTCGATACGTTTTCACCCGTAGGCGGCATGAGTGGCTTCGCGACCTTGTGTTACATGTTCAGTTATCCGGTCGCAGCAGTAAGTGTACTTGCGATCATGATCAGCCTGGTGTTCCGGTATTTTCCCGCAGGGAACTTCAAACGAATTATGGTGCTCGTTTTTTTGTTGAATGCCGTGCATTTTTGGCGTGATCCGGTGGACATGGCGGTGAAGCAAGTAGCTCAAGATGCGGTTCTGGCACTCATTTTACTGGCAGGGCTTTCTTTACGCCTGAGTGTTCCGACGCCCCTCCTTGACGAGATTCACCAGCCTCGCGAGCGACACTGTTGAGCGCAGCTTGCTTCCTCGTCAACGAATGTGCGACTTTGCACCGTACAGGATCAGTTTCGACCGCAATCCGAATCAGGCCAAAGGTCTCATGATAATCAACAAATTGGTCAGGAAAGTGCGTAAGGACGGCTTCAGCGGCCTGCTTGAACTGGCGGTTCAACGCGCGTTCCCACCTCGCATGGCCAACTACGCGCAACTCGAGCCCTTTATTTTGAATAAGACTGGCCTGGAGATTGGCGGCCCCAGTGAGATCTTTGACAAGAACGGCATCATTCCACTTTATTCAGTGGCTCAGAAACTGGATAATTGTACATTCCGTCGGAATACCCTTTGGACGCAGGGTGCAGAAGCGGGAGTGGCATTCGACAAAGGCAGGCAAGCCGGCACTCACTTCATATCCGAGGCGAGCAATTTGTCTTTTGCAGCCGACAACGCCTATGACTTCGTTGTGTCGTCGCATGTGCTCGAACACCTGGCGAATCCGATATTAGGGCTGCACGAGTGGACGAGGATCCTTAAGCCTGGAGGCGTGCTGCTCGTGGTTGTACCGCATAGAGATGGAACGTTCGATCATCGCCGACCTGTTACGTCGTTCGAACACCTGAAAAGCGATTTCGAAAACCAGGTCGATGAGACCGACTTGACGCATGTGCCGGAGGTTTTGAGCCTGCACGACCTGGAAAGGGATCCTGGCGCCGGGGACTTTGCGGCATTCAAACGACGCTCTCATCAGAATATTGAGTTCCGAGGGCTGCATCATCACGTGTTCAATACACGGCTGGTCGTCGATACAATCCAGCACGTGGGTCTGACCGTACTCGACGTCGAGGTGTGCAAGCCATTTCACATCATCGCGACAGGGCAAAAGCTAGACACGAGAAATGAAGACAGCACAGCTAACGGCCGCCGACCTAAGGTGAGTTGGAGGAGCCCCTTCCCATCCGATGCCTGAACGCCCCCAATGAATATCACTCAAGGCGATTTTTGACCGTTGCGGACGCTAGCGTCACTTTTGAGGAAGCTGACGCTCAACTGAGTGCACAGTCCGGCCGCGTATAGCTGCGCAGCGACCTTATTCCCCTCGTTATTCCAGTGTCCCGTACCGCCGCCCAATGTTCCGAAGCCGTTCAGGTACACCTGATGCGTGACTGAATAGGAGCGCATATCGTCTGCGATGCTCAGAAAGTCAACCGGCAGTTCAGCAAAGATTTGCTTGTAGCGTGCGTCTCTTCGCTCTACCGCAACGGTCGGCGGGTGGAGCGGATCTATTTCATCAGGAGCGGTCAGTGCGAATAGCAGAGGAACCCCTCTCGATTTGCTCAGATTGGCAATCTGAGCGATCAGCTCCTTCGAAGCGTCCCACGCTGCATCATCACCGGACGAATTGTTGTGCGGCTCAGGATGATTGCCTGTCGTCATGGCCGTTCTGGCGCGAAACTCAGCTTCCATAAGAAATTGAAGAAGCCGCACATGATCGGACAGCTCAATGAAGAAAGCATAAATCCCGGAGGTCTTAAGCTTGTACGTAAGAGAATTACGAAACTTTCGGCTGACCAAGGGTGTGTCGTCGTTGAACGTGACGACAGGCGAGAGCGACGCCTCCACCGCGCCCGGACTGAGCAGGCCAGGATTCGGAGTGATCGCCACAAATATCAGATCCGGCGAGTACTCCGGCACCACATCCTTTTCGGTCAAATAGATCTGATGAAGATTGTATCCGTTGACGGCAAGATTAACGATTTCGATCGGTCGCCCAACAAGGCTCTTGCAGGCCGCCAATTCGGGTACCAGCCGCTGGGCATAAGTGTTCGCCAGTTCAACATGCACGCCCGCAGAAAAGCTGTCGCCCAATACGATGATCCGAAAGGTACCCGGTACCTTCTGTAACGGATGTTCGACGTCGTGATAACCATGCGCGTTGAATACCACACGATTGCGGCCTTCTGAGTTCTGCATTCCGCTGAGGTGCGGTCGACCAAGCCTGCCAAGGTCTGCATCAAACTGGGTGAGCACCACATTCTCGTAGCCCGCGAATCGAAGCATCAATTCCGCCATAAGGCATGCGCATAGGATACCGAAAGCGACACCTGCCAAGACTTTCAACATGCGCAGCTCAAAAGTTGAAATAAATAAAGGGGGAACCGGTACCGCGAACCGCGCCAAGAGCAACGGTGAAAATTAGCATCAGCCAGCAGAATGCAATCAAACCGCTGCTCATGAACCGATCGGAGGAAATTATTATGAAGCAGCGCGAACGCCGCAGATCAGACATTAAGTGCTGACTGTTCGGCGCAATCCAGGCGATGACACATAGTCCCACTATCCACGGCCCGGACCAGGAACCCAATGCGGATGCGATACCTTGGGGTAACTCGTAGCGCGGCAATTTTGTAGAAAGGTGACTACCTCCTACCATCGAAACGATTATCTGCCATGCACGCTGCAGACTATCCGACCGAAAAAACACCCAGGCAAAAACTACCGCTACGAACGTAATCAACCTTCCTGCGATGAGATAGGTGCTGGACTCTATCCATGATCCTACCTTCCATCTCGTACCAAGAGAGCGAAAGGCATGGTTGATGACCAGATAAATGCCATGAATGGTACCCCACACCACGAAAGTCCAATTTGCGCCGTGCCACAGTCCGCCCAATACCATGGTAATGAGGAGGTTTCTAAAACGCGCTGCCGCACCCTTCTTGTTTCCGCCCAGGGGAAAATAGAGATAGTCCCGCAAAAAACGCGACAGTGTCATGTGCCATCGACGCCAGAATTCAATCATGTTGCTCGATTTGTAAGGGGAGTCAAAGTTGAGCGGCAGATCGATGTTGAAAATCTTTGCGAGGCCGATAGCCATGTCACTGTAACCGGAGAAATCAAAATAGATCTGCAGTGTGTAACAGAGTGCGCCCTCCCAGGAACTCACAAAAGAGAGTGGCATTGTTCCATCGAAGACGCGATCCGCGAACGGCGACACGCTGTCGGCAAAAATTACTTTTTTTAGCATTCCAATTAGGAAATAGATCGATCCCGTCAAAACGTTGTTCAGTCGCAGACCATACGTTTTTGGATTTGCAAATTGCGGCATCATTTCACTGTGATGCAACACCGGCCCCGCAATCAGGTGTGGGAAGAATGTGACGAAAAGCCCGTAGCTAAGTGGGCTTCTTTCGAGCGCTTTTTTTCGAAAGGCATCAACGAGAAAGGCAATTTGCGTGAATGTGAAAAACGATATGCCTATCGGAAGGGCTATCGCGTCGATTCGTAGATCGGACCCCGTCATATCCGAGAGTGCTGTCAGGAAAAAGTTTGCATATTTGAAGTAAAACAAACAGCACAGGTTCAGTGCGATACCACAACCGAGGGCCAATCGTCGCTGAGCCTCAGAGCGCTCAAGCGTAATGTAGGATGCGCAAAGAAAGTTGATCACGATTGAGGTCAGCAGCAGTCCTAGATACCTAGGATTCCACCAGCCATAAAAAACCAGGGAGGAAATAATCAGCCACAGTTCAGCCAGCAGGGGCTGGGCATAACGCGCAATTAGGAAAAAACCCGCAGCCACAATTGGCATAAAGGCGAGCACGAAAACGAATGAATTGAATAACACTGGCTTAGGTCTAAGTCACTGATTATCAACCGGAGCAGGTCAATCTGGACCTGCACGTCCGCTTCATCGAGCCCTTCCTCCCCTCAGTGACATCACTGAGTCCTTCCAAGGGTCGCGGGTTTACACGCTTCGCACAGCCAGTAAAGCCACCGCGAGATTGTAGATAATCGTCGTCACCGCCTGCCAGAACGGCAGCGATCGCCCCCGCTCGGTATCAAGAGGCACCACGATGGTATCGCCAGGATGAATCTCGATACTCTGGGACCGTCGGAACCAGCCGCTTCTTCCCCCCGAAAGCACATCGCCGTTGGCCCGAACCACATAGATTCTCTTGCGGTCAGCCCGCTGCGTCATGCCGCCGCTCTTCGCAACGTAATCGTCACGCGTCAAGCCGGACACGTACACATGCGAAGTGGGGCTCTGCACCTCGCCCAAAATCGTGATTTCCTGGGTCTTCTTGGGAATCAGCAGCTTGTCGCCGTCACGTAACTCCACGTCATCGACCGAACCCGCCGGCCGCTTCATCGCTCTGTCGACGTTTATGACCAGGCGTCCCACCGGCTTGGACTCCCTCAATTGCGAAATCAGTTGCTGCCCAATCGCTATGCTGGTCGCCGCGTTGTTGGTAGCGTTAGCACTCGTTGTCGACACGGCCACCGACTCCAACGTCAATGCAGCGATATCGCCCTGCAGTCGCGTGACGAGAAGATCCAGTAGGTCGCGCTCGCGCTTCTTGAGTTCTTCGCGAATGAAGATGGCACCTTCCTCGAAAGCACTGCTGTTGAACCCGCCCGCGCGTTGCAGCACCGACCTCAAAGTTTCACCGCGTTGAATAGGGTATTTACCGGGAAAGCGCACTTCGCCGGCGAGCGTGATGCTCCCCGGCTGTTCCCACTGCGAGATCGGCTTGATCACCAGCACGTCATAGGGCATCAGCGGTAAATCAGCTACAGAATCGCCGCGCCGAAGCGACGCCAGATCTATAGAAAGAAGTGCCGTCTGCCGCGATTCGCCATTGATGACTTCGTATCGGGTGAGTTCAGCCTGGCCGCCGTAGGCCGAATCCTCGAAGCTGCCACCGGCGCGGATGAGATCGCTGACATGCATGCTCGGCTGCAGTGGATATTTTCCAGGCGCCTTGACCCGTCCTTCGATGCTGACCAATTGCGCGGGCTGTTCGGGGGTGGCCTGGAGCACCAAATCCTGAATGATTGGAGCAACGATGCGCTCACGGCTGGCCGAAAGATCGAACACGTATATCTTGTCGCGCGGCTGCAGTTCCGGATCACTAGGTGACCCACGAGCTGCCAGCGCCGCATCCAAGTCGGCAGAGATGACCTGCACCCTTTCCTCGGGCGGCACTTCGCGCCGGATCATGATGTAGTGCCGATCCGCGTAGGGCCGGAGGTCGTTGAAAGTGCCTAAAATATTGCTGAGTCGTAGGCCTTTCGTATATTCGAAGGCGCCCGGGCGGTACACGTAGCCGGTCAACGTAACTGAATTTTCCAAGGTCGGCCGGATCTGCTGCACCCGCACTTTGTCCCCGTTCGACAGAGCCAGGTTGCGCCCCTTGTTGCTGGTCAGATCGACATTCTGCATTTCCTTCAAACGGGACTGTCGAATGCGCTCTACTTGCACGAGCTTCTGATCTGCCTCGGGCGTTAAACCCCCCGCCATCTCAACGGCCTGCTCTACCGTCTTTTCCTGTTTGGCTTCGTAGATCGCGGGCCGCACCACAGCACCGTCGACGGAGACAATATTGCCGATAGGCGGGATGAAAATGACATCCCCCGGCATCAAATGCCGGTCATTGCTGGTATCGCCATGCAGCAGCAGATCGTACACGTCCAGGACGGTAATCAATTTTCCAGCGCGCTTCAGTTGTATGTTGCGTAACGAGCCGTTCTTCTTGACGCCACCGCTGACGAAAAGCGCGTTGGTCATCGTCGATAAACCACCCACCACGTAAGACCCAGGCTTCTCCGCTTCGCCCAGCACGAAAACCCGGATGGATTTCAGGTAACCCATCGTCACGCTGACCCGGCTGCCGATGAGCTGGTTCGTCACTCGCTGTTCGATGGCGCTGCGAGCACCATCGAAGCTCAGTCCCGCAACCGATATCGGACCCAGCTTGGGGAAATTGATGCGGCCGTCGCGGGCGACCGTGAGCGAGTAAGTTGCCGGGTCATTTCCATACAACTGGATCTGCAGCGTATCGCCGGGACCCACCGTGTAATCGGTCGGGACCTGGATATCGCCCACCGGCGCGAATGTCGTGGGCGTGCCCTTGAACAAATCGTAACCAAACGGTTTCAACGCCTCTTCGCCAAAGCTTTTGAGACGCAAAAGCGTGATCTTGACGATGAAGTCCTTGAGATCAGGATCCGCGCTCAAACGAGCCGTGGCTTCTGCGGCGGTCAACCCGGCAACCGGCATGGAAGGAAGCCCCGGAATTTCTAGGATCCCGAACCGATTCAATTTGTACGGATTGTTCTTGAGTATGCGCTGGCGAAAGTCTTCCAGCCGAGCGCGAGATTCCTCGGTCAGCGGTATTTCCTCGTAAGGCTCACGGCCATACATCCGTGCATCCTCTTTATCTTTTCGTTCTGCTTCCGCTTCAGTCGTGGTCACCGATCGCTGTTGTTGGACCGCATTGGGCGATATCCCAATCAGCGCGCTCGCGCCGGCGCCGCTGGCGCTCGTCGTTCCGGATTCCTGAACTGCCGGTCGCCGCTTGCGCTCGATGGGCCTGATGTCGATGAGCAACGTGTCATCCGCGCGAATCTCAGGATCTTCTTCATATATGCGTAAAGTCCGGCCATCGGAGGTCTTGTCGCGCACCCGCGGTGGCGGACGATCATAGTCATCGAGGTCGTCCACGTCGCTTTTCTTCTGCCGTACCGTATCCGGCGTCTGCAATCGCGGATCGGCTTTTTTGCTGGTGCCGTCGGCGCTCTTTCCCAATCCTTGCATCAGCTGGTCCTGTTGATCTTGCGGCAGACCTTTGAGCGCGTTCAACGGATCAGTGGTCGGCGTTTGTGAAACGGCCGAGAAGGCAAATAAAGCAAATCCTAAGACTAGGGCAAAGGGCTTCAGTCTCATCGACAGCTGGCTACGCAGCGTCATTGAATCGCAGCCTTGTGAGCATAATTTGTATCGATCCAGTTCGCATAGTCAGCACCGAGCAGGGGATGCCACCAGGCCGAATTGCCAAGGTACCAATCGAGCGTCGATTCGAGACCCTGCCGCAACTCCAATGCCGGTTGATACGCGAGCTCACGCGCGGCTTTGCTGAAGTCGATGGCGTAGCGGCGGTCATGACCGACGCGGTCGCGCACGTAAGTGATCAAATCGGCTGACTTCGCGTCGCGTGCACCCGGCGCAGCACCGTAGGTTTCCTGCAAAACCGGATCCCGGCTCATTCTCTGATCCACCATCTCGCATAGCATCCGAACGATTTCGATGTTCGCAGTCTCGCTGTTGCCGCCGATGTTATAGACCGCACCCGACACGCCGTGCTGCAAGGCGTTGTCGATGGCGTGGCAGTGATCACCCACGTGCAGCCAGTCACGCACCTGCCGACCATCGCCGTACACCGGAATGGGCTTTCCCAGCAGTATATTGATGATGGTCAGCGGGATGAGCTTTTCCGGAAACTGAAACGGTCCGTAATTGTTCGAACAATTGGTCGTGACGGCGCTGAGGCCGTACGTCTCGTGATAAGCACGCACCAGGTGGTCGGACGCCGCTTTACTCGCCGAGTAGGGGGAATTTGGGGCGTAGGGTGTACGTTCGTGGAACGCCGCTTCGGTGGGCCCCAACGAACCATAGACCTCATCCGTCGAAACGTGATGGAAGCGATGCGAGGTCTTGAACCTGCCAAGCCACTGCGCCCTCGCCGCCTTGAGCAATGAATGCGTACCCAACACGTTGGTGCGGATGAACTCGTCCGGACCCAGGATCGAGCGGTCGACATGAGATTCGGCAGCGAAATGCACGATGGTATCGATCTCGTGTTTCTCTAGCACGCGGGCGACCAAGGCTTCGTCGCAGACATCACCCTTGATGAAGTCATAACGCGGCGACGCAGCGACGTCTGCGAGACTCGCCACGTTGCCCGCATATGTGAGCGCGTCGAGGACGACGACATGCCCGTCGCCCGGCAGCGACAACCAATGGCGCACGAAGTTGCAGCCAATGAATCCTGCGCCGCCCGTGACCAGCACATTGTGGGGTTTGAAAGTCATCGCTGCACCATCAGGGAAATTTCTCTACATCGCCGATGGACAATCCTTTCATATCTTTCGCCGACAGGTTGGGGTGGACACCCGCCGGTAACGGCCACTGGATCCCGACCGTCGGATCGTCCCACGCCAGCGTGCGCTCATCCGCGGGACTGTAGATATCGGTGCACTTGTAGACGAAGTCCGCCACTTCGGACGTCACCAGCATGCCGTGCGCCAGACCCGGGGGTACCCAAAGCATGCGGTGATTCTCAGCGCTAATCTCCACCCCCCAGCATTTCTTGAAGGTAGGTGAACTCTGCCGCAGATCGCAAACCGCGTCGTAGACAACACCGGTCGTGACTCTGACCAGCTTGCCCTGCGTATGGCGCACCTGAAAATGCATGCCGCGCAGCGTCCACCGACTTGAGCGACTTTGGTTATCCTGAACGAATGCCGCCTCGATGCCGGCTGCCTTGAATTTCTCCGCATGCCAGGTTTCCGTGAAAAAGCCGCGCGCGTCACCGAAGACCTGAGGCTCGATCAAGACCACGCCATGAATCGGCGTTTCGATGAATTTCACGCGAAGTGCTCGTCTCTGATGATACGGCGAAGGTATTCGCCATAGCCGCTTTTTTGCAGCGGTCCCGCCAACGTTTCGAGTTGCTCGGCATCGATGAATTTCATCCGCCAGGCAATTTCTTCCACACAGGCAACTTTCAGGCCCTGCCGTTCCTCGATGATGCGCACGAAGACGCCGGCATCCAGCAGCGAATTGTGTGTGCCTGTATCGAGCCACGCAGTACCACGACCCAAACGCTTCACTTTCAGCATTCCATTCTTGAGATAGGCACGGTTCAGGTCGGTGATTTCGAGTTCGCCTCGCGGCGAGGGCTCGATGCTGCGGGTCATCGCCGGGGCGTGTTCGTCGTAAAAGTATATCCCCGTCACGGCATAGTTGGAGGGTGGCTTTACCGGTTTTTCGAGCAGATCGAGCACGTTGCCGTGCGTGTCGAATTGCACCACGCCGTAGCGTTCAGGATCGTGTACGTAATAGCCAAACACCGTGGCGCCGGTCGGGTCATCGGCAGCCGCGCTCAGCAACTCCACCAGATCCGCACCATAAAAAATGTTGTCGCCCAAAATCAGCGCCGAAGGCGCGCCATCCAGAAAACGCTCCGCAATCAACAGCGCCTGGGCAATGCCATTCGGCTCAGGCTGCACGGCGTATTCGAAATGGATGCCCCACTTCGCACCGTCACCGAGCAGGTCGCGGAATGCCTGGCGGTCGCGGGGAGTCGTGATGATCATAAAATCACGAATGCCGGCCAGCATGAGCGTCGCCAGGGGGTAATAGATCATCGGCTTGTCGTACACCGGCAACAGCTGCTTGCTCTGTGACAGCGTGATGGGATGCAGCCGTGTGCCGGCGCCCCCCGCCAGAATGATCCCTTTCCTTTGCTTCACCAAGTCCCCGTCTCTCGTGGCAATAGGCCAGTATAAAGTATTGCCGGCAAGACGCTCTTAAGCCAACGTAAGATTGCGTTTAGCGATGCTCTTTGACGTAGGCGATGAGCGAGGACAGGCCGGCGGCACCATAACCTTGCGGCGCTTTGGCGCCGCTCATGTCGATTCCGGTGGCGAGTTTCTTGCCCAGCTCGACGCCGAACTGGTCGAAGGAGTCGATGCCCCACACGGCGCCTTGCACGAACACGCTGTGCTCATACAGCGCCAGCAATCCACCCAACGTGTAAGCAGTGGTCTGCGGGTACATGAGCAAAGAGCTGGGTCGGTTGCCTTGGTGGACACGATGCGGTCCGACGCGAGCGATCTCCTCGGCAGAAGCGCCTGATCGGTGCATGTCTTCGGTCACGGCTTGCA
Organism: uncultured Steroidobacteraceae bacterium; assembly: GCA_964658805.1. Classification (GTDB taxonomy): domain Bacteria; phylum Pseudomonadota; class Gammaproteobacteria; order Steroidobacterales; family Steroidobacteraceae; genus Bog-1198. Next base: position 52,359 of record CAZZZU010000009.1, read on the forward strand.
ACGGGTGGCCGTAGGCGAACGCTTGCGATTGTGCGAAGCAATTCTGCAACGCGAGGTCCTGACCTACGGTTCCGCCCCACGACCCACGCAAAGGCGCGATAAAGTCAGCCGCCTGATCCAATGTGCCCTGATGCAACATCTGAAAGAACGAGTGTTGTGCGTTCGAGCCCGGTTCACCCCAGACGATGGGCGCGGTTGCGAAGTTCAATGCGGCACCGTTCAGGGCGACCGATTTGCCGTTGCTTTCCATCTCGAGCTGCTGCAGATAAGCGGGCAGGCGCGCGAGACGCTGGTCGTACGGCAGCACCGCAAGGGTGGGCAGATTCAGGAAAGTGCGATTCCACACGCCGATCAGACCCATGATCACGGGCAGGTTGTGTTCGAAGCGCGCAGTACTGAAGTGTTTGTCGATATCGCTTGCGCCGTTCAGAAACTGCTCGAAGCGTTCACTGCCGAGTGTGACCTCGGCAACCAGGCCGATCGCCGACCACACGGAATAGCGGCCACCCACCCAATCCCACATGGTGAAGCGGTGGTCCTGCGCGATACCGAACTTGTCCATCGCGGCGGCGTTGGTGGAGACGGCGGCAAAGTGATACCCCGCGGCCTCCTCTCCGAGCGCACCGACGATCCACGCACGGGCCGCGTTCGCGTTCGTCTGCGTTTCCAAGGTCACGAACGTCTTGGAACAAACAATCACGAGCGTCTCGGCCGGGTCGAGTTCCCGCGCGAGATCCTCGAGCTGCGTACCATCCACGTTCGAAACGAAGTGCGGCGTGATACCGCCACTCCATTCGTGCCGCAAAGCATCACACACCAGCAAGGGGCCCAGATCCGAGCCACCAATGCCGACATTGATCACGTGCTTGAAAGGTTTGCCGGTAATGCCGGTTTTCTGACCGCTGCGGATCGCGCTCGCATAGGCCGATAACTTTGCCCGGCTCTGTTTGACTTCCGTCTGAACCGCAGCCGAGCCGGCAAAGCTCGAGCGCAAGGCCGCATGCAATACGGCGCGCTTTTCCGTGGTGTTGATAGGATCGCCGCGGAACATGGCGGCAATGCGCGCTTCCATGTCGATGGCGCGCACCAGATCGAACAGCAACGTGAGCGTCTTTTGCGAGACCCGCTGCCGCGAAATATCCAGCATCCATTGCTCGTGTTCGAAGTGGAAGTTCTGCCAGCGACCGGCATCGGCGTCTGCCAGATCACGCAGGTGCGTTGCCCTGAATTCATCCGCGTGCGTCTGTAACGCGCGCCACGCTGGGAGCTCGGAATTCAAACTTGACATGTGTTTTTCAGGCACTTTCGGGGTGGTAGTAAGCAAGATACCATTCGACGAATTGCTTCACACCCACTTCGAGTTTGGTGTGCGGGCGATAGTTCACATCGCGCTCGAGTGCCGTCACGTCTGCCCAGGTGTCCCGGATATCGCCCAACTGCTGCGGCAACAATCGCTGCTGCGCTTGGCGGCCCAAACACGCTTCCAGGGCCTCGATGTATCGGCCGAGCGTGACCGGACTCTCGTTGCCGATGTTGTAAATTTTATAGGGGGCGCTGCTGCGGCCGGGATTTGGATTCATTGCGTCGAACGCGGGGTCGGGCGCCGCAACGTGATCGACGGCAGCCACCACTCCCTGCACGATATCGTCAATGTAGGTGAAGTCGCGGCGGTGCTCGCCGCCATTGAAAACCTCGATCGGTTCGCCCGCCAGTATCTGGCGCGTGAAGGTGAACAGGGCCATATCGGGGCGGCCCCAGGGTCCGTAGACCGTGAAGAATCGCAGGCCGGTGGTCGGCAATGCGTACAGCGATGAATAACTGTGCGCCATGAGTTCATTGGCTTTCTTGGTGGCCGCATACAGAGTGAGCGGATGCTCCACGCACTGATCTTCGGAAAACGGCATGCGGGTATTCGAGCCGTACACGGAACTGGTCGAGGCGTACACCAGATGCTGTACCTGATGTTGCCGGCAGCCCTCGATGATGTTGAGGAACCCCACCACGTTGGCCGAGACGTAGGCATGCGGATTCGTGATGGAATAGCGTACGCCCGCTTGCGCCCCCAGGTGTACCACACGCTCGAACTGCTCACGCAGAAACAATTGCTCGAGCGCGCCACGATCTTCCAAATCGGCCTTGATGAACCGAAATCTCGGCTCCTGCTCGAGCAGCTTGAGGCGCGCGCGCTTCAGACTCGGGTCATAGTAATCGTTCAGGTTGTCGAGTCCGATGACCTCATCGCCGCGCGCCAGGAGAAAACGGGCGGTGTGGAAACCGATGAAACCGGCGGCGCCGGTCACGAGCAGCTTCACAGCCTGCGCCACACCGTCTTGCCGGAAGATTTCTTGTCGAGCAACGCCAGGATGTGTTCATGCGCCGCCAGCTCTTCTTCGTTCGGGCTCACCACCACGATGCGCAGGCCCGCGGCAGCGGGGTTCGGCGCCAGAATACGCGCCGTGCGCGCCGCGTCGCCGGCTGCGCTCAAAGTGAACGTGGCCTGCCCGCCCGTCATGGCGAGGTAGACCTCGGCCAGAATGCGCGCATCGAGCAACGCGCCGTGGTAGTCGCGCTGCGAATTGTCGACTGAATAGCGTTTGCAGAGCGCATCGAGGCTGTTGCGCTGCCCCGGATGCATCTGTCGGGCGAGCGCCAGCGAGTCGAGTATCTTGCAGATATCCGCAATCCGATGTGCCGTTTGCAGCCTGGAAAATTCCGCGTTCAGGAACGCGATGTCGAAGGCGGCGTTATGGATTATCAATTCCGCATCACGAATGAATTCCAGAAACGGTTCGTGCACATCACAGAATCGGGGTTCGTTACAAAGCCGCTCGCGCGTCAGGCCATGCACCTGCTGCGCACCCTCATCGATGTCGCGCTCCGGGTTCAGATATTGGTGAAATTTCCGACCCGTCAGGCGTCGGTTTAAAATTTCGACACAGCCGATCTCGATGACGCGATGGTGCTGCTCGACTTCGAGACCCGTCGTCTCGGTATCCAATACAACCTGACGCATCTAGCTTCCGCCGCCCGTCAGCATGCGATCGATGGCCGTATTGGCAAGACGATCCACATATTCATTACCTTCATGCCCCGAATGCCCCTTGACCCAATGCCACTCGATTTCCTGCGTCTGCACCGCGGCATCGAGTTGCTCCCAGAGATCCTGATTTTTGACCGGTGCCCGCGCGGCCGTACGCCAGCCACGCGCTTTCCAATTGGGTAGCCATTCCGTGGCGCCCTGCAAGACGTATTTCGAGTCGGTGTACAGCTTTACCGCACACCGACGCTTCAATGCCTTCAAGCCGCCGATCGCGGCGGCCAACTCCATGCGATTATTGGTCGTCGCGGCCTCCGCCCCCGAGACTTCCTTGCGTTCGTTGCCGGCGATCAACAAGGCCGCCCATCCGCCCGGCCCGGGATTTCCGCGGCAGGCGCCATCCGTGTACAGCTCGACCTCCGTCATGGAACAATTTTGGAGGTGGGTACCTTGGTAGTGGGCTCCGCCGCGCCGACCAACACCCGCTGGCGACTCCGCCACCGCGGCCGCACCATCGTCAGCGTGGGCAAGCGCTTGCGCGCTTTGAGCAGATACGCGCCCGCTGTCATGGCGGCACGTGGCTCGAACTTCACATCCAGGCGACCCTTGTGCGGAATCAGGCCGAGATAGCCGTAGACGCTATCGACGTCGAAGCCGAGCAGTGCCATCCAGTCGCGCAAGCGGCGCTCCGACAGCATGCGCTGTGTGCCGGGCGGAAATGACGGGCGCCCAAAGAATTGGCCGAACCGCCGGCGCGCGCCCCAGCCGCTCAAGGGATTGAAACCACAGATCAGCAGACAGCCCTCACCGCGTAACACGCGCTGCGCCTCGCGCAACACGGCATAGGGATCCTCGACCAACTCGAGCGTATGCGGCAACAAAATCGCGTCGATGGAGTCGGCACGAAACGGCAGCGTGTCCAACGGCGCGCACAGCGTCACGCCGGGCGTGAGCTCAGGCGCCATCAGGGTGGCGTGCTGGGTGCGGGCACCGTTCATCAAATGTTGCGCCGGACCCCACGTGCCGATCTGCAGCAGCTCGAAACCGAATACGTTGTCGAGTGCCAGCGGCGCCAGGGCTGTCTCCTCGCGCAGGACACGCGTACCCAGCGGCCCTTCAAACCAATCGCCTACGCTTGTCTGTCGGGTGTCGTTCAACCCTGCCGCTCCTGGAAAAACTAGCATCCGGCGTCACTTACAGGTTAAATGAGCCGCAAAATGTCCAATCAAAATACGCACTTGAACGTGCGCCCCGTGCGCGCCTTCGCTGACAACTACATCTGGCTCATCGACGCACCGGCCGCCCCTGGCCAGGTGATCGCCGTTGACCCGGGCGACGCCGCCCCCGTGTTTGCCGAGCTCGAAGCAAGCTCCGCAAGCTTAGCCGCCATTTTACTCACTCACCATCACAACGATCATATCGGCGGCGTGCCGGCGTTGTTACGCAAAGTCTCAGTGCCCGTCTTCGGGCCGGACGACGATCGCATTGCATCGTGCAGCCAGACCTTGCGCGACGGCGAACGTTGTGAGCTGCCGGAGTTGGGACTTAGCTTCGAGATTTTGCAAGTGCCCGGGCATACTCTCAGCCATATCGCATTCTTTGGTCATGGCGTGCTGTTTTGCGGCGACACGCTGTTCAGTGCGGGCTGTGGCCGTATGTTCGAAGGCACGCCGACGCAGATGACAGCTTCACTGCAACGCTTGCGCGATCTGCCTGCGGATACTCGGGTGTTTTGTGGTCACGAATACACGGCCGCGAACTTGCAGTTCGCACTGGCGGTCGAACCTGACAATGAAAACGCACTCGGGTACCAGGGCGCCGTCCGAAGAGTGCGCGACGCCGGCAAGCCGAGCTTGCCATCGACACTGGCTTTGGAGACGCGCGTGAATCCTTTTCTCCGTTGTGACAATCCACGCGTGCGTGCGGCTGCCGAAGCGCATGCCGGCATGCCCTTACCCAGTCCGGCACATGTATTCGCCGTGCTGCGTGCCTGGAAAGACTCGTTCCCCTCGTGAACACCCGGAGCGCGCCGCTGCAGCGATTTTGTATCGCGCTCGGGGTAGCGGCGCTGTTGGGTGCTTGTGCGCATCCGCAGCCAAAGGCCGCCCCCGCGGCCCCCAAAATCGTCATACCGGTCGCGCCCGCCCCGACCACTCCGGCCGAAACCACAAAGCCGCTCGGGAATATTTTCCTGTTCGGGACCGCCGGTATTGATACCGCGAAGGTTCTGGCGTCCCTGCCGATCCACACTGGCGATACCCTTT